>DAIRTA010000034.1:0-15463 GCA_036804125.1 Hyphomonas sp.
CGGCGCTGGTCGAAGCGGCTCCAGACGCCGTCATCGCCGTGCCAGTCGCCGCGGGTGGCACCCTTGGAATATTCCGTGGCGCGTTGTTCGAAGAAATTGGCATGCTCGACGCCGTTGAGGATCTCGCTGAGCCAGGGCAGCGGGTGGGTGTCGATGCCGTAGACCGGCTCGAGCTTCAGCTGCTTCAGGCGCCAGTCGGCGATATAGCGGATATAGTTCTTGATATCATCCGGCGTCATGCCCTCGACCGCGCCCATCTGGAAGGCGAGCTCGATGAACTTGTCCTCCAGCGTCACGACCGTGCGGCAGCATTCGCGGATCTTCTCGCGCAGCGTGTCGTTCATCACTCCGGTCTCGGCGCAGAAAGTATGGAACAGCTTGATCATGCCCTCGCAATGCAGGCTCTCGTCGCGGATCGACCAGGTGACGATCTGGCCCATGCCCTTCATCTTGTTGAAGCGCGGGAAGTTCATCAGCATGGCGAAGCTGGCGAACAGCTGCAGGCCTTCGGTGAAGGCGCCGAAGACCGCCATCGAGACGGCGATGTCCTCATAGGTCCCGACGCCGAACTGGCCGAGATAGTCATGCTTGTCGGCCATCTCCTTGTATTCCATGAAGGCGGAGAATTCGGTGTCCGGCATGCCGATGGTCTCGAGCAGCAGGGCATAGGCCGCGATATGGATCGTCTCCATGTTGGAGAAGGCCGCCAGCATCATCGACACCTCGGTCGGCTTGAACAGCGGCATGTAATTGGTCATGTAATTGGCGCCGACCTCGACATCCGACTGGGTGAAGAAGCGGAAGATCTGGGTCAGCAGGTTGCGCTCCTCATCCGAGAGCTTCACAGCCCAGTCCTTGCAGTCCTCGCCGAGGGGCACCTCCTCCGGCATCCAGTGGACCTGCTGCTGGCGCTTCCACGCCTCATAGGCCCATTCATAGCGGAAGGGCTTGTAGGCATGGCTCGGGGTGAGCAGGCCGGGCCGTTGTGTCATTCCGTCAGCCATGAGCGAGATCCTCTTCTATGCGCATCGAGCGTCTCAGACACCACATATAGTGCTGAAAAAGGCTTAACGCCGCAAGATGTGTATTTGCCGCGGGGCAGCGAATTGCACAATTACTGGCGCGCCGGAAGCTGCGCGTGCGATCAAGCCCGTGGTGTGATGGCTGTCTCAGCGCCTTTCTCCGCGAGCTTGGCGAAACAATACCAGCAGAAGCCGGCAACGCCAGTGGCGCCGGCCGAGGCCGCTGCGAACTGGGTGACGCCGCTCAGCAGATAGAGGGCGCCGAGCATGAGGCCCCATGTGGCGAGGCTGATGAGGCTGGCGGCCGCAATGATCACCAGCGGGGCCCCAAGGAGGTTGGCCATGAGGTTGTCATAGAAGAAGGTCCGGCCTTGGGAGCGCTGGGCGTTGTAGAGGGCGAGGCTCAGCCCGGCCAGAAAAACAAGGGTGAGGCTCCAGAGCCGACCTTCGCGGAAGAGGTCGCGGCAGGTCGTGAGAAAAGCCAGGGGCAGGGAAACAATGCCCCCGCGCTCTGTTGTGCTGTGACGGTTCAGTTCGCTGAGATAGAGGCTGCCAAGGGCGAGCGGCTGTGCGGCCTCGGCGGAGGCGATCCAGCCGGTCTGGGCGCGGTGTGCGCTTGCCAGTGTCTCCGGATCCGTGATCCGCTCGAAAACCCAGCCTAACGCAAGAGAGATCAGAAAGGCCGCAACGAGCATGCGCAACTTGCCCCATCGGGCGCGTTTTGGTGGCGGTGCAGCCTGTTCGCTGGGCATGGCAATAGTCCCTTATGTGCCATGCTAGCACGAAACACCTCTCGTGAAATCAACCTGGCGCTCAGGCCGGGCCGGCCGATCGCGCCTGGCCGCGCGGGCCGGAGGTGTATTTCAGCCCGAGCCGGAACAGGGCCGACTGGCAGAGTTCGAGATCGCTCTGGGTATAGGCGAGGAAGGCGATGCGCTCGATCTTGGAGTCCGGCCAGTTGGCCAGGTATTGATGGGCGGTCGCGACGAGGCCCTGCACGCGCTCATGCGGGCTTTCGCCGGTGCTCTGGCTGCCGAACAGCGGGATCAGGACGGAGCGGATGGTGTTGCGCGCATTGAGCTTCGTGCCGAGCCCGGCATTGTGCTTGTCGATCGCGGCAAGGGCGTTGGTGACGCATTTGCGGTAAGCCCCGATCAGGCCATAGCCGCGGCCCGGTTCGCCCTGGAAGGCGGCGACATGCACGAGCAGGCGCACCCGGTTGGAGCGGGCCAGCGCGCCCGGCCGGGTCAGCACGGTGGTGGCCGGCTCGATGCCGGTGCGCTGGTGGCGCCCGACCTTGGAGCGCAGCATCCGGGCGACGGCATCATCGCGCACGAAGCCATGGCGGTTGCGCCGAGAGCCGAGATAGCGGATCGCCGCCGAGACCGAATCGTCATGCAGCCGGCCGAGTTCCATCCGCGTGTTCTCGGGGTTTACCCAGGCATCGATGTCATCGACATCAGCGATGTCGCCGGTGACGATCTCGAGATATTTCGGCGCGCGCGGCCCGTTCACGCCTGGGCTTGGCAGGCGGTAGAGGAAATAGCGCCGCTCGGGCAGGACGCGGCCGGGCACATCGACACGCAGTTCGGGCATGAGATTATGGACAAGGCTGTCCACGCTGCCGGTCTCCAGGCTGTTGCGGATATGCGTGCGCAGCAGCGCGCGGCAGTCTTCCAGCACCTGCTCGCGGCCCGCGTCACGCCGGTCGAGATCATAATCGATGGCGCGCACGCCGGTGATATTGAAAGGGATCTCCGAGCGGGCATGGCGCAGCACGACCGTGCCGGCGCGCCGCGCGGTCTGGCGGATGCCGAGCTCGAAGAAGACATCCGGCGAGCCCATGGTCACATCCGCGATCACGATATCGGCGCTGATGATGTTCTCGATCATCTCCTTGTGGATCAGGCCGGACCGGCTGACCCGGTCGGCGCGGATGCATTCGAGATTGAGCTCGTCCAGCACTGGGCGGATGAGATCCTCGAACACGCTTTCGAAATTGACCGGCGGGCTTGGCCCGTCCGATCCGCTATAGGGCAGGATGACGAAGCATCGCCGGCCCGAATTGCGGATTTCTGTCTCAACAGGTTTTTCAGCCACCTGCGTCTTGCCCTCGAACGCCATCACTCTCTACCCCTTGCCGGTTTCGTCCCGTCCAGCCGGAAGCAGCCTGCAAGGCCGGTAAAGCCCTGCCAGTGCAGCCCCTGCACCAGATTGCGGAACACTGTATTGGAAACCAAGGAAGCGGGCCGCGCGCAAGCGGGGCCAGCGCGTTTGCCATCACTCTGCCGCGATTGGGTCGGTTAGTGCTCTGAAATGTGGGAGGAATCACGAAAATGAGAAATGCGTTAGGTTTGCTCACAGGCGCCGTCCTGCTGGCAGGGTGCGCCTATCTGCCCTGGAAAGGCCCGGCCGCGCCGGAGGCCGGGATAGAGCCGGTCCGGTTTTCAGAGCTGACGCTGCCCGATCAGGATTTGAGTGTTCCGGCCCATTCTGATCCCGCGCTTGACGCCTTGCGCCCGGACGGCATGCGGAAATTCCGCAGCGAGGAAGAGTTCACCGACTGGCTGGGCGCGGTGCGCAAGGCGGCTGAGGCGCGCGGGGTCGGCTGGTATCGCGGCGAGCCTGTCTATGCGTCGGCGCCGGTTGCGGAATCCGCGCCGCCGACGGGCGCCATTCCGGCTCCGCCGCCGCCCCCACCACCGCCGCCACCGCCGCCGCCGGGCGCAGACGCTCCTGCAGAGGCGATCGCGGTCACGGGTTCAGCCGAAAACCCCGAGATCACCAATGTCCAGAAGGCCGGGGTCGATGAGGGCGGCATCATCAAGCAGATCGGCAACCACCTCGTCGTGCTGCTCGATGGCCGCCTCTTTGTCGCCGACCTGATGCAGGAAGGCGAGGCCGGGCTGAGACTGACCGACAGGGCCGATGTCTATCGCTCATCCGATGAGGATACCTGGTATGACGAGATGCTGGTGTCCGGCCGCACCATCCTGGTCGCCGGTTATTCCTACCGGGAGAATGCCAGCGAATATACCGTGCTGACGCTCAGCGAGGCGGGCAAGGTCACGCGCGAGGCGACCTTCTACATCTCCTCCGACGATTATTATTCGACCACGAACTATGCGACGCGGATGATCGACGGCAAGCTCGTCATCCACACACCGGTTTTCGTCTCGGGCCGCAACTGGTGGAGCCGCTTCGATCCGCCGGTGATCCGGGAGTGGCGCCGCGAAGGCCGTGAGGGCGAGCGGCGTGAGGACGGCCGGGCGTTGTTCAACGCGGCCGATATCTGGATGCCGGTGCAGAGGGTGCTGGAGCCGGTAGTGCATACGATCACGGTCTGCGACATCGCCGGTGCAAGCGACACGGCGGCCCCGCCCTGCCAGTCCACGGCGATGGTGGGGACGGAAGATTACGAGTTCCTGGTCACGCGCGATGCTGTCTGGCTGTGGATGCTGCCGAGCCAGGAGGAGCGCTTCCGCGAGATCGATACGCGGCCGCGCGGCGATGATTGCCGCGTCAACCGGCGGCCCGCTGACGACGCGGTCGTGCCGGCCGTGCTCGCGCGGGTGCCGATCGACGGGGCCAGCCCAAGCGTGCTCGGTGTCCGCGGGCGCCCGCAGAACCAGTTCTCGATGGACATGGATGACGGCACCTTCCGGGCCCTTCTCGACTGGACCGATGCCGATTGTCCCGACTGGGTGCGCCCGGAGGAGGCCCAGCTGACCTTTTTCGACACACCGCTGAGCGCGCTCTCCGACCGGCTGGAGGCTGCGCCGGACCGCCGCTACACGCCGCTGCCCGGCCCCGGCCGGGCCGAATATGAGGCGCGCTTCACCGAGACCTATCTCGTCTATGGCGGGCGCATGGGCTGGGGCACGGCGCCGCCGGCGGCCGGAGCAGAGCCGCGCGGCGACAGCACCGCCATCATCGTGCCGGTGGCCGATCCGCGCGCGCCGCTGCGTGTCACTGTTCCGCATGATGTGATCAGGGCCGAACGCGCCGGGCCCTACATGGCCCTGACCGGCTACCGGGATGCGGCGGGGCTCAGCGTGTCGCTGATCGATCTCAGGCGGCGTCCGTTGGTCTCCGGATCGATGGTCCTGCCGGGCCGGTATGAAAGCGAGAACCGGAGCCATGCCTTCAACAGCCGGATCGGCGCGGATGGCGGCGGCCTGATTGGCCTGCCGACCATTCCGAAGGCGGACGCAGCCAACCGCTTCTGGTGGTGGTCGGAGATTTCCGACCTCACCTATGTCGAGACGGACACGCGCGGGCGGCTGCGCTATGCCGGCCTGCTGGAAGCGACGCGGCGCGATCCGGATGCGCCGATGCCGACGGCGTATGAATGCGAAGTGTCCTGCATCGACTGGTATGGCAATGCGCGCCCGGTGTTCACCGGCGGGCGGGTGCTGGCCATGATGAATACCGAAATTGTCGAAGGCGAGCTGGTCGACGGGGAGATCCGCGAGCTTCGCCGGATCGACCTCACCGCGCCGCTGGAGGCGGCGCCGGACTAGTCATCCATGGCGAGGATGATCTGGGCATAGCCGCGCGCCAGGCGTTCCATATTGGCCACGGAGATGCGTTCATTGGTGCCATGGAAACCGGTCAGGTCGTCCGGCGTCATGATCGCCGGGGCGAAGCGGTAGACATTCGGCGTGATCGCCGTGGCATAGCGCCCATCGGTTGCGCCAAGGACCAGCCCCGGCGCGGCCGGCGCGCCCTCGCCGATGGCTTCGGCGACGCTGGCGAGCACGGCATAGGCGCGGTTATCCGTCGGCGAGACGGGCGAGGCGCCCTCGCCGCGGATGCCCTGCCGGCCGACCCGGATCTCGATGCCCTCGATGTTGCGGGTCACGCGGCGGACATGGTTGAGGATGTCCTCCTCGGTATTATTGGGATGGATGCGGAAATTGACCATCGCACTGGCGCGCTGGGCGAGGACGTTTTCCTTGGCCGAGCCGGCGAGCATGGTCGGCGCGGTCGTCGTGCGCACCATGGCGTTCGCCGCCGGGATCGAGGCGAACTGGCTTTCGACCATGCCCCCGAACAGCCAGAGATTGGCGAAGGCCATACGGGTCATGAAGGGCATGTCCGGCGCGGCGGCCCGGAACAGGTCCGAGACCGGCGGCTTGGTAAAATCCGCCTTCATCTGGTTCTCGTCGAGCGCGACCACGGCGCGGGCGAGGCGCACGGCAGCTGAGTCGCGCGGCGGCGTGGATGAATGCCCGCCTTCTGCCACCGCGATGATCTCCAGCGTGACATAGCCCTTTTCGGCAATGCCGATGAAGGCCATGCGCTTGTTGGTCAGCGGCGAGGGGTCAACGATCATGAAGCCTTCATCCAGGGCGAATTCCGGCTCGACGCCGCGCGCCTTGAGCAGGGCGATTCCGGCCGCCGCGCCGGAGCCGGAGACCTCCTCGTCATGGCCGAACATGAAATACACCGTTCGGCGCGGGCGGAAGCCGGAGGCGGCCAGCGCTTCGGCTGCCTCCATCAGCGCGACGAGCGAGCCCTTGTCGTCGATCGCGCCGCGGCCATAGACATAGCCCTCGATGATCTCGCCCGCGAAGGGCGCGCCCGTCCAGTCCTCCTCGGTGCCGATATTCACCGGCACGACATCCTGGTGCGCCATCAGGAGCACCGGCTTCAGGGACGGGTCGGAGCCCGGCCAGGTGTAGAGCAGGGTCAGCGTGCCGGGAACGATCTCTTTTTCCATTGCGGCATGGGCGGCCGGATAGGTGTCTTCCAGCCAGCCATGCAGGCCGAGCCATTCGCCCTCCTGGCCGGGACGCGGATCGCCGGGGGCGAGGGTGATGGTGCGGAACTGGATCGCGCGGGAGAGGTTCTCCGCTGCGCTCTCGGCCGAGACCGGCGGGGCCTCCGGCAGGCTGACGCGGTCGCCAACCGGGGCGCCGCCATAGGTCAGCGTCCGGAACAGGATGAGCGCAATCAGGACCGCCAGCACAGCGGCAATCCCGATCAGGATGTTGCGGATCATGGCGGCCTCCCATTGGTTTCGGGCGAGGTTGGCCCCGCCCCCGGCCCGGGTCAAGCACAGGCGCCGCGGCAGGGCGCCCAAAAATGACTTGGCCGTCACTTTTATCCGGGGCAGGGTGCAACCCATGGCTACCCCGGAAACCAAGCGCCTTTCGACCCCGCGCGTGCTGGCTTTTGCCTCCCTGAGCGTGCCGATCGCAGGGGTCGGCCTGCCTGTCGGCGTCTATCTGGCGCCGCTCTATGCCAATGAGGTCGGCCTCGGCCTCGAGATGACCGGGCTTCTCTTCATGCTCCTGCGGTTCTGGGACATCGTGACCGATCCGGTGATGGGCTATCTCGTCGACCGCTACCGCACGCCGCTCGGCCGGGTGCGCCACTGGATCATCCTGTGCGTGCCGGTGCTGGGGCTTGCGACATTCTTTGTCTACATGCCGCCGCCCGGCGCAGGAGCGGGATACTTCATCTTCTGGATGCTGATCTTTTATGTCGGCTTCACCCTGCTCCAGACCTCGCGCGCCTCCTGGGTGCCGGCCATCGCGCGCGATTATGACGACCGCTCGCGCCTGTTCCTCTGGCCGGAGATCATCTCGGTGGTTGCGATGCTGTTCCTGCTGGCGATCCCGGCGATCCTTGCAGGCATCGGTGTTCGCGCTGACCGGTTCGGGCAGGTGGCGATCATGGGCTGGGTGCTGATCGTGTCGTTGCCCATCGTGGCGGCGCTTGCCTGTTTCTTCGTGCCGGATCCGCCCCTGCGAGGGGAGCGCCAGGCTGTCGAGAAATTCGAGCTGCGCGCGCTCCTGGGCGCGGTGCGCCATCCGGTGTTCGGGCGCCTTCTGCTGATGGAGCTGATGGTCAGCACCGCCATCTCGGTGACGGCGGCGAATTTCCTGTTCGTGGCCGAATATGCCTTCCGGGCCAGCGATGCGCAGGCCAGCCTCGCGCTGATGCTGTTCTTCATCATGGCGATTGTGGCCATGCCGTTCTGGCTGCGTGTGGCCCGGCGGACAGAGAAACGCACGGCCTATGCCTTTGCCGTATCGATGTCCGGCGCCGCTTTCCTGTTCTACATCCTCCTCGCGCCCGGCGGGGACTTCAATTTCCTGCTGTTCGGTTCGATGATTGCAGGCATCCCGTTCAGCGCGCCGATTTTCCTCAGCCGGGCGATGACGGCAGACATCGTGGAAATGCAGGCGCTTGAGACCGGCCAGAACCGGGCGGGGAATTTCTATGCCCTGCTGACGAGCTTCAACAAGGTCGGCTCCAGCCTCGCCTTCGGTGTCGGCTATCTGATCGTCGGGCAGGTGGCGGGCTTCCGGCCGGGACAGGAGAATTCCGACAGCGCGATCTTCGGGCTTGTGCTGGTCTTCGGCCTCTTGCCGGCGCTCCTGTATTTCGGCGCGGCCTGGATTGCGCGGCGCTATCCCCTCACCCGCGCCGTCCAGGAGGAAACCGCCCGCCGGATCGAGGCGACAGCGGGGGAGCCCCCGGCCGCCAATTGACGGACGCGCCTGCCGGTATCATCCTTTCCCGCAATAAGGGGAGGACATCATGAGCCTGCACACTGCCGCCGCCAGAGCGGCCCTGCTTCTGACCATGGGCGTGCTCGGCGCCTGCCAGCTTACACCGCAGGCGGAGGGGCCGGTGGCCGCCCTTCCGCCGGCTGCCCCGTCCGGGGTGGCGATGCCGGCGACGCGCGCAGCGAACGCCGCGCTGGCGGCGCGCCTGCCGCTGGATGATCCGCGCGATTTCGAGTCGGTCTCGCGCGGCTTCCTCGCCCGTATCGAGGCCGACGCCATCCGGGACAGCGAAGGCGGCGTGGTTTTCCCGATCGCCGATTTCGAAGGGCTGAGCGGCGATGCTCCGGACACCGTCAATCCCTCGCTCTGGCGCCAGGCGATGCTGACCAATGCCCACGGGCTGTATGAGGTCATGGACGGGCTGTATCAGGTGCGCGGCTATGACATCTCGGTGATGAGCGTGATCCGCGGCGAGACCGGCTGGATCCTCATCGATCCGATGCTGTCCACCGAGACGGCGGCCGCCGGGCTGAAGCTTGTCAATGACACGCTCGGCGAGCGGCCCGTGACGGGCCTGATCTACACCCACAGCCATGGCGACCATTTCGGCGGCGCGCGCGGCGTTATCGATGAGGCCGAGGCGCGGGCGCGGGGCGTGCCGATCCTCGCGCCGGAGGGGTTCACGCGAGAGGCGGTGAGTGAGAACGTCATCGCCGGGCCGCACATGACACGCCGGGCGCAGCTGATGTTCGGCAATAATCTTCCCATCGGGCCGCAGCATCATGTCAGCGTCGGGCTTGGCCCGGCCCTGTCCCGGGGGACGGTCAGCCTGATCCTGCCGACTGAGGAAGTGCCGATGACCGGCGGCACACGGATGATCGACGGGATCGTCTTCGAGTTCATCGATGCGAACGAGACCGAGGCGCCGGCGGAGTTCATGTTCTACCTGCCGCAATTCCGGGCGCTGTGCGTGGCCGAGGTCGCCAATGCGACCTTCCATAACCTGCTTACGCCGCGCGGGGCGCAGATCCGGAATGCGCTGAAATGGAGCGAGGTGATCGATCATGTCCTTCTCGAATATGGCGGCCGGTCGGACCTCGCCTTCGGCTCGCATCACTGGCCGGTCTGGGGGCAGGAGAATGTGACGCGCTACCTGCGCGGCCAGCGCGATGTCTACCGCTACACCCATGACCAGGTGCTGCGCCGGGCGAATGCCGGGGCGACGATCATCGAAGTGGCCGAGAACCTGCCGGAGCCGGCCGGTTCGGACACGGAGTTTCACATGCGCGGCTATTACGGCACGCTCAATCATAACGCCAAGGCGGTCTACCAGTATTATTTCGGCTGGTGGGACGGGGTGCCGGCAAATTATGTGCTGCATGTGCCGGAGGAGCGCGCGCGGCGTTTCGTGGCGCTGGGTGGCGGGCGTGAGGCCGTGCTGGCCGCCGGCATCGCCGCCTTCGAGGCCGGCGATTACCGCTGGGCGTCGGAGGTGCTGAACAATCTCGTCTTTGCCGAACCGGATTTCACCCCCGGCCGGGACTGGCTGGCCGCCAGCTATGAGCAGATCGGCTACCAGGCCGAGAGCGGGGCCTGGCGGGCCTATTTCCTGTCCGCCGCGCAGGAGCTGCGCCTCGGCCCGCCAGCGGCCGGCAGTGCCCTGATCAATGCTGATTTCATCGCCGCCATTCCGACGGCGGAATTCTTCAATGCGCTGGCGGCGCGCTATGTGCCCGCGCGCCTTGGCCGGGCGCCTTTTGCGATCAATTTCGCCTTCCCGGATACCGGCGAGACCTTCTCGGTCGATGCCGGAGCGGCGACCGCCTTTCCGCGCGCGGGCTATCAGGACCCCGGGGCCGCTGTCAGCCTGACGCTGCCGCGCCAGGCCTTCCTGGGGATGGTGGCCGGGATGGTCAGCCTGCCTGACCTCCTCGCCTCCGGCGCGGCCAGCCTGGAGGGCGATCCCGGGGCGCTGGCGGCCTGGTCCGGCGCGCTCGAGGCGCCGCCAGCAAGCTTCACCCTCGTCGAGCCCTGATCCGGTCTCGCGCGCTGCGCCCGAATAGGGCGAGCAGCGGCGCGTGTCAGAAACCGCCGCCTTCGGCGAGCCATTCCTGCTCGTCCGGCGTGCTCTCGCGTCCGACCACAGCATTACGATGCGGGAAGCGGCCGAATTGCTCGATCACCTCAAGATGCTGGCGGGCATAATCGAGCGTATTCCGGGTGAAGTCCCGGAATTCCGGCCGGGCGTCCTCATGCAGGGCCGTGAAAAGCGCAACGGCGCGGCGCTGGTCGTGCAATGATTCAGAATGCTCCAATGGCAGGTAATAGAAGGCGCGCTCCACTTCCGACAGCGCCTTGTCTTCCTTCTGGCCGAGCCCTTCCTTGCAAAGGGTGAGCGCAAGCAGGTCCTGCGCGAAGGCGCGGGGACTGGCGCGGAAAATATTGCGGCTCATCTGATCGAGCACAAGGATGGCCGCGAGGCGCTGTTTCGCTCCGCGCGTGGACCAGTCCTGCGCGAGGGGGCCTGCCGAGAGGGTTTCGAGCAAGGGCTGGAACCGGTCTGTCAGCAGGCGGTCGAACGCCTCGCCGCCCTTGAACCAGAGCGGCGCATGCGAGGCCAGAACCTCCGGCGAAGAGGCGGACGGCCCGAACCAGACGGCATGAACCGTTTCGGGAGACGGCAGGGCCATCAACCGGCCGGCCTTGTCGCGACGGTCATGTAATTGACGTTGGTGTCAACTGAGAGCTTCCATTGCCCGCTGAGGGGATAGAAGCTGACCCCGATGGGCGCCTCGGCTTGGAGGCCGGCCTCGCTGACGGCGCGGGCGATTTCCTCCGGCGTGACAAATTTCGACCACTCATGCGTGCCGCGGGGCAGCCAGCGCAGCACATATTCGGCCCCGATGATGGCGGTGGCCATCGCCTTGGCCGTGCGGTTGAGCGTGGCGATGATCATCAGGCCGCCGGGTTTCACGAGCGAAGCGGTATCCTTCAGGAACTGGTGCGGGTTGGCGACATGTTCGACAACTTCGAGATTCAGCACGATGTCGAAGGGGGCTTCGCCGGCGGCGATCAGGCCCTCGGCCGTCCCGGCCCTGTAATCGATGGACAGGCCGTGCTCGCCGGCATGGGTGAGCGCGGTCTTGATATTGGCCTCGGAAGCGTCGATGCCGGTGACGGCGGCGCCGAGGCGGGCCATCGGCTCGGCCACCAGCCCGCCGCCGCAGCCGATATCGAGCAGGCGCAGCCCTTCAAGCGGGCGCTTGGCCCCGGCGGGCAGGCCGAAATGGGTCTCTGCCGTCTCCCGTATGAAGCGCAGCCGGACCGGGTTGAACCGGTGCAGCGGCTTGAACTTGCCCTGCGGGTCCCACCATTCGGCGGCCATGGCCGAGAATTTCGCCACCTCATCCGGGTCGATCGAGGGGGTGACGGGGGGCTCAGTGGAGGCGTCCAGTACTTTCACCATGGTTTAGAGTTCCTGTTTGATCCGTTCCGGAGTTTCCCCTAGAGGGGCCGATATAAGACGGGCCCTGACGGGCTGAAGCCTTGCTGGGGCGAAATGGCGCGCACGGTACTGAAGTTTGGCGGGACATCTGTCGGCGATCTCGACCGGATTGCCAATGTTGCCGACATTGTCGCCGCCCGCGCCGGCCGGGGCGAACATCTCGCTGTCGTCGTTTCGGCCATGGCCGGGGAAACCAACAGGCTGGTGGCCCTGGCCGAAGGATCGGCGGGGCCAGACCTGACCCGCGACCTGTTCCATGACGAATACGATGTCGTCGTGGCCTCGGGCGAGCAGGTGACGGCAGGCCTGCTGGCGCTGGCGCTGCGGCGGCGCGGGCTGAAGGCGCGCTCCTGGCTCGGCTGGCAGCTGCGCCTGAAGACCGATGACAGCCATGGCCGCGCCCGCATTGCGGGGTTTGATGATTCGGCCCTGCCGGACTCGGTCGATGCCGGCGAAGTCGCCGTGATCGCGGGTTTCCAGGGCGTAACGGAGAATGGCCGCGTGACGACGCTGGGGCGCGGGGGCTCGGACACGAGCGCGGTCGCCGTTGCGGCGGCCCTGGGCGCGCAGACCTGTGACATTTATACCGATGTCGACGGGGTCTATACCACCGATCCGAGAATGGTGCCAAAGGCCCGGCGGATCGAGCGCATTTCCTATGAGGAGATGCTCGAAATGGCCTCGCTCGGGGCGAAGGTCTTGCAGACCCGCTCGGTCGAGCTGGCGATGAATCACAATGTGCCGGTGCGGGTGCTGTCGAGTTTCGTCAAACCGGGCGAGGAAAGCCCCGGGACACTGGTCTGTGCAGAGGAAGACATCGTGGAAAAGCAAGTTGTCAGCGGCGTGGCCTATTCGCGCGACGAGGCCAAGATCACGCTCTATGGTGTGCCGGACAAGCCGGGGACATCGGCGAAGATCTTCTCCGCCCTTGCCCGCGCCGGTATCAATGTCGACATGATCGTCCAGTCGAGTTCGCGCGCCGCCGACCGGGCCAACCTTGTCTTCACCTGTACCGATCGCGACAGCCCCTTCGCCCGCGATACGCTGGAGCAGCTGCAGGCGGAAATCGGCTATGAAGGCCTCGAGGTAGCGCGGGATGTGTCGAAAATTTCGATCATCGGCGTCGGAATGAAGAGCCATACCGGGGTTGCCGAGACAATGTTCACCGCGCTCTCCGAGAAAGGCATCAATATCGACGTCATCGCAACCTCGGAGATCAAGATCTCGGTTCTGATCGCCGCGCCCTATACCGAGCTTGCGGTGCGGGCGCTGCATACCGCCTTCGGGCTGGACGCCGAATGATGGCGGCCGGCCATCAGCTGACAGGTGCACATGCCCTATAACCTCCCGGCAACGCGCTCGCTGATGAACAGCCTCCGTCATCTGATGGCGGAGGATGGCGAGACGCGTTCGCGTCTCGACCAGGTGGTCCACCTGATCGCCTCGACCATGATTGCGGATGTCTGCTCGATCTATGTCCGTGAAACTGACGGATCGCTGGTCCTGACGGCGACCGAGGGCCTCCTGCCTGAGGCCGTCAACAAGACACGCCTGAAACCGAATGAGGGGCTCGTCGGTTATGTCGCGCGCACCGCCGAGCCGATCGCCATCCAGGATGCCCCGCGCCACCCTGCATTTTCCTACCGCCCGGAGACCGGAGAGGATCCGTTCCATGCCTTCCTCGGGGTGCCGATCGTGCGCACTGGACGCGTGACCGGGGTCCTTGTGGTGCAGAACCGGACCGAGCGCGTCTATCGCGACGAAGAGATCGACACGCTTCAGACCATCGCCATGGTGCTCGCGGAAATCCTGCCGCGGTCCGGTGACGCGCCTGGCCTGAACGCCTCGCCTGGCCGCCGCAACAGGCGCAACCCCGGCAGTTCGCTCAAGGGCCGGATCTTCTGTGAGGGGCTCGGCTATGGCCGCGCCGTTCTGCATGACCCGATCGTGCCGGCGGCAAAGTTCTTTGCTGCTGACCAGGAGGCCGAGTTGCGCCGTCTTGAGGCGGCGCTTGACGAACTCAGGCAGTCGATCGACCGCATGCTGCTGGTCGATGGCGCTGCACTCGGCGAGGACCCGCGCGACGTCATGGAGGCCTATCGCCTGCTCGCAAACGACACCAGCTGGGCGGAGAAGCTGTTCGAGGGCGTTCGTTCCGGGCTTTCGGCCGAGGCATCGATCGACCGGGCCCGCCGCGAACACCGGGCGCGAATGGACAGTGCCCGCGATCCGTATCTGCGCGAGCGGCTGCACGATCTGGAGGACCTGGATAACCGGCTCCTGCGGTTCCTGGGCGGAGAGAACAGCCGGCTGGAATTCAATAACGAGCGTAACGTGCTCGTCGCACGCCGCCTCGGTCCGGCGGAGCTGCTGGAATATGCCGCTTCGGGCCTGCGCGGCCTGCTGATGGAAGAGGCGGCGGCCTCCTCGCATGCTGCAATCGTCGCCCGCGCGCTGGGCATTCCGGCGATTGGCGGCATCCCCGGCCTGACGACCAGTGTGGAGCAGGGTGACTATGTCATCGTCGATGCCGAACAGGGTGAGGTTCACATCCGCCCGAACAATGCCGTTTATGACGCCTATAAATCGCGCGTCGCGCTGCGCTCGGAGCGCCAGGCGGCCTATGCCGCCCTGACCGGCCTGCCAGCGATTTCCCGCGACGGCGTGCGGGTCTCGCTGATGCTGAATGCGGGGCTGGACCTCGACCTTGAGATGCTTGATCCCAGCGGGGCGGACGGGGTCGGCCTGTTCCGCACCGAGTTCCAGTTCCTCGTCTCCGAGCGCCTGCCCACGATTGCCGAACAGATCGCGCTCTACCGGCGCGCCCTTGACGCGGCCGGTTCGCGGCCGGTTGTCTTCCGCACGCTCGACCTTGGCGGCGACAAGGTCCTGCCGGCGCTCAGCCAGCTGCGTGAGGAGAACCCGGCCCTCGGATGGCGTTCGATACGGTTTGCGCTCGATTACAGGGGGCTGTTCCGGCGCCAGCTGCGCGCGCTGATTCGCGCCGCGGGGGATGGCCCGCTCACGGTCATGTTCCCGATGGTGACGGTCCCGTCCGAGTTCCGCGAGGCCCGGCAGCTCCTGCTGGAGGAGGCTGACTGGACGTTCCGCGAGACCGGCCAGCGCCCGTCGCGCATCGAGATCGGCGTCATGCTGGAAACCCCGGCGCTGGCTTTTGCCCTGCCGGAGCTGGCCGGGGAGGCCGAGTTCCTCTCGGTCGGCACCAATGATCTGATGCAGTTCTTTTTTGCGGCAGACCGCATGACACCGCTGGTCAGCGACCGGTATGATCTGATCAGCCCGGCCGCCTTACGATTTCTTCATCAGGTCGGAGAGACCTGTGGGCCGCTCGGTATTGAGTTGAAAGTCTGCGGTGAGGCAACGACCTCCCCTGTCGTCGCGCTCTGCTTTGC
>DAIRTA010000035.1:0-15407 GCA_036804125.1 Hyphomonas sp.
AGGCGTTCGGCATGGGCGCGCCGCTCCTTCTTGTAGCTGAGGAAGATATCCGCCATCCGTCCCGCTCCCGATGCACCCGATGTTAGCGCAGGAAACCGTAAAGGGAACAGAGGCCTGTCCGCCCTGCCCCCTTTCGCGCGGCCTGCCAGAGCGCTAGGCTGGGCGGGTGATGAAAGGGGTAAGGGCAATGCGAGGGATTCTGCTGGCCAGCGGCGCTTTTTTACTGGCCGCGTGCGGGGTGGCGACAGAGGGCGCGGGAAATGCCGCAGCCGGCGGCGAGGCGGCCGCCGGGATCGCCGCCGCCTCCGGGGCGAGCGGGCTGGCGTCCGGCCCGGCACGGCGGGCAGATGAAAGCCTGATCGCGCTCTACAAGCATCTCCATGCCAATCCGGAGCTGTCCTTCCGCGAGGTGGAAACATCCAAGCTGCTGGCGGAAGAACTACGCGGCCTCGGCTTTACCGTGACCGAGGGGGTTGGCGATGAATGGGTGCGCGAGAAGGCGCTGCGCGATGCCGGCGAGGTGCGCCCCGGCGTCGGCGGCTATGGTGTGGTTGGCGTCTTTGAAAACGGGAGCGGGCCGACCCTGCTGATCCGGGCGGACATGGACGCCCTGCCCGTGCCTGAGCAGACAGGCCTGGACTTTGCCTCGCAGGCCGTCTCGCAGACCTGGACCGGCGTCGAGAGCCCGGTGATGCATGCCTGCGGGCATGATGTGCACATGACCGTCTGGGCCGGGACGGCGCGGCGGCTGATCGCGGAGAAGGACAAATGGCGCGGCACGCTGGTGATGATTGCGCAGCCGGCGGAGGAAATCGGCCTTGGCGCGCAGGCCATGCTCGCGGACGGTCTGTACACGCGCTTTCCGCAGCCGGACTTTAATCTCGCGCTGCATGTCTCGGCCGGGGCGCCCTCGGGCACGGTCGTCTATTCCAAGGGTTTCGCCCTTGCCAATGTCGACAGTGTGGACATCAGGGTGCGCGGCGCGGGCGGGCATGGCGCCTATCCGCACACGACGCGCGACCCGGTGCTGATCGCCAGCCATATCGTTGTGGCGCTGCAGAGCCTTGTCTCGCGCAATCTCAATCCGCTGGACCCGGCAGTGGTCACGGTCGGCGCCTTCCATGCCGGGGCGAAGCACAACATCATCGCCGACGAGGCCGAGCTGCTGCTGACGGTGCGCTCCTATGATGATGCCACGCGCCAGATGCTGCTCGACGGCATCCGCCGCATTGCCGAGGGCCAGGCCGCCGCCTTCGGCGCGCCCGCGCCGGTGATCCGTATCGAGAGCGACTATACACCGGCGACCTTCAACGACCCCGCCCTCGCCGAGCGGGTCATGGCCGCCATCGGCACGGCGCTCGGCGAGGAGAATGTGCGGGAAGTGCCGCCGGTGATGGGCGGCGAGGATTTCGGCCAGTATGGGCGCACGCCGGAAGCCATTCCCGGCCTGATCTTCTGGGCCGGCGCGGTCCACCCCGAGCGCTATGCCGCCGCGCAGGCCGACGGGATGCCCCTGCCCTCGCTGCATTCGCCGCTTTTTGCACCGGACTATGATGCCACCATCGCGACCGGCGTCGAGGCGATGACGGCCGCCGCGCTCGGCCTGCTCGGCAGGAGTTGAGGGCGCAGGTCAGGCGATCCATGGCAGGAAAGGCTGACCGGAGAGCGCCTGCACGAAGGTGGCGAGGACGAGCGCCACATAGCCGATGGCGGCGAGGCCAACAGCTGTTACGGCAAGTCGGCCCGGCAGGGCCAGCGTCATCAGTCCGAACAGCGGGAGTGCCTGCATGGCATGGGTTGCGAAGAAATGGGCGACGCGCAGGTCGCCAACCTCTCGGCTCCATCCCATCACCGGCAGCATGGCGCCGGTCTGCGGTGTTCCGACAAGATGCCCGTCACCCATCGCCATCGTTAGTGCCACGGTCACCGTCAGCACGAAGGTCAGCACCAGTCCGAGCCCGATCGAGAGGCGCAGAGCCGGGGCCAAGGCGCTCGCCCGGTGGCGAAGGATGGCGACGCCGTAAACGAGGCTCGCGGAGGTCAATGTGATGGCGATGACACCCGTCAACGTATAGATCACGGCGAGTTCCGGCGTCGAGCGATTGAAATGTGAGCCTGTGCCCGTTGCCGCAGCCCATCCGATCCAGACCAGTTCAGCCAGGATGCAGACAACGACCAGGGTCGAGAAGGCACGATAGCTGTGCCGCCGGGTCATGCCGGGCGCCAGGAAGCGGGCAAAAAGCGCAAGGGTCAGCGTATAGAGCGAGAGCGAGATCAGAAATTTCGCCGGCTTCACCCAGACATTCACATCCAGGTAAGTGCGCGTCTCGACTGTCATCGCGGCGAAGACCGGGATCAACGCCAAGGCGAGGACAAGGCCGAGGAGCGTGAAGCGCGGCTCGTCGGCCATCAGCCGCTGCGGCAATCCTGCGGCGCTGCTGGCCGGAAGGGTAGCAAGGGTCGCTGTCATGTCAGGCCTCGACGGGTTGGGGCGTGCGAAGCGACAGGCCCGCACGCAGGGCAAGGAAGAGAAGAAAACCGATCGGGCCGAACCAGAAGATCAGTCCGAGACAGGGCAGCAGGAGAAGATGTGGCATGCGCTCGGCCCGCGCCGTGCGCGTGGCCCACGCGCCAACGAACAGGTCGAAGGCGAGGAAGTGAACCCAGCCCGCCAGAGCGGCATTCGGATCATCGAAAAGCCGCATGACATTCGGCAGGCTGTCATAGCCGCCTTCTGCCGAGGACCAGAAGGCGAGGATCAACGCCGCATAGCCGACCGACAGGATAACCGGCACGACGACACCGGCATAGAATGTCAGGGGCCGCGGGGCGGCCGGGCTGAACGCGAGCGCCAGCCAGCCGGTGAGGGCCAGGGGGTTTGCGAACTGGAAGAGTGTCTCGGGAGACATCGCCGACTCCGTCTTTACAATGACAAGATAGATTCCAGAAAGATATGACACTGTCAAGATTAAATTTTGACAGCGGAAAGATAGACAGGTAACCTGCTGCAATGACCGGGAATAAATCGAAGGATCAGACGCGGCCCTACCACCATGGCGATCTGAGAGCCGCGTTGCTTTTGGCGGCTGAGGCAGAACTGATTGAACAGGGTGTCGAGGGCTTCTCGCTACGCAGCGTGGCCAAGCGTGCCCATGTCAGCCATGCCGCCCCCGCGCATCATTTCGGCGACATCAACGGGTTGCTGACAGCGCTGGCGGCCGAAGGATACCGGAGATTCATGGCCCATCAGGCGGCATGGGCAGACCGCGCAGGCGCAGATCCGGCGGCGCGACTGATCGAAAGCGGGCTCGGCTATATCGATTTTGCCTTGGGCAACCCGGCTCTCTACAGGCTGATGTTCGGCTCGGATCGTCCCGACTATACTTCGCCCGAACTTGGCGAGGCTTCGCTGGCCGCATTGCATCAGATCGAGACCGCAAATGCCGAAGTTGCTGCCCAGCATGGGCGTGAAGCCGACAGCACCGACATCGAGGCCACCTGGGCGATCGTTCATGGCCTCGCCGATCTGCTCTCAAACCGGCGGCTTTTCCGGCTGGCCAGCCTGCCAGCAGAAGACCAATACACCATCCTTCGCAGCATCATCGCCCGGAACATCCCGCGCTGAGCCTTCCCCGCCGCACCTGAACGGGGCCCTCCTCCACAAGGCAGGATCAAGGCGCCGGGGCTTGCCTTGAGGACGGTGATTCGCTAACACCCTTTTGCTCAGAATGCGCAAAAGTATAAGCGAAACGTCGCAAGTGAGCCCTGATTTCATCACGCGTTTGGAGCTTGCCCTTGAAACGCGCACTTTCAGGCCTAACTTATGCTCATATCGAGTATAAGTCGATGGAGGGATTGATCATGGCACGCCTCATTGATGCCGGCCCCGGCTGCCCCACGCCGACCCCGCGCCGCGGCCTGTCTGCCGCTGAACAGCGCGGCCTTGTCTATGATGACGCCGTCAAGGCCGAGACCGATGCGCTCTACCCGCAGGTCAGCGATTTCGTGACCCCCATGGAATGGCCCGCCATCGCGCCGCTCGTCGCCGGGATCAACCGGCTGAAGCGCGAGAAGAACGCCGTGATCCTGGCCCATAATTACATGACGCCGGACATCTTTCGCCTCGTCGGCGATTTCCGCGGCGACTCGCTGCAGCTCGCGCGCGAGGCCGCCGAGGTCGATGCGGATATCATCGTGCAGGCCGGCGTGCATTTCATGGCCGAGACCTCGAAAATCCTGGCGCCGGACAAGACCGTGCTGATCCCCTCGCTGGAGGCGGGCTGCTCGCTCGCCGCCTCGATCACCGGCGCGGATGTGCGCCTGATCAAGGAGAAATTCCCGCACTATCCGGTCGTGACCTATGTCAACTGCACGGCCGAGGTGAAGGCCGAATGCCATATCACCTGCACGAGCTCGAATGCCGCGCAGGTCGTCGAGGCGATTGCCGCGGAATGGAATTCCGACACGGTGATCCTCGTTCCGGACCAGTATCTTGCCCGCAATGTCGCGGCGCAGACCGATATCCGCATCCTGACCTGGCCGGGCGCCTGCGAGGTGCATGAGCAATTCTCCGCCGAGGATGTCGCGCAGCTGCGCGAGGCGCACCCCGGCGTCGTGATCCTGGCGCACCCCGAATGCCCGCCGGATGTGCTGGAGGCGGCCGACTATGCCGGCTCGACGGCAGCGCTCGCCAGTTATGTACGCGAGCGCTCGCCGGGCAAGGTCGTGCTGCTGACCGAGTGTTCGATGAGCGACAATGTCTCGGCCGAGAATCCGGGCGTGGATTTCATCCGGCCGTGCAATCTCTGCCCGCACATGAAGCGGATCACGCTGGAGAATATCTATGACTGCCTCATCACGGGAGAGCATGAGGTGGTGATCCCGGAAGGCACCCGCCTCCGCGCCAAGGCGGCGCTCGATGCCATGCTCGCCCTGCCAAAGATGGAGCGCCCGCTCGATTTCGTGACGGGCCTGAAGCCGAAAGTGATCGAATTCGCCATATGACAGGCGGGCACGTTGCCAAGCCCGCCATTGCAGGGTTCTATTGTTGCCGATCCGGGAAGGAAGCTGCCGATGACCCCCGCCCTGCGCCTTGCAGCCCTGTTGCTGGCCGCTGCCCTGTTTCTGACACCGGGGGCCGGAGCTAATAAGGGCGCCGCTGGCGACCCCGGCGACGTGCTTGGCAGCTGGAGCTTCCAGACCCGGCCCTATCGGGGCGGCGCCTGTGTGATGACCGGGACGATGCATCTCTCGCCGCATCCCGATACCGGGGTGTATGATTGCGAGCTGATCGCGGTCGAGATGTGTTCGATGTGGGGCCGCTCCGTCGTGCGCCAGTCCTGCGAGGCGCGCCGCTTCGGCAACCAGCTCTCCGTCCGCTCGACCATCGAGGAGATGATGGAGACCAAGGTCGAGGGCCTGATCTATGTTCCGGACAATTTCACCCTGACCATCCAATCGGCGGACCGCATGTTCGGGGCGCTCGTCTCGGCGGTGACTGCGCCGGTCGAATTCCGGCGCGCCGAAGACGGCATCTCCTGAGGGCTGGCCGGTAATCATGATCGAGGGCAGCAAGAGCCGTGTCAGCGCAGGCCGCGGCGCCGATACCGATGTGCTGATCATCGGGGCGGGGCTGGCCGGCCTGTTCCTGGCGCTGCGGCTGGCTCCCCGGCCCTGCCTGGTGATCTCGCTGGCGCCGCTCGGACAGGCGGCCTCCTCCGCTTGGGCACAGGGCGGGCTGGCCGCCGCGCTTGACCCGGCTGACAGCCCGGAACAACACGCCGCCGACACGGTTGCGGCCGGGGCGGGGCTGGTCGATCCGGCTGTCGCCCGGATGATCGCCGAAGCCGGCCCGGAGCGGGTGCGCGACCTCATCAGCCTCGGCGTGCCCTTCGACCGGACGGAAGACGGCGCCCTGGCCCTGTCGCTGGAAGCGGCGCATTCGCGCCCGCGCGTCGCCCGCGTCGGCGGGGATCTCGCCGGCAAGGCGATCATGGATGCGCTGACCCGGGCTGTCCGGGCGGCGCCGCATATCACCATGCTGGAAAACGCGCGGGCGGTTGCCCTCTTGCAGGATGGCACTGGGCGGATCGCCGGAGCGGCCCTGCGCAAGGGCCCGGATGAGATCCTGAGCGTGCGCGCGGGCGAGACCGTCATGTGTACCGGCGGCTCGGGCGGCCTGTTCCGGATAACGACCAATCCGCGCGAGGCGACCGGCGAGGCACTGGCGATGGCCCATGAAGCGGGCGCGCTGCTGGCGGACCTCGAATTCGTGCAATTCCACCCGACCGGGATCGATATCGGGCGCGACCCGGCCCCGCTTGCCACCGAGGCCCTGCGCGGCGAGGGCGCCATCCTTCTGAATGCGGACGGCGACGCCTTCATGGCGCGGTATCATCCGCTGGCGGAGCTCGCGCCGCGCGACGAGGTCGCCCGGGCGATCCATAGCGAACGGGCGGCTGGCCGCGGCGCCTTCCTTGATTGCCGCAAGGCGATCGGCGCTGGCTTTCCCGATCATTTCCCGACGGTCTTCGCCAGCTGCATGAGCGCCGGGATCGATCCCCGCACGGACCTCATTCCGGTCGCGCCTGCGGCCCATTACCATATGGGTGGTATCCTTGCCGATCTCTGGGGCCGCTCGACCCTAGACGGACTATCCGTATGCGGGGAATGTAGCGCTACCGGGGCGCATGGCGCCAACCGGCTGGCTTCGAACTCTCTGCTTGAGGCCGTGGTCTTTGCGGCACGGATCGCCGATCGCATCAATGGCGCCGCCTTGGCCGAACCCTCCGCGAGTGAGGCGCACTTGCCCGCTCCGGTCCCAGGCGAAAGCCTCGCCCGCCTGCGCGACGCCATGTCGGCCGATTGCGGAGTGGTGCGCGACGCGGCGGGCCTCACGCGCCTTCTTGGACTGATCGCTGCGATGGAAGCCGAAGCGCCCTGCGCTCGGGCCCTGACGGCGGCCCGGCTGATCGGCGAGGCCGCTCTGGCCCGGACCGAGAGCCGCGGCGGGCACTTCCGCGCCGACTTCCCCGAGACCGGCGCGCCGGAGCGCCACTTCATATCAGCCTCAACCAAGGAGCCCGCCTGCTCATGAGCGCGCCGCCTCCCCTGCCCGCCATCATCCTTGATCCGATCGTGCGCCTTGCCTTGGCTGAAGACCTCGGCCGCGCCGGAGACCTGACGACCGATGCGACCATTCCGCCCGGCACCCGGTTGCGGGCCGTCATTGCCGCGCGGCAGGCCGGCGTGCTGGCCGGTCTTGATGCCGCAGAACATGCGCTGCGCCTGGTTGATGCGGGCGCGGCCTTCAGCGCGAAGACGCAGGATGGCGCAGCGACTTCTGCCGGCGACGTGATAGCGGAGCTGGACGGGCCGGCACGCTCGATCCTGATCGCGGAGCGCACCATGCTGAACTTCGTTGGCCGGCTTTCCGGCGTCGCCAGCCTGACGCGGCAGTATGCCAGCGCCATCGCGCATACAAAGGCGAGAATTGTCTGCACAAGGAAGACAACACCGGGCCACCGCGCGCTCGAGAAGCGCGCCGTACGCTGCGGCGGCGGCACCTCGCACCGCTATGGACTGGATGATGCCATCCTGATCAAGGACAACCATATTGCCGCCTGCGGCGGATCCGTCGGAGAGGCAATCGAACGCGCGAAAGCCTATGCCGGCCACCTGCGGATGGTAGAGGTTGAGGTGGACACCCTTGCGCAGCTTGAAATCGCGCTGGCGCACGGGCCGCACGCCATCCTCCTGGACAATATGCACCCGGAGGAGTTGCGCGAGGCGGTGCGGTTCACGGCGGGGCGTGTTCCGCTGGAAGCCTCCGGCGGCGTCACTCTGGAGACCGTAGCGGCGATCGCGGAAACAGGCGTTGACTATATCTCGGTCGGGGCGCTGACCCATTCCGCACCTAACCTTGACCTCGGCCTCGATGTGATCTGAAAACAGACAAAATCTAACAGGGAGACCGGCGCCCTCATGGCCAGCGATCGCAAGAGCATCTTCATCACGGGCGCCGCCTCCGGCATCGGCGCGGAAACGGCGCGCCTGTTTGCCTCGCGCGGCTGGTTCTGCGGCCTGTATGATGTGAACACGGAGGGCCTCGCCCGCATGGCAGAGGAGATCGGCGAGGATTGCTCCCACCGCGCCAGGCTGGACGTGCGCGAGCGGCGTGACTGGGAAACCGCAGTGGCAGGCTTCTCCGAGGCAACAGGCGGGCGGATGAATGTGCTCTTCAACAATGCCGGTGTCGGCCGGCACGGCTGGTTCGAGGATATTCCGCCTGAAGACAATGACTGGGTTATCGATGTCAATGTCAAGGGCGTCATCAATGGCGTGCAGGCCTGCCTACCGCTGCTCAAGGCCACCGGGAGCGCCCGTATCGTCAATACGGCCTCTACAGCCGGAATCGTCGGGGCCCCGCGGCTTTCGGTTTATTCAGCAAGCAAATGGGCCGTCCGGGGGCTGACGGAAGCGCTCGATGCAGAGTTGCGCGATACCGGCATCCGTGTCACCTGCCTGATGCCCTGGTTTATCGACACGCCCATCCTCGAAATGGGTTCGAGCGCCACATCCAATGCGAAGATGGCGGATGAAATCCGCGCGGGCGGTGCCAATATCTATCCCGTATCGCTTGCCGCAAAAAAAGCCTGGGAAGCGGCGCATGGCGATGACATCTACTACATGGCCGGAAAGGATGCCGAGCGCGCCCGTTTCATGTCGCGCTGGCTTCCCGGTTTGCTCCGTAAACAGATCAGGAAGCAGGTGCCGCCACGAGGCTGAGGCCTGGGCGGATCAGCGCAGCGCCCCGGCTGCGCTCATGGCAGCGCCGACCTGGCCCGCGCGATAAGCAGCGACTTCTGCGGCTGCATCGGTATACGCTGCATCACGCGGCTGGCCCGAAGTAACGGTGCGCGTTGACGTGACGACGCTGGCTGGCGCTACGCTTGGCCGGATCGTGTAGTAGCCGTCATCGGCTGCGGACGAGGTTTCGGAAAACAGCAGGCCTTCATCAAGCGCTGCCATATCGGCGCTGGCATCGAGCGCGGCGAGGCGCATTGCGCGCTGGTCGCGGCGGTCGGCGAGGCGGCGCTGGGCAGCGGCCCATTCGGAGCCTTCGGGAAAACGGTAGAAGACATGCAGGCCGATCTGGCCGGTCTGAACCAGTCCGGAATTCCAGAGCGGATCGACATAGGTGGCGTGATAATGCGTCGCGCCGCTGGTGCGCTCTTCATAGAGGCCCATCAGGACATGTGCCGCGATGCGCTGGGCACGCTCCCAGTTCTCTCCCACGGGGGCGCGGTTGAGGGCGCCGTCGCAGGTGAAGGTGAACTGGCAGCCCGTTGCGCGGGCCGAGCCCTGATAGACGACGCCGCAAGCGGTATCCGGATAACGCCGGTCGCGCATCCGGTTGGCGACAACTTCGGCGACGGCCAGCTGACCGGCGAGCGGCTCATGCGCCGATTCATAATAGACGGCTTCCGAGAGGCATTTGAGCTCGGATTCGAGATCCTCGGCATGCGAGATGTGATCGGGCTTGAAGGAGACGAACTGGGCCAGCGCCAGCCTGTCCAGGCCGGCGAGGTCCTGACGATCCCCGTCATGGGCGCCAAGCGCCTTGTCGAGATGACGCATCCAGGGCGCATCCAGAACCGCAGGGGAGCCCGGATGCAGGCGCACGGAAAGCGCGCCATCCCCGGTAAGGGCAAACCGGTCGATCAGGCTGCGATGCTCTGCGGCGGTGCGCATGTCCGCCTGAACGCTGGCGACCATGGGGCCCGTGACCGAGACTGCGACAGCGCACACAGCCACCATGCTGGCGCGGATGAGCACATCCCGCTCTTCGAGGTCTGTCATCCGTAACCACCAACGCTGCAGCTTCACCCGAAGCCCGCCAAGGTGCACCAGACTGGTCTGGTGTGATTGAGAAACCCTTAACATCACCACTCCATTTCACCCGGCTTTTGGCCATGCCCGGCCGCCTGCCCGATCCAGGACTTTCTTTTATTCAAGGACTTGTCAGCCCAAAGCGGCGCGTTGGCCGCATCGTGCATTGGTCCCACCCTTTTTGATTTAGCAACAAACCGGCCAGTTTGAGGAGTAACAAAATAGAAAGGTTGCAACCTGAACGAAGCGTTCCGAAAGGGGCCAGAGCCCTGGGGATCGTCAAAAATACGTTGTGCGGTAAGGGTTTGTTTACGCCTCCAGCACGCGCTCCCGGGCCTGCCGGGCACGGCGTGTGTTGCAAAAATACAACGTAAATTTACGCAGTTTAATCCTGAAACCCGCGCTCAGGCGCCCCCGCGCAGGGCCGCCTGTGCCGCAGCGAGACGGGCAATCGGCACCCGGTAGGGCGAACAGGAGACATAATCGAGCCCGGTCCGGTGGCAGAATTCGACCGAGGCCGGGTCGCCGCCATGCTCCCCGCAGATGCCGAGCTTGATGCCCGGCCGGGTCCGGCGCCCGCGTTCCGCGGCGATCTGGACGAGCTCGCCGACGCCTTCCTGGTCTAGGGTGACGAAGGGGTCTTTCTCGTAGATTGCCTTCTGGGCATAGGCGGGCAGGAACTTGCCGGCATCGTCGCGGGAGATACCGAGCGCGGTCTGGGTGAGGTCATTGGTGCCGAAAGAGAAGAACGCCGCCGACTGGGCAATCTGGCCGGCCTGGAGCGCCGCGCGCGGCAATTCGATCATCGTGCCGACGGTGTAAGTGATGTCGACACCCGTTTCGTCGCGGACGGCGTTGGCGACATCGTCGACAAGGTCTTTCAGGATTGCCAGCTCGCGATGCGTGGCCACCAGCGGGATCATCACCTCCGGAACCGGATGAACCTTGCCTTCGCGCGCGACATTCGCGGCCGCCTCGAAGATCGCCCGCGCCTGCATCTCATAGATTTCAGGATAGGTAATGCCGAGGCGGCAGCCGCGATGGCCGAGCATGGGATTACTTTCATGGAGCTCGCCCGCACGGCGGCGGAGCGCGTCAAGCGACAGGCCGAAAGCCTGCGCCACCTCTTCCATCTCGGCGTCCGTATGCGGAAGGAATTCGTGTAGTGGCGGATCCAGAAGCCGGATGGTCGCAGGACGCTCCCCGAGGATCCGGAAGATTTCCTCAAAATCGCTGCGTTGCATGGGAAGCAGGCGGTCCAGCGCCTCCCGGCGCCCGCCCTCGTCATCTGCGAGGATCATCGCGCGCACCGCCGGGATACGTTCCTCCTCGAAGAACATGTGCTCGGTTCGGCAGAGGCCGACCCCTTCGGCGCCGAACTCGACCGCCGTTCGGGTATCGGCCGGCGTCTCGGCATTGGCCCGCACCTTGAGGCGGCGGCGTGCATCGGCCCAGCCCATCAGCGTGCTGAAATCGCCCGAAAGATCGGGTTGCACCATCTCGGCCGCTCCGGCAATCACCCGCCCGCTTGCACCATCAATGGTGATCGTGTCTCCGGCCCTGAACGTGCGGCCGCGGACGGACAGGGTCCCGGCGACATAATCGATCTGGATCTCGCTGGCCCCGCACACGCAGGGACGGCCCATACCGCGCGCGACCACCGCCGCATGGCTTGTCATCCCGCCGCGCGCCGTCAGGATGGCGCGCGCCGCATGCATGCCCTTTATATCGTCCGGACTGGTCTCAATCCGCACAAGGATTACATCGTCGCCCTTGTTGCCGAGATTGAACGCCTCCTCTGAATCGAACACGATCCGGCCGACGGCAGCTCCGGGACTGGCGGGAAGCCCTTTGACGATCACGTCATAAGGTTCAAGTTTGGGCTGGCCCTGGTTCTTGCGCTGGCGGTTGAGGTCCTTGAATTCCTGGTCGGTCAGCAGGCGTGGATGCAGGAGCTGATCCAGATGCGAGGGATCGATCCGCAGGATCGCCTCATCCTCGGTGATCAGGCCCTCGCGAACCATGTCGGCCGCGATCCGCACGGCCGCGCCCGCGGTGCGCTTGCCATCACGCGTCTGCAGCATGTAGAGGCGCGACTCCTCCACTGTGAACTCGATGTCCTGCATGTCCTTGTAGTGGCGCTCCAGCGTGGCAGCGACCTCGCGCAGCTGGGCGTAGACAGCCGGCATCGCCTCTTCGAGCGAGCGCTCGGCCGAGCCCAGCGTTGCGGCGCGCTCGCGCGAGATCGGCGCCGGCGTGCGGATACCGGCCACGACATCCTCGCCCTGCGCATTGATCAGGTACTCGCCATAGAAAACCGGCTCGCCATTCGACGGGTCGCGCGTGAAGGCCACGCCGGTCGCCGAGGTCTCGCCGAGATTGCCGAACACCATGGCCTGCACATTGACGGCGGTGCCCCAGTCTTCGGGAATATCGTTCAGCTTGCGATAATGGATCGCCCGCGAGCTCATCCAGGAATTGAAGACAGCCGAGATCGCGCCCCAGAGCTGTTCGCGCGGGTCTTCCGGGAACGGCGCATCGGTCTCGTCCTGCACGGCGGCCTTGTAGCGCACGATCACTTCCTGCCAGTCCCCGGCGCTGAGATCTGTATCGAGATCGAGGCCGGCGCGTTCCTTGTAGGCGGTCAGGATGTGCTCGAACTCGTCATGCGGGACATCCAGCACGACATTGGAATACATCTGGATGAAGCGGCGATAGCTGTCATAGGCGAAGCGCCCGCCCGCCTTCTCGGCGAGGCCGGCGGCGACCGCATCATTGAGGCCGAGATTGAGCACGGTATCCATCATCCCCGGCATCGAGGCGCGCGCCCCCGAGCGCACAGAGACGAGCAGCGGGTTGGCCGGATCGCCGAAGCGCTTGCCCGACTGGGCCTCGAGCACGGCGAGGGCGGCATCGACCTCGGCTTCGAGCCCGGCCGGATAGGCGCGCCCGGTCTGGTAATAAGCGGTACAGACAGCGGTCGAGATCGTGAAGCCCGGCGGGACGGGCAGGCCAAGCCGTGCCATCTCGGCAAGGTTTGCCCCCTTGCCGCCGAGCAGCTCCTTCATCGAGGCGTCGCCATCCGCCGTGCCGCCGCCAAAGGCGAAAACCCAGCCCTGCTCAGCCTGTTTCGTCGCTGCCTTGCCCATGCGCGATCACCTCCGCGGGTTCTTCAATTGCCCTTTCCGGGCTTGCAAGTTCTATGCTGCATTGCCGCAGGATTGGCCAGTAGGCCAGTGGACGGCTGCGCAGCGGCGCGCTGGCGCTTCACCCCTCGATCTTGGAGAAGTCTGCCACCTTGTGCAGCGCGCCGCGCACTGCGACCAGCAGGGCGAGGCGGTTCGCACGCACGTTCGGGTCCGAATCATTCACCATAACCGCCTCAAAAAACGCATCGACCGGCGCGCGCAGGCCCGCCAGCACCGTCATCGCCCCGGCGAAATCCTCGGATTTCAGCGGCGCCTCCAGCGCGGCTTCGGCGGCGGTAAGGGCTTTCCAGAGCGCCTGCTCTTTGGGCGGCCCCTTGCCGATCAGCTTCGCATCGACAGCGAGCCTTTCGGGCAACGCGCCCTTCTTCTCCTCCGCCTTCAGGATATTCGCCGCCCGCCGATACCCCGCCAGCAGCGTCGCGCCATCCTCAGTCTCAAGGAAGGCGCCCAGCGCCTCGACGCGCATGACGATGAGGACGAGGTCATCCTCGCCCAGCGCAAAGACGGCATCAATCAGGTCATGGCGCTTGCCCTGGTCCCGGAGGACTTGCTTGAGGCGATCGGCGAAGAAGGCGAGGAGGTCTTCGGTAAGTGCATGAGCATCTTGGATCAGTGTCTGAGGAGAATCGACCAAGTTGTCGTTCATCTTCGAACTGTCGAAATTTGGATCGTAACCCCAGACCCAGCGGTTTCCATTTTTCTCCGGAGGCGCCAGCACATCTATGTGCGCAAGAATTTCGGCGCGGAGCCCAAGGCGCCATCCATTTTCGAGAACTAGTCTAGTCCAGCCCAAGGCCGCTCGACGCAAGGCAAAGGGATCTTTTGATCCAGTGGGCTTTTCACTGATCGCCCAAAAGCCAACGAGCGTATCAAGTTTATCAGCAAGTGCGACTGCAACAGTCGCGGGCGCTGATGGCACTTCATCACTTGGCCCTTTTGGCTTGTAGTGGTCTCGTATGGCGTCGCCGACTGCTAAAGATTCGTTTTGTTGAAGGGCGTAGTAGCGGCCCATCACGCCTTCTAACTCTGGAAACTCACCAACCATTTCTGAAGCCAGATCGCATTTGGCCAGACGAGCAGCCCGCATAGCATCAATCGCGCCATCCAGATCTTTTCGGTTTTGCATGATTTGGCCTGCGCGTTTTTCAACCCGCTCAGACTTGCCAGCCAAATTTCCCAACAGTCGATGAAAGACTACATTGATAAGTTTTTCTAGCCTGCTTTCGAGAGGAATTTTGCTATCCACATCCCAGAAGAAACGCGCATCCGACAGCCGCGCCGACAGCACCCGGGCATTGCCCGCGGCGATCTTCGCGCCGCCATCAGTCGCCGCAATATTCGCCACCACGATGAAGACCGGCGCCAGCGTTCCGGTCTTCTTGTCTGTCGCCGCAAAGTATTTCTGGTGGGTGCGCATCGACAGGGTGATGACTTCCGGCGGCAGGTCGAGGAAGCCCGGTTCCATCTGTCCCAGGACAACCACCGGCCATTCGGCGAGGCCGACGACTTCTTCCAGAAGGCCCCTGTCCTCGATCCATTGAAGCCCGGCCCCGGCGCAGGCCTTTTCGATCCCTGCAAGGATCATCGCGCGCCGGTCCTCCCGCGAGAGGATCACATGCCCCTTGCCTTCAAGTTGCGCCTTGTAATCCTTCCAGCCCTTGACCGTATACGGACCACGCCCGTGCACACGGTGGCCCTCGGTCACATTCCCGCTGGCAATCCCGCCCACCTCGAACGGCACGACCGCGCCATCCAGTACACAGACGATCCGCTGCAGCGGGCGCACCCAGCGCAGGTCGCCATCCGCCGTCCGCATGGATCTCGGCCAGTGGAAAGTCCGCACGATCTCCGGCACCGCCTCGGCGATGATGTCCTTCGCGTCCCGTCCGGGCGTTGAAATATAGGCGACATAGAAGTCGCCCTTCTTGGGGTCCGAGACGATTTCCGCTGCGGCGATATCCTTCAGCCCTGCGCCCCGCAGGAAGCCGGCAATCGCGGCCTCCGGCGCGCCGACCTTCGGGCCCTTCTTCTCCTCGCGCACATCCGCCGAGCGCGCGTCCAGCCCTTCGACGACCGCTGCCAGCCGGCGCGGACCGGACACTGCAAAGGCGTCATTCCAGCCCAGGCCGGCCTCTTTCAGCTTGGCGATCAGCGCGGCGAGCAGGTCGCCTTCCGCCTTCGCCTGCATGCGGGCAGGGATTTCCTCGGAGAAGAGTTCGATGAGGAGCTCAGCCATGGCGCCTGTCCGGTCCGGTCAGATAAGGCGCCACGGCATACAGCCGAACGCGGCGTGGTCAAGCGAGGCGG
>DAIRTA010000036.1:0-14911 GCA_036804125.1 Hyphomonas sp.
AGCACCGCCAGAAGGAAATCAATCAGCGCCTGCCGGAGCTGGAGGCCGAAATCGCGCGGCTGGAAGCGGATCTGGCTGATCCGGGATTCTACAACCGGGATGCGGCCGCTTTCGGCCAGGCGACCGCCAGGCTGGCCGAGGCCCGCAGGGAACTCGGCAAAATCGAGCTGGAATGGCTGGAAATCGAGGAAAAGCGCAGCCGTCTGGCCGGATGAGCGGGTTTGGCAAACCTTTCCTTAACGCAGGCGCGGTAGGCCTAGGGGACGTATCTGACCGGAGTGCCCTCATGCGTACTGCCCTTTTCCTCGGGATTCTCGCGCTCAGCCTTGCGCCTCTGGCGTTCGCCGACGGCCAGCGCGGCCAGAGGCCACCTCCCGGGGCCATGATGCAGGGCGGCCCGTCCGATCTCGTGCCGGGTGAAACGCGCGGCCCGTCGGGCGCGCCCTCGCTCGTTCCTGCGGGTCATGAGGCCGAAACCTACCGGCATGGAAGCACGTACGCTTTCCTGCCGGGCAGTGATGCAATCGCCTGCGAAACGCGGTGTGCCGGCGAGACGAGCTGCACCTCCTGGTCGTTTATCGCCGCCTATGGTGCCGGCTCGGCTCGCTGCGAGCTGAAGCGCGCTGGCGGGCGCGCGGAACACAACCCGCTCGCTACGTCAGGCATTTCGCCCCGGCTGATCCGTCATGAGACGCGGGTCGTGGAGCCTGAGCCGGAACAGATACCGGCCGACCGCCTGCTCGGAGAGCCTGCCATCATCAGCTCCGGCACGCTCGTGGTCTCGGCGAGCCCGGTGATGGCCTACAGCATCGCCGGTCCCGCCTCGCTGCCCTGACAGGTCACGCGGCAAGCCGTTCAGGCCGCCCGCTCCTTGGTCGCCGTAAACCGGATTGCCGGATTTTTCTCTTGCGCATAGCCGACATCCCACGCATTCTTGGCGAGATAGACGGGCGCGCCGTCGAGATCGGTACCTGAGGCCGATTTGTTGCGCTCGAGGAACTCCTCGAGCTTGCCGCGATCGTCCGATGCCAGCCATCGCGCGACATTGTAGGGCGCGGTCTCGAAGGCAACCTCAAGACCATATTCCGCCGCCACCCGCTCGATCATCACTTCGAACTGAAGCTGGCCGACCGCGCCGACAATCATGTCCGAGCCGATGGCCGGGGTGAAAAGCTGGGTGACGCCTTCCTCGGCCAGGCTCTCAAGCGCCTTTCGCAGGTGCTTCGCCTTCATCGGGTCCTTCACGCGCGCGCGCCGCAACAGCTCCGGTGCGAAGTTCGGGATGCCCGCAAACTGCGTATCGCCGTTTTCCGAAAGGGAATCGCCTACCCTGAGCTGGCCATGATTGGAGACACCGATGACATCGCCGGCATAGGCGGTTTCGGCGATCTCCCGGTCCTGGGCAAGGAACATCATCGGATTGTGGACGGTGATCAGCTTGCCTTGCGCCGTCTTCAGCCGCATGCCGCGCCGGAACTCGCCGGAGCATAGCCGGACAAAGGCGACCCGGTCGCGGTGGTTGGGGTCCATGTTCGCCTGGATCTTGAACACGAAGCCGCTGACCGCGGCATCGCCCGCGCGGATCGTAACAGGCTCTCCCTTGCGGCGGGCCGGCTGATCGCGCGGGGGCGGCGCATAGGCATGCAGCGTCTTCAGCAGTTCGGCGACGCCAAAATGCCGGAGGGCCGAGCCAAACACCACAGGGGTCATGTGACCGGCCCGGAAGGCCTCGGGATCAAAGGCCGGAAGCAGGCTGCGCGCCATCTCCGCGCCTTCGGCCAGCTCCGCATGGACGCTTTCGTCCAGAAGGCCCTTCAGCGTTGTCTCATCACCCGCCGCGCGCTCGGCCGGGCCGATCCGTGGCGGCTCGCCCGGCCGGCGCTCGAACCGCAGGAACTCATTCCCGGCGAGATCGAACATGCCGGCAAAGCGTTGCCCGCTTGCAGCCGGCCAGTACAGCGGTGCCGTGTCGAGTTGCAGCCTGTCCTGCACCTCATCGAGCAGGGCAACCGGCTCAAGCGCCTCGCGGTCCATCTTGTTGATAAAGGTCACGATCGGGATGTCACGCAGGCGGCAGACCTCGAACAGTTTGAGCGTCTGAGGCTCGATGCCCTTGGCCGCGTCCAGCACCATCACAGCGCAGTCAGCAGCCGTCAGTGTACGGTAAGTATCCTCGGAGAAATCCTCGTGGCCGGGCGTATCGAGGAGGTTGAAGACATAGCCGTCGAACTCGAAGGTCATGACCGAGGCCGACACCGAGATGCCCCGGTCGCGCTCGATCTTCATCCAGTCTGACCGGGTGCGGCGGGCCTGCCCGCGCGCAGCGACCTCTCCGGCGGCCCGGATGGCCCCGCCAGCCAGCAGGAGGTTCTCTGTCAGCGTCGTCTTGCCGGCATCAGGATGCGAGATAATGGCAAAGGTGCGCCGCCGGGCGGCTTCGGTTTCGGGTGTCATATCTGGTCAAATTCCGGCTTCAAGCCGCTGCCCCTAGCCGATTTGGCCGGGGGCTTGAAGGGGCAGGCTGCCTCAGGCGGCGCGCTGCCAGATCGCCTCGATTTCGGGTTCCGCGCCCATGGCAAGACGGGATTTGAGAGCTTCCAGGACATTCTCCGGCAGCGCGGCCACTCGGGGCTCGCCGACGGCGCCGCCCAGCACGGGAAACAGCGCGGCATTGGCGCCGGTCTTGGCAATGATCAACGCAGCGATATCGGCCAGCAGCTCGCGAGGCTGGGCGCTGGCAGTCCGGAGGCTCTGGGTGAATTTTTCGCGGGCCAGCTCGAGCGCCTCGCGCGCCCGCAGGCCGTGCACATCACAGCCGCCGAACGCGGCTGTCCGCTTCAGGAGATGGATCTCCGGCGCGTCGATCTCGATGATTGTGTCGTTCAGAAGGAACAGCATGCTCGGCACCCCTCTTGCCCCGCGAATCGCAAAATGCGCCGGACAGGTAAATAGGGAGTTTACGTAATCTTCGGGCGGCAGCCGGCGGCGGCTGCCTGTCAGCCGCCCGATGGGCCCGGCTGCCCGGCCGGCGCCGGACGCAGTCTCTGCGTGTGCTGGCAGGCCGCTTTCTTCTCCAGCAGGCGGGCAACCTGCAGTTCGGCTGCGCTCTGCTCAGCCCGCAGGCGGGCCTGGTCAGCCTCAGCTTCAATCAGGATACGGTCTATTTCCTCAGCCTCGATGCGGCGCTCCTCATAGCCGTCGATCGCGGCCATGACCCGCGCCTCGGCCGCTTCGAGATCCTGCCTGACACCGGACAGATCCCGCTCGGCCCGCTCCAGCGTTTGCGTGAATTCGCGCATCTGCGCCGTGCTGCAATCCGTCAGGGCAGCGGCGCAGGCCGGTGATCCGGCCATAACGCCCGCAGCCAGCGATAACGCGCGAATAAGCATCCCGTCCTCCTGCCCACCCGAATTCTTCGGACACACTAAATCTATGGATGTGACGGTCCTTGTCCACCCTTTGCCGTGCGAAGGGAGGACTTTCTGAACCCGCCGGCCTAGTCTTCGACCGGCTCGATGAGGAAGTGCTGCCCTTGCGGGTCTTCGATTTCGACGATCCAGAGGTCGCGGTCGCGGGCCTTGGCGCGGTTGAGATAGTCGTCGACACGTTTCTCGTCCGGACCGACGCCCTGCCTCGACAGGTTGATGAAGACGCGCTCGCCCTCAAGACTCATCGCGGGCGCATAGGCGTCGGCTCGGCCATCGAGACGCGAGACCTTGATCAGCACATCGCCGCGCGCCTCATCGCCGCGCTGGACAATGAAGGCGCTGGCTCCGGCGAGTTGGGCCCGGCGGATGAGCGCTTCGATCCAGATCCGGGTTGTCAGCCGTTCCATGTCTTGCAGGAAGTAAGATCAGGCCCTGCCGTCAAGGGCCATCGCCTCATTGGGCCGCCTCATCAAGGGGCAGGAGGTCGGCCTCGTTTGCCCGGGGAAGGGTCACGGTCACAGCAGTGCCGCGGCCGGGCTTGGAGTCGATCGACAGGCTGCCCCCATGCAACTCGGCAAAGCGGCGCACCACCGACAGCCCGAGCCCGGTCCCGGGCTTGGCGCCCGTGCCCTGGGCGAAGGGCCGGGTCAGGTTCGGAATGTCCGCCGCCGCGATTCCGGCGCCGCGATCGCGCACGCCCAGGACCGCCGCCCCGGAATCATAGCTTGTCTCGAGTGAGACACTGCTGCCCCGGTCTGAATACTTGATCGCGTTTGACACCAGGTTCTGCCAGATCTGGCGCACGGCGCGGGCATCGGCCTCGGCCCAGACTTCCCCTGGCGCCCTGAGGCGCAGCTTGACGCCTGCGCGCTCGGCCTGGGCCGTCATCTGGCGGATAACCGCCTCGGCCGAAGCCGTCAGGTCGACAGGCTCCGGCTCCAGCCGCGGATTGCCTGACTCCGCCCGCGCGAGATCGAGGATATCATCGACCAGGAGAAGCAGGTCGAGCCCGCTCTCATAGATGATCGACGGATAGTCGGCATAGGCTTCAGGAAGCGGTCCGCGCAACTCGGCCTGCATCATTTCAGCATAGCCAAGGATCGCATTCAGGGGCGTTTTCAGCTCATGTCCGAGCGAGGCGAAATACGCGGTTCGCTCCTTCAGGCGCGCCTCCGTTTCCTGAATGGCCGCGTCCGTAGCCTGTGCATCCTGGTCGTCGAGGATCAGCAGATAGGTGCCGTCCTCATGCGGCCGGGATGACAGGCGCACCGGGCGCCCGCTCGCGAGGATGGCCGGCTCGTTCTTCAGGGCCCGGCCCGTCATCAGGGGATTCATCCAGACGCCTGTGGCCGCAATTCTGGTCAGCGCAGCGCCGGGAACCAGGGCCGCACTGCCGAAGCGGTCGCCGGTCACGGCCCTGATGCGGCCCTCCGGCGCAAGGTCGATGAGCCCGACGCCGCACCCTTCAGGCAGGCTGGGAAGCACGCGCTCAGGCCGGAGGGCAGCCCCAAGGTCATCGCCGGTCCGGTCGCCGGCCCCGCTTGAACTGCCGGGCTGCGGCAGCCCATCGGCCGCGATAAACCAGATGGCCAGCGAGGCAACGACAAGGCCGGCGAAGCCGAGGGGCGCCGCGGCTGCCGAAATCACACCGAGCGGCGGCGGAAGCCAGCCTGCGCCGCCAGAGACAAGCAGGGCAAACAGGGCAATGGCGGCGAAAACCGCCGCCTCGGCGGCCATTTCGCGAGCCCCCGCCAGGAGGGCTGCCAGCGCCGGCAAGGCAAGCAGGACGATCAGCGGCGACAGCCCGCCACCCGTAAGGATGAGCGCCGTGAGAGCCGTCAGTGTCCAGACAATGACGATGAAGCCGCGGCCCCAAAGCTGGTTTGCCGGCAGGAACGCCCCGGCCAGGCCCGGTATCGCCGCAATGACGGCCAGCAGGAACATCGCCCGCCACTCGCCGCCGGCAAGCCCGCCAGCCAGCGCCGCCGAACTGCTGAGAGCGATCCAGCTAGCGTGAACGAAACGTAATCGAGTTCGCATAATCACAGGGGTCCAGCGTTAAGCCCCCATACAGAAATTTAGGTCAGTCTATCCCGGTCTGCTGTATTTGTAATGATTGGGGCAGACAAGAGTGGTTTCCCTGGCAGCCGAGTTGGGGCAACAAGAAACACGCGTCGCGTGAGGGAGCAGAGCTAATGGGTATCAGGACCGGGATTGCGAGTTTGCTGTTGGCTGGAACAGCAATGTCTGTTGCGCAGGCAGAGCAGGCTTCGAATGTGCCTGAAGCGGCTGCGAAATATGCCAGCTACCAGGCTTTTACAGATGAAGTCGGACCACGCTCTTTCCGCTCTGCCGACGAAATTTACTCGGCCGTAGATGGTTTTGCCGGATATTCCTCGGAAGACCTGACAACAGGCTGGATTGCCTTTTCAGCGCTTGTCGCCTCGCAGGACCCGGAATTCCGCCGCTCGGTCCGCGATATCGAGAGCTATTATGGCCGTGAGGCGGCGATCCGCAGCTTCACGCGCGGCGGGGGATATGCCCGCAGTCTGGATGGAGGCAACCGCGCCTTCAACGCCGCTGCCTCGACCGCCGAGCAGGATGTCGAGCGCCTCAACGCTTCGGCGCGGCTGATGTTCGACCAGTATTATTCCCTGCAGCAATATGGCTGGGCCAAGGCGCTGATCCGCAACAAGGACGCCCGCGTCGCCTCCATCCGCCGGGCCCAGACGACCGGACGGCGGGCCGAGCAGGAGTGGGTCACATCGCTGTCCCTGCCGCTTGAAAACATTGTCGCCACCTCGACCCAGGGCCTGGCCCTCGATGAAGCGGCCAGCCGGGTTGCCTCCAGCGTCCGGGTTCCCCGTTTCGTCATGCCGGCATCAGCCACCCATAGCCGGACGATCCGCGAGGAAGCCGTTCCGCTCGCAAACAATGTGACGGCCATCGCGGCCCTGCACGTGATCAATGCGGCCGTTCCCGGCCAGATGCTCGCTGGCAGCTCTATGTATGAGCGTGTCGTGGTCCGCGGGTGCATGAACATCCAGGTCGACTCGCTGCCGTCCTGCGTCCAGGGCGCCCGGGCCGACTCCGATCTGACCCATTGCATCAGCCGGCACCCGCTCGGCGGGGTCGCCGAATGCATCGGCAAAACACTCTGACAGGCCCGGTAAGACTTTCCCGGCCAACATCATGCCCCGGTGCGGTCACGCGCCGGGGTTTCCTTTTGCGCCCGGACACGCCACATCAGGCGTCATGAGCATTGCCGAGGCCGCCGCTGCTATCCGTGAGGAGTTCTCCTGGCTTGAGGACTGGGAAGCGCGCTATGCGCATCTCATCGACCTCGGCAAGGACAACCCGCCGCTCAGCCCCGATGAGCGCACCGAAGACAGCCGCGTTCGGGGCTGTGCCTCTCAGGTCTGGCTCGTTACATCGCGCCAGCAGGATGGCAGCCTGGAGCTTCGCGCCGAATCCGACGCGGTCATCGTCTCCGGCCTGATCGCGCTGCTCGTGCGGCTGTATTCCGGTGCCCGGCCCGAGGACATCACGAGTTTCGACGCGCGCGGCCTGCTCGAGGACATCGGCGTGACCGGCGCCCTTACGGCGCAGCGGTCAAACGGCCTGGCCTCCATGCTGGCGCGTATCCAGTCTGAGGCCGAAGCCGCAATGGCCTCGGGCTGACGCTCCTCAACCATCTGCCGCCCTGACCCTCGCATCATAGGCATCTGCCAGCGCGCAGAGAACCGAAACGGCGTTCCGCCCGGCCTCATCCGCCCGGACACCGGCAGCTTCGGCATAGGCTTTCCGGCGGATGTCCTGGATGATCAGCCGCTCGAGAGCCCGCATGGCGGGGGCGCCGAGAACGGCTTCGAGCCGGGCAAATCGCGCAGCGGCCGCACGGGCGCGCCGACCCGGACCGCCGTCCAGCGTGGTCATGCCGCTGCTTCCTGCGGGTATGCCGTCCCAGCGCATGGTCATCGGCTGCGAGCTCGCCGCCTGTTCGGCATCGGCCGCAAACCGGTTGGCCGCAGCGCGCAGCCTCGCCCGCAGGTCGAAGGGGTAGCGGGTATCGCTGAGCACGGCGTGGAGGAGAGGCGCAGCGTGACGCCGCGGCTCGAAGACCGGAAACCGGACATGACCCGCAGGCGCAGGCGGCGACATGGCGGGGAGTGCCATGCCATCCTGCGCGATCCAGCGCCCCGGCGCACCGCTGTCCTCGACCAGTATCCCGTCTTCAATCAGCCGGGCCGCGGTCGCCGGCGAAATCCGTCCGCACGGAGTGAGACGCGCGTCCCGGCTGCGGCAGACATGCCAGCTCCCCTGCCGTTCGAGAACCATGCCGCCTGCCGCAAGCAGCCGGCCCGTCCGTTGTTCCGAGAGGTATCGCGGGCGCCACCGCCGGCGGGCCCTCATGCGGCAGCCCCGCCAGCAGCCAGGCGGGCGACAGATCTGAGCCCGAGCGTCAGCTGCTCGATCCAGGTATCGAAATCGGTATCCTCCCGGTACTCCTCGATCAGGCGGCAGGCATAGCCAACCGTCGAGCGGTCCCGCTCGAAAGCCAGCGCCACGCGGCTGAGGCTCATTCCGAGCCCGGCATAGAGCAGGTACATTGCGATCTGGCGCGCCCGCGCGTTCAGGGGCCGGCCGCGATCCTGGCTGAGGATGGCCTCAACCCGCAGGCCGAGCGCATAGGCCACCAGCGCTGCGGCCAGATACGCCCTGTCCTTGTCGCTGCGGGGATTGAATTCACTCATCGGGCACTCCCTGTCCACATCTCAGGGCGAGAGAATACCCTAAGTGGAGGAGTGTAGGATAAGTTTCCTATTCCGGCAAATCAACTTCCCGGAAATCAACACGTTCAGGCCGCAAATCGCGGGCTTGGCACGGGGACAGGGGCTGACGGGGCGGAGCCCGATGCGGCCAGCAGGCCATCACGGCTCATGAAGATCTGGTCGTGGCACAGCACCTGGCAGGCATGGCCATGTTCACAGGCAAGCGGCAGGCGCAGCCATGTGTGTGCACGTCCCTGCGTGTCGATCACGCCGCCGACCGGCTGGCATCGTTCCAGCGCAGCCATGAGCCCGAGTGCGTAAGTATCGCCATGCGCGCCGGCAATCTCGTCGACCCGGCGCCCGCGCACATCCCTGCCGAAAACATCGCGCAGCGCCGAACCGGCAATACGGAAGCGGCCTTCGCCGGTGTCATCAAAGGCCACGATGGAAATCGAGGCGAGCATGCGCCTGAAAGCGCCGGGATCGATGTCGGCACGGCGCACCAGCCCGTCAGGCCCCTTTCGCGACTGCCAATAGGCGATCAGATCGCGCTGATCGCGCGTAATTCCCCGGAATGTCGATGCTTCTGGCATGATCCTCGCCGCCCCAGCGGTGATTCGATAGAATCACCTATTACGCGAGCCGAGTCGCGGATCAAGTCTTTTGGCAAGAAAAAATTAATAATGATTACCGGAATATTTCGTTGCGGCCCGGAAACAAAGAGTCTCCCCCAGTGAATAGTTCTGCTTAGTTGCGGCCGAGGCCGATTTTCTTTGCCAGCTTTGAGCGCTTCTCGGAATAGCCGGGAGCAACCATCGGATAGTCAGCTGGAAGCCCCCACCGCTCGCGGTATTCATCAGGGGACAGGCCGTATTTACTGCGCAAATGACGCTTCAGTGATTTGAACTTTAGGCCGTCTTCAAGACAGACGATATGTTCTTTGGTGATCGACTTCCTGATCGGCACGGCTGGCACGAGAGGCGGTACCTCGACCTCATCTGACTGCAGGGCCGAAAGGGTCTGGTGCACATCACGGATGAGTTGCGCCAGGTCTTTCTCGGGAACCGAATTGTTGCCCAGGTAAGCCGACACAAGCCTGACGGTCGCCTGCGCAAGTTGCCTGTCCGGCCTGCCTCTGTCCGTATCGAAAGCCATCGCGGGAGACTCCGGTGAGTCTGCCCGCGCGTCACTAAACCGGGAGTAAGGCTTGCAAACGGCGCATTCGCGGGTGGGTTGTGCTTCAGCCCTGCCCCGTCGCAAAGGACAGAAGCAGAACGATACCGAGGATCACGGTTGTCCAGATGGCCATTCCCCCGGTCAGCCCGCCTTTCGCCAGCAGTCCGCGCGGGCTGAAGGTCCTTTCGATGTTGAGATACAGCCGCTCGGCGAGCCGCTTGGCGACCTGCCCCAGCGCAGGGCCGGATTTTGACCAGATCGCATGGGCCCACTGGACTAGGCTGAGCCCGGCCTTGCGATACAGCCAGTCGGTATCGAGAATGATGCCGGCGCGTTCCTGCGGATACAGGCCGAAGCGCCGCAGCAGGACGAAGGCAAACGCCGCCAGGAGAAGCAGTTGCGCCTGCTTGATCAGGTTGGCCGCCGTGAACGGCTCGTAGGCCGCCGCCTCCACCGGGAAGGGGAGGAGCGCAAACAGCCAGCGATAACCGAGCCCCGGCATCAGGGCCGGCAGGCCGATCGCGAGGCAGAAGAAGGCCGCCATTCCCATTGCGAGAAGCATGTTGAAGGGCGCTTCCTTGACCCGAAGGCCCCGATCCTGGCCAAAGAAGGCCATCAGTGGCACTTTCAGGCCGGCATGCTGGATGGCGCCGATCGTGCCGAAAATGAGCGCAAACCAGACCGCCATTATCGCCGGATTGATGGCGCCTTCAGCGGCGATCACACTGACCGTCATCGACTTAGTCACGAAGCCCGAGAAGAGCGGGAAGGCGATCAGCGACAGCGAACCGATGATACAGAACAGCGCTGTCCAGGGCATCGAGCGGTACACACCGCCCAGCTCGCTGGCCTGCACCGTCCCGGTCCGGTAGAGCACCGCGCCCATGCTCATGAACAGCAGCGATGTGAACACGATGCTGGCAAAGGCATGCGCCGCCGCCCCGTTCAGGGCCAGCGCATTGCCGGCCCCCGCCGCCCCGACCCCGATCGCGCAGAGCATGAAGCCAAGCTGGCTGTTCATGGCATAGGCGAGCGTGCGCCGCAGGTCATTCTCGATCATGGCGAAGAAGACCGGGAAGACGATCATCACGGCGCCGATCCAGAGCAGCGGGTCATGGCCGGGAAACAGGCGTGCAAAGGCATAGACCGCCAGCTTGGTCGTGAACGCCGTCAGCACCACCGCCCCGAACACCGGGGCCTTGGCATAGGCATCCTGGAGCCAGTTATGCAGCAGCGGGAAAGCCGCCTTGATGCCGAAGGCGATGAAGATGAGCAGCGCGCCCGGCTGGGTGAGCGAGGTGAACGCCTCAAGCGTGATACCGCCGGTCGCCCGGTAGATGTAGGTAACGCCAGTCAGCAGCAATACGCCGGCTGCGATCTGGATGACCAGGAAGCGCATGGCTGCGGCATAGGCTGCATGCGTGCCGGAGCGCAGGATCAGGAAGAAAGACGCCAGCGCAGCCAGCTGCCCGAACATGAACAGGCTCATCAGGTCGCCGGCGAACACCGCAGAGACCGCCGCTCCGGCGAGGGCCAGCGCGGCGCCGTCCTGGATCCGGTCATCGCCATGCAGCCCATAGATGGCATTCAGCGTTGCCGCGACGAGGAAACCGAGCGCGAAGATGAAGCTCAGCGCATCGGCCCGGAACAGCACCAGATCAAAACTGAGGACTTCGGCCGTGATCAGATTGGTTCCATGCGGCGTAAGGGTCAGCAGGACGAGCGCCGCAACCGGGGCAGCGACGGTGAGGGCCTTGCGCGCGGCGCGCTGGGTCAGCAGCGTGGCGGCAAGCCCCGCCAGCATCAGGACCCAGCCAGGATGCATGAGAATGGACACCGGGTCCATCACTGCCCCCCTTGACTGGCCGGCGGCCGGTTGCCGGGCGCCAGCGGCGCATCCGGGTCAATGTCGCCGGGCGGCAGGGTTTCATCCTCGCCATAATGGTCCACCGGGCGGCGCAGCAGGGCGCCGAGCACCCAGCCCGACAGCACGATCAGGACGAACGCGCCAAAGGCGAACAGCGCATAGAAGCCGCTGGCATTGGCAATCGCGATGCTTTCATTCCGCAGGATCACGAGATCGATCAGGCTGGCCGCCAGTGACAGACCTGCCAGGAGCCAGAAGATGAGCGCGCCGAGGCCACGCGTTTCTGTCCAGCCGAACAGGATCCGCGCCATCGGATGGAGTCCCTCATCACTGGTGAGGCTAAGGGCCTGCATCCGCTCGGCGGCCTGCCGGACGAAACGGCCCGTTGCATCGCGCTGGGGCGTCTCATCGCTCATGGCATCACCTCCGTATAGCTGGCCTTGGGCACCTCGAAGGCCGGTTTGAGGAAGTTCCCGACCGGATTGATCGCGAAGAACAGCACGAAGCAGAGCAGCGCGGTGAAGACCGGCGCCGCGACAGTGAAGAACGGCGCGCCTTCGGGCCGCTTGAACGGCCTCGGCTCGGGCGTACCCCTCGGGGGCATCAGGCCAAGTATGGCAATCGGCAACAGATAGGCGATGTTGAGCAGGGAAGAGAGGATGAGCACGAAGGGCACCCAGCCATAACCTGCATTGACCCCGCCCTGCATCAGTTCGTGCTTGACCCAGTCCCCGGCCAGCGGCGGCATGCCGATGATCGAGAGCGCCCCGATCAGGAAAGCGAGGAAGACAAGCGGCATGCGCCGGCCGAGCCCGCGCATGTCGGAGATATTGGTCAGGCCGGTGGCAACATAGATTGCCCCGGCGCACATGAAGAGCGTGATCTTGCCGGCTGCATGCCCCGCGATCTGCAAGGAACCGCCGAGGAAGCCGGTCTTCTCGGCCAGCATCGCGCCGAGGGTGACATAGGCCAGCTGCGCCACGGTCGAATAGGCCAGCCTTGCCTTGAGATTGTCCTTGCTCAGCGCAATAAGTGAGGCCGCAATGATGGTGAAAGCCGCAAGGTAGAGCAGGAAGTCACGCGCCGGCGTGACGTTCAGAAGGTCCTCGCCGAACACATAGACCGCGACCTTCATCACCGTGAAGACACCAGCCTTGACGACCGCAACGGCATGCAACAGGGCCGAGACCGGCGTCGGCGCGACCATCGCTTCGGGAAGCCAGAAATGGAACGGCATGATCGCCGCCTTGCCGATACCGAAGACGAACAGGCACAGGAGCGCGCTGGCAATCAGCGGCGAGATGTCCCGCCCGGCGAGAAGCCCGCCGGGAACGAAATCGAGCGACTGGCCGGCCAGAGCCCAGGTCCACATGATCGCGGTCAGGAAAAGCCCGATCGATGTCCCGAGCAGGGTCAGGAGGTAAATCCGCGCACCCCGCTGCGCCGCTGCATCGCCCTTGTGCGCGACCAGCGGATAGGTCGAAAGGGTCAGCACTTCATAGAAGACGAAAAGCGTGAACAGGTTCGCCGACATCGCGACGCCCATGGCGCCGCACAGCGCGATGGCGAAACAGATGTAGAAGCGCGTCTGGTTGCGCTCGCGGTTCCCACGCATATAGCCGATGGAATAGAACGAGTTGACGATCCAGAGCCCGCTCGCGACCGTCGCGAACAGGGCGCCGATCGGCTCGATGCGAAACGCGAAGACGAGCCCCGGCGCGGCCTGGCCGGCGATCAGGGCCGGGGTTTCCCCGCCCGCCACGCGCAAGGTCAGCTGGATGACCACGAGGAAGAGCGCCGCCGCGCCGAGGATGGTGATGCCCTCGCGCACATTCGGGAACTTGCCCGCAATGGCGATGCCTGCGGCAATGATCAGGGGCAGGAGGATCGCTGCGGCGATCAGCATCTCGCTGGTCATCGGATCGCCCCCGGACCAAACACGGCGCTGGCCGCGTCACGTGCGAGGCCGAGCGGAAACTCCGCCGCAATGCCGTAATAGATGTTTGCCAGGGCCAGCACCCAGAGCGGCACCAGCAGCAGGACCGGGGCTTCCTTGCGCGCCTTGGCCGGGTCTGCGGGCGGCTCGAAGAAGATCTTCTGCAGGATGCGGCCCATATAGATGACGGCGAGGAAGCTCGTGAAAACGAGGATCAGCACCGCCCACCACCAGCCATGGTCGAACAGCGCATAGCCGAGCTGCAGCTTCGACATGAAGCCCGCCGTCAGCGGCACCCCGATCAGCGACAGCCCGCCAATGGCGAACGCCGTCATCGTCCACGGCGCCGACCGGGCGAGGCCGGCAAAGTCCCGGATATGCGTGCCCTTATAGGTGATGCAGATGCCTGCCAAGGCCATGAACAGGCAGCCCTTGATCATGGCGTGGTTGAGCATGTGGAACAGGCCGGCGGCAAGGCCGGTGGCCGTGCCGAGCGACAGGCCGAGCATCATGTAGCCGACCTGCGCGACCGAGGAATAGGCCAGCGTGCGGCGCACATCCGTCTGGAACACGGCCTGGAAGCTGCACGCTACCATCGCGGCGATCCCGAGCGGTGCGATGACATAGGAAAAGCTGGCCTGCTCGAAGGCATAGTCCGGCCGGAAGACGGTGAAGAGGTAGCGCACGAGGGCATACAGCGCGACCTTGGTCGCGGTTGCCGAGAGGAACATCGTGACGAAGCTCGGCGCATAGGCATAGGCATTCGGCAGCCATTGGTGCAGCGGCCACATCGCCGCCTTGAGGCCGAGGCCGACTATGATGAAGGCGAACGCCACCTGCACCGAGCGGTTGCCGGACAGGTCCGGCAGCTGCGCCGCGATGTCGTTCATGTTCAGCGTGCCGGTCGCGGCATACAGGAAGGCGACGCCGATCACATAGAAGGTGGCCCCGATTGTGCCCACCACCAGATAGTTGAACGCCGCGGCAAGCGCGCGCCGGTCGCGCCGGGCACCATTGGCCACGAGCACATAGGTGGCAATCGAGCTGATCTCGAGGAACACGAACATGTTGAACGCATCGCCCGTCGCCACCACGCCGCCGAGGCCGCAGAAACAGAGCAGGAAGGCCGAATAGAACAGCGCCCGCTTCGGCGCGCTGATCTCCGCGGCAACCGTTGGCCAGGACAGGATCACGGCCAGCGTTCCGATGGCTCCGACCAGCAGCATGACCATGGCGTTGAGCGCGTCGATCCGGAATTCGATGCCCAGCGGCGGCGGCCAGTTGCCATGCGCATAGCTGATGACGCCGCCGGGCGTGGACTGGACCAGCGCCAGCACGATCATCGCGCAGAGCAGAGAGGCCACCGTCGAGGCGATGCTGATGATCCAGCCTGCCCGTCCCGAAGGAACCAGCGCCGCCAGCGGCGACGCCACCAGCGGGATCACGACGAACAGGGCCGGCGCATGCCGGATCGCCCAGTCGGGCGCCGAGGACAGCACGGTTTCGAGAATCATGCCGCCGCCTCGCGCCGCTCTTTTTCGTGCTCTTCCTCCTGCGCGCGCGCCGTTTCGATATCGATGGTGCGCATGTCATCGGCCTCGATCGTTCCATAGGCTTCGCGGATGCGGACAATCAGGGCGAGCCCCACAGACAGGGTGGCGACGCCGACGACGATGGCCGTCAGGATGAGGACATGCGGAAGGGGGTTGGCGTAAACATTCTGGAGTTCGGC
>DAIRTA010000037.1:0-14848 GCA_036804125.1 Hyphomonas sp.
CCGGCCTGTCACGCCGGAGGTCGCGGGTTCGAGCCCCGTCACTCGCGCCATTTCTTGGCCAGGCGCACTCGGCAGGCGCTGGATAACCAGTGCTTAAATGCCGATTTCTGATTCGAAGGCCGCCAGTTTGGCATCAATGATATCGCGCGCGGCGGCAAATCGCCCCCGCATTTCGGCCGGGGTCAATGCCGGGTCATCGCTTGCCGGGTCATCGATCGGCCAGTGCAGGCGTCTTGTTGTGCCGGGCAGCCAGGGGCACACTTCTTCGGCGCACAGCGTGATCACATAATCGAAATCGGCTGCGTTCATGCCGTCTACGGATTTCGATGTCTGGCTGGTGATGTCGATCCCCCGTTCGGCCATGGCCTGTATTGCGTACGGATTCGGCTGCGTCGGTTTTGATCCCGCGCTGGCCACCATGGCGCGGTCGCCGAAGCGGTGGCGGGCGAGCCCCTCAGCCATCTGGCTCCGGGCGGAATTGGCAACACACAGGAAAAGCAGACGCATGGGCAGGGCTCCGTCAGCTGGCGGGAAAGGCGTTCCGGGTCCGGTTGGCGAACGCGACGAGGGAAAGCATGACCGGCACCTCGACCAGCACGCCCACGACGGTGGCCAGGGCGGCGCCGGAATTGAGGCCAAACAGGCTGATCGCCACGGCGACAGCCAGCTCGAAAAAGTTCGACGTGCCGATCAGCGCGCAGGGCGCAGCCACATTGTGCGGCACCTTCCAGGCCCAGGCCGCAGCATAGGCGACGGCAAACATGCCATAGGACTGGATCAGGATGGGCACGGCGATGAGTGCAATAATGAGCGGCTGGCTGAGGATCACAGGCCCCTGAAAGCCGAACAGAAGCACAACCGTCGCCAGCAGTCCGAGGACAGAGACGGGCTTCAGACGCGCCATGAAGCCGTCCACTGCCGCGAGGCCGCCCCGCTTCATCAGCCTGTTGCGCGCGACGATGCCTGCAATCAGCGGGATGACGACATATAGCCCGACCGAGAGCAGAAGCGTCTCCCAGGGGACGATGAGGTCCGTGACCCCCAGCAGGAGCGCAACGATCGGCGCAAAAGCAAACACCATGATGGCATCGTTCACGCTGACCTGAACCAGGGTGTAATTGGGATCGCCGCGGGTGAGCTGTGACCAGATAAACACCATGGCCGTGCAGGGCGCGGCGCCAAGCAGGATCAGCCCCGCTATGTATCCGTCCGCATCCTCCGGCGGGATCAGGCCGGCAAACACATGTCGGAAGAAGAGAACGCCTAGGAAGGCCATCGTGAACGGCTTGATCAGCCAGTTCACGACGAGCGTGATGATCAGACCCTTGGGTTTGGAATTGACCTTACGCAGGCTGGCGAAATCGACGCCGATCATCATTGGCCAGACCATGGCCCAGATCAGCAGGGCGACAGCCAAGTTTACATTGGCGTATTCGAGCGCGGCCAGCGCGCGAAACAAGCCGGGCAGGAGCTGGCCGAGGGTAATTCCGGCCACGATGCACAGGGCGACCCAAAGAGACAGGTATCTTTCAAACAGGCTCATGCCGGGTCAGCTCCGTCGTGTCGTCAGCGCTTCGGTGAGAAGGTCAGGCCGCCGCTCCGGCCGCGGCATGCACAGGAGCGCAGATCTCGGGCCGGCCGCCGCAGCAATCCTGCATGAGATAAACCAGAAGTGCGCTGACACGCTCAAACCTGACGGCATAAATGACGGACCGCCCTCGCCGGCGGCCTTCAATCAGACCGGCGCTGGAGAGGATGCTCAGCTGTGATGAAAGCGTGTTGGGCGGGACCTCGAGCGCGGCAGCAATCTGGCCAGCCGGCAGGCCGGGCGCTCCGGCCCGGATCAGAAGGCGGAAAACGGCAAGGCGGTTGTCCTGTGCCAGAGCCGAGAGCTGGGTTGTTGCGTCTTTCAGTTCCATATTTCGACAAACATCGAAATATCTGCCGGCGTCAAGCCAGCAAGATCCTTTTTTCCTTGATTTGGGCCGGTCGTGCGACAGGGTAGACAGATGACCGATGCCGTTCCTCCTGATTTTCCGGCCTCCATCGAAGCGCTGATCCGCCGTGAGATGGAGGAGCTGGCCAGCCTGCGCGACGCGACCCGCTCGGACAGGGCGCCGGTCGAACTGGACCAGCAATCCGTCGGCCGGCTCTCCCGCATGGATTCGCTACAGGTGCAGGCCATGTCGAACGCGGCCGAAGCGCGCCGCAGCCTGCGCATGCGCCAGCTTGAGGCGGCCCTGAAACGCATCGCCCAGGAGGATTTCGGCTATTGCAGCGCTTGCGGCGAGTTCATCGGCCTGAAGCGGCTCGAGACGGACCCGGCCGCCGTCAGATGCGTTTCCTGCGCGCGCTGATCCCGGCAAGTTTCATCCGGCCGCCTCTGCAGCCTGACGGATGAAACGTTCAAGCCGCTGCGGGCTTTCGGCGCCCTGGGCGGCGTACTGACGATTGGCGATGAAAGTCGGCACGCCGCCGACTCCCATGCTCCGGAACAGTTCGGCTTCCTTGCGGACAGGCTCCAGGTCGGCATCGCTGGCGAGCAATTCTGACACGAGTTCGGGATCAAGGTCGATCTCGCCGGCAAGCCGCGTGAGCACGGCATGGTCGCCAATGTCAGCGCCCTGGTTGAAGTAGGCATGAAACAGGGCCTCCTTGGCGTCTGCCCCCTTGCCCTGGCCCTGGGCCCAGCGCACGAGCCTGTGGCCATCGGTACTGTTCGGGCGCCGTGTGATCGCGTCGAAGCGGAAGGGCACGTCCTCAGCCTCGCCATAGTCGATCAGGGCCTGGCGCATGACGGCGGCGCGTTCGCGCCCTGTATCCGATCCGAAGCGCGCGGCCATGTATGCCTTGTAGTCAAGGCCTTCGGCCGGAACGGCCGGGTCGAGCTCGAAGGGGCGGAAGTAGAGCGTGACAGGGATATCAGGGGCTGCCGCGACCGCTGCCTTTATCCGCCGCAGCCCGAGCCAGCACCACGGGCAGACGAGATCGGAGACCATTTCGATCACGACGCTCATAAGGCCGCCCTGGCCTCGCGCCGCGCCGACGCCAGAGTAAGCACACGGGGATAGCCGGTCTGCACCTCCATCTGCCCGGTAATGCCTTTCGCGCGAAGGGCGCGATGCAGTCCTGAAAGGCGATAACAGGGCACATGCATGAACATATGATGCTCGCAGTGATAATTGACCCAGTATGGCGCAATCAGAAGCCCCTCAAGCGGGTTGGACAGCGTTGTCCGGGCATGCCGCAGTGGATCATCATTATCCGGAACGACGGCGTGCTCGGCGATGTTCCTGAGGCGTGTCACCAGCATCATCCATGTCGCCATCGGCAGCAGCCATAGGAGGAAGAACGCCCACCAGAGACCAAAGGCGATCAGAACGGCGAGGATAACCAGGTTGGTAATCAGCATCGGAATGACGGCCTCGCGGGCGGAATGGGCGCGGTTCTCGGCGCCAGGGCCTTTGCGCAAGCCAAGGCCCAGGGCATTGGCGAACTGGTTCGAGCGTTGCTTGAAGAAGGTCTGGCCTGTCAGGTCCCGGATGATTTTCCGGCGCAGCGAATCGCGCGTCACGGGGAAGGGCGCAGACAGTCCCAGATCAGGATCTTCCGGCTGCTGTGCATATTTGTGGTGGGTCAGATGATAGGTACGGTAGGCCTTCAGGCTGGAGCCAACCGGCGCAGCGCAAAGCCATTGCCCGAGAGCCTCATTGAGGCGCGGATTGGGGTGGAGCGCGCCATGGGCCGCGTCATGCATCAGGATCGCGAGGCCCAGTTGCCGTGCACCGATCAGCATCACCGAAAGCGGCAGAAACCAGAGGCTCCAGGCCGACAGGGCAATGGCTGCGGCAATGATGGCCCAGGCATGCAGGACGAGCAGGGGCCCTAGCCACATACTGCGCGCAGAAAGGCGCTCCCATTCATCGCGGGTAAAATAATCCAGCGGGCGGACACGGGCGGCAGCAGGCATGAAGGAATTATATGCCAATGTGCGGCAGGCGTCACGGCTCTGCGGGTGTTTCCCCTGCGCCAGTCTCGCTTGGAGACTCAGCCAGCGCCCGTTCGGCCTCAGTCACGAACCAGACGTCTGGCGCCGTAGCGGCCGTGGGCACCGGCGCCGTGCGGCGCAGCTGCAGGCCCATGGGCAGCGAGACGACATCAGCCTGAGCATTTGGCACAATTTCGTGATCGGCAAATATCGAGCGGGGCGGTCGGTCGGGGATCATTGCGGCCAGCGCAAACCCGAGCGCGACCAGGCTTCCTGCCCAGACATTCGATTTGAACACACCCAGCGCTTCATCGCTTCCGCTGCGATTCAAGCGGTAAGTCTGCCAGATTCCATGGATCAGAAAGGCCAGGGCGGCGAAGGCGCCAACCCGGCCGGCGCCGTTGATTGCCGCTGCAGCCGTGATCAGCCCGGCGGCAGCAATGTGGAAAACAAAGGCGGCCAGCACGGCGCGACCGGCAAACAGGCGCGCTGTCGAGCGCACGCCGATGAGGGCATCATCCTCGCGGTCCTGCAAGGCGTAGATGGTGTCATAAGCGATGGTCCAGAGCACGAGGCCGAAATAGAGCACATAGACAGGGTATGAGAGGCCGCCGGCTATCGCGGCGCCGACAAAGACGCCCCAGTTGATCGTGAGTCCCAGCCAGGCCTGTGGCCACCAGCTGACCCGCTTGGTGAAGGGATAGACGGCCACCAGAGGGATGGCGAGCAGGGCGACGATCTTGGCGTTGCCGGGCAGGGACAGCCAGACGAGGCCGCCAATGGTGATCTGAGCCGCGAGGAACAGATAGGCCTGCTTCAGGCTGACAGCGCCGGAAGGCAGGGGCCGGGCAGCCGTGCGGGCGACGCGCGCGTCATAATCCCTGTCGGCAATGTCATTCCATGTGCAGCCGGCCCCGCGCATGGCGATGGCACCGATCAGGAGCAGGATCGCCCATCCGAAATCCGCGACATGAAGGCCGGAGCCGAGGCGCTGGAAACCAAGTCCGATGACGCATGGGATCCAGAGTAGCCAGATACCCACCGGGCGATCGAGGCGGGCCAGCATGACATAGGGCTGCACCGGTGCCGGAAGGCTTTGCAGCCAGCCGGGCAGGGCCGAATCGGCCGGAACAGCCATGCCGCCTTGGGCTTGTCGTGGGTGCGGCTTGTTCATCGCAAGCTGATATAAAGGCTGTCTCATTGTCTTTCAGCCGGACAAAATCGGGATTTTCCATGCCAGTGATGCAAAATCCACACCTTAACGGCCAACTCATTCGTGCCTAAACGATACGGCCATGCCGACCCTGCCGCGCCTTTACACAGACCTGACAATACACGCCGGGGCGACTCTCGAGCTGGGAGCGGAGGCGGCCGGCTATCTGGGACGTGTATTGCGGCGCGGGGCCGGCGACAGGGTGCGGCTGTTCAATGCGCAGGATGGGGAATGGCTTGCCGCGATCCTATCGGCCACGACGCGTTCCATGGCTGTGGAGGTGGATAAGCAGCTCCGGATGCCGCCGCGGGCATCTGATCCTGCCCTGACTCTCCTCTTCGCCCCGGTAAAGAAGGATGCAACCGACCTGATCATTGAGAAGGCGACCGAACTCGGCGCGGTGCGCATACGGCCCGTGCTGACGGCGCGGACGCAGGCACGGAGCGTGCGTGCAGAGCGCTTTTCCAGAATTTCAATCGAAGCGGCCGAACAGACCGAACGGCTCGACCTGCCGGAAATACTTGACGTGATGCCGCTGGACGCAGCGCTGGCCGCCCTGCCAGACGGGACAGTCCTTGTTTTCTGTGACGAGGCCGGGGAGGAAGATGGCGCGCCATGGGGGGGCAATGACGGCCGGGCGGGCGCGCTGGCAGAGGCCCTGCCGGCCTTGATGGGCCGGGATACGGCCATCCTGATCGGGCCTGAGGGGGGCTTCACCGCGCAGGAGAGAGCGGCCCTGCGCGGCCGGGTCGGCACAGTGCCCGTCAGCCTCGGCCCGCGGATCCTTCGCGCGGAGACGGCTGTTATCGCAGCGATGGCACTTTGGCAGGCCGTCTGCGGCGACTGGCGGGAGACATAATTTGCCTTTCGGGCGTTGGCAGGGCCCCATTGTCGCCTTATGTCAGCGCCGGACAGTGAGACTGGGAGACGCCGATGACAACGCCGACGAGCGACATCGACGAATCTTCCCCGAGGATTTCGGGAAAATCCGAGCTTGTCAGTTATTTCGAAGAGGGCTCCAAGCCAGCCGCCCAATGGCGCGTGGGAACCGAGCATGAGAAGTTCGGCTTCATCTGGGAGGGGCTGAAACCGCTCCCCTACAAAGGCGGGCGCGCGTCCATCCTGTCCATGCTGGAGGGATTGCGGGACCGGTTCGGGTGGCAGGCCATCCATGAGGGCGAGCACCTTATCGGGCTGCAGAAGGATGGCGCCAGCGTCAGCCTTGAGCCCGGCGGGCAGTTCGAACTCTCCGGCGCCCCGCTCGAAACCATCCACCAGACCTGTAACGAGGTCAGCGCGCATCTGCGGGAGGTTCGCGAGGTCGCCGACCCGCTGGGGATCGGCTTCGTCGGATTGGGGGCAAGCCCGCTCTGGAGCCTTGCCGAAACCCCGATCATGCCGAAGGGCCGTTATCACATCATGATGGCCTATATGGACAAGGTCGGCCGGCTCGGCCGCCAGATGATGTTCCGCACCTGTACGGTGCAGGCGAATTTCGATTATGGCTCGGAAGCGGACATGGTCCGCAAGCTGCGGGTTGCTCTGGCGCTGCAGCCCCTGGGCACGGCGCTATTTGCCAATTCCCCGTTCCTCGAGGGCCGGCCAAACGGCTTTCTCTCCTACCGCTCGCACATCTGGACCGATCTCGACCCTGACCGCACAGGAATGCTGCCTTTCGTGTTCGAAGACGGCTTCGGCTTTGAGCGTTATGTCGATTATGCGCTCGATGTCCCGATGTATTTCGTGCGCAGGGGCGGCAAGTACCTGGATGCGAGCGGGCTGTCGTTCCGTGACTTCATGGATGGCAAGCTGTCGATCCTTCCGGGCGAGCGCCCGGCCATGGACGACTTTGCCGATCACCTCTCGACGATTTTTCCGGAAGTCAGACTCAAGCGCTTTCTGGAAATGCGGGGATCCGATTCGGGGCCCTGGGAGCGGCTATGCGCATTCTCGGCTTTCTGGACCGGGCTCCTGTATTCGCAAACTGCGCTTGATGCCGCCTGGGACATGGCAAAATCGTGGAGTGCGCCGGAGCGTGAGGCCATGCGGCAGGCGGTTCGCACGCTCGGGCTGAAAACGCCGGTTCCCGGCGGCGGCAACCTTCAGGATCTGGGGCGAGAGATTCTTGCGATATCGCGGTCGGGCCTTCGCGACCGCGCACGCCTGTCTGCGGCTGGGGAGGATGAGTCAGGCTTCCTGTCCGGGCTCGACGAGATTGTTGCGTCTGGCCTCACACCCGCTGAGCGTCTGCTCAACCGCTATCACGGCCCCTGGAACCGTGATGTCCGCCATGTTTTCGCGGAGGAAGCCTATTAGGCGCCGCTGACCGGCCTTTCACCGGACCGCAGAAACCGCCTTGAGCGGCATCACTCGGCATGGTCAAAGACCACCAACATGTAAAAATAAGCGGTCATGCCGCGTGGCCGGGGAAATCATCATGATGAATGTATTCGGGCCGCTCCTGCTGGTTGCCTTGCCGATCGGCTTTGCGCTCTGGCAGATGCGCAACCAGCCTCGGGGGCTGTACGTCCTGTTCTTCGCCGAAATGTGGGAGCGCTTTTCCTATTACGGCATGCGCGCGCTGCTGATCTTCTATCTGACCTGGCACTTTCTTTTTGACCGCTCTTTTTCTCTGACCCTTTATGGCGCCTATGTCGCTCTGGTCTATCTCGGGCCACTGCTCGGCGGGTGGCTTGCGGACAAATATATCGGCTTTCGCAAGGCGGTGACGTTTGGCGCCATCCTGCTGGTGGCGGGACATGGGCTGATGGGGCTTCATGGCCCCCCAGCGAAAGAGGCGCTGGTGACCGCCGAGGCCAGCTATGAAATGACCCGCCCGGCCTATAGCGAGGAACAGGCCCGCGAGATCCTGATTGACGGGAACCGCTATGCCCTTCTGAGCTTCGTGCAGCCTTCGGAGGGCTCTGAGGTGCGGACGGTCAGTTTTCTGCGTGACGGCGAGACGATCGAGCTGACCGGCACGCTGAACCGGGAACGCCAACCGCTCTATGAGTTTATCCTGTTTGCGGCCTTGGCCCTGATCGTTGCGGGTGTCGGCTTCCTCAAGCCGAACATCTCGACCTGTGTCGGCGCGCTCTACGAGAAGGGCGACAAGCGACGGGACAGCGGCTTCACGCTCTATTACATGGGGATCAATCTCGGGGCCTTCCTGGCCGCGATCTGGTGCGGTCTGGCCGCTGCCGAGTTCGGCTGGACAGCCGGTTTCGGCCTTGCCGCCATCGGTATGCTGGCGGGTCTGGTCGTGTTCGTTTTCGGGCAGGGCTGGCTTGAAGGCAGGGCAGACCCGCCGGCAGAGGTGGACCTGAAGACGCCCGTCTTCCTGGGCCTGAACCGGGAATGGCTTGTCTATGGCGCGGGCCTCGCCTTCGCGGGTGTCTCTTTTATCCTGCTCCAGTTTGCCGCCTTCACCTCAGCGGCGATGTATCCGGTGTTTGGCCTCGTGACGCTGGGCATAGTCATCTACATGCTGACGCGGCTCGAACCCGATACCCGCAATGCCATGATCGGGCTGATGATCCTGTCGGTATCCTCCGTCCTGTTCTGGACGCTGTTCGATCAGGGGCCGACCTCGCTGAACCTGTTCGCCGCTTCACATGTCACCAATCAGATCGGGACCTACACCTTCCCGGCGCCGGCCCTGCAATCGGCCAACCCCTTCTTCATTATCTACTTTGCGCCGGTCATCGCACTGCTCTGGAGCTTTCTCGGACGGCGCGGATGGGAACCGAATTCCTATATCAAGTTCGGTTTTGCCATGCTGCAGATTGGCGCCGGCTTCTTCGTACTCAATCTCGGTATACAGACAGCCACGCCCGATGCCGCCGGCATGCTGCGAATCTCGGTCATCTTCATCCTCCTGATGTATCTCCTGCATACAACCGGCGAGATTTTCCTCTCGCCTGTCGGCCTTTCGGCGGTGACGAAAATGTCTGCCCCGCAGATCGTCGGGTTCATGATGGGGTACTGGTTCCTTGCCGCGTCCTTTGCGAATGTCGTGGCCGCGCAGGTGGCCAAGGCGACACAGGTTCCCGAAGGGGCGCCGACCGCCGAGAGCCTGGCAGCGTATAACGCAGTCTACCTCCAGCTGGGCGGGGCCGCCGTCGCGCTGGGTGTCTTGCTGATTGCGATCAGCCCCTTGCTTCGTAAGCTGACAGCGCATGTCGAAGGGCGCGAGGCGGGCGTGTCGCCTGAAGCACGGGCCGGCCGCGCCGCAGCGGATCAGGCCATCGCGCGCGGGCCGGCAGAATGAGGTCCTTGCGGATAAGTCCTTGCGGGTAATGTCTTGGTCATGCTGCGCAGGGCGAAGTGCCGCGATCAGGGGGCCTGCAGAATGATCTTGATCAGACTCACCGGCCTCCTGCTAGTATTGTCAGTGTACAGCGCCTTCGCCGACCAGGCCGCAGGGCAGGGACGGCTCGTTATCGGAGGAGGGGCCCTTGAACGTGGCAATGCAGCCGTCTGGCAGGCCCTGATACAAGACCTCCCGGATAATGGGCGGGTTGCCGTCATACCCGGAGCGTCGGGCGAGCCGGCTCGGGCGGTCGAGTCTCTCCGGCAGACGCTGGCCCAGTACGGTGTCGCGCCGGAGCGTGTGGAGGGCGTGCGGCTGGCGCTCGTTGATGACCCATCCACGCCGGAGACGGATGAGGCAGGCTGGGCGTCGAATGCCAGCGACCCGGATGAGATCGAACGAATCGCCAGTGCCGATATCATCTGGATGACGGGCGGTGATCAGGCCCGCCTCGCCGACCTGCTGCTGACCGCAGAGGGGCACGACACCCCTATGTTGACAGCCATGCGCGCTCGTCTTGCCGCAGGCGCGACCGTGGGCGGGTCGAGCGCGGGCGCCGCGATCCTCAGTTGCCCGATGATTTCGCGGGGCGATACCCTCACAGCGCTGGCGGAGCCGGTCATACGCGGCGCGCGCGGCCATGAGCGCGATGATACAGGCGCCCTGGTGATTGAAAGCGGGGTCTGTCTCTTCAAGCAGGGTCTTGTTGATCAGCACTTTGACCGTCAGGCCCGGCTGGGCCGTCTGGCGCGCGCCCTGGGAGAACTGCCGCACGCGGAAAGACGAGGGTTCGGGATCGATGAGAATACCGTCCTGATTGCGGATCAGGCCAGCGGAAGCCTCCGGGTTGAAGGGGCCGGGAGCGTAACGATCCTGGATGGACGCGCGGCTGAATTGGGTGCAGGGACCGGGCAGGGCTGGACTGCTTCGGGCCTGCGCGTGTCGATCCTGTCATCAGGTGATGCCGTTGATCCCGAAACCTGGGCCATTCGCCCTGCAGATTTCAAAGCCCCGATTGCTCCGGGGAAGGAATATCATGACCGGCCTGCGCCGGACGGGGCCGGCATGGCGCTGCCGCATGCCCGTCTCGATGACATGCTTGGCGAGGATCTTGTCGATAACTCGGCTTCCCGCCGGATTGAGCGGCTTTCTTTTGCCGGTAATGGAAATGGCGTGCGGTATGTCTTTGCGCAGGATGAGATGACTGCCGGAGCGTGGGGCCGCGATGCCGCCGGCAGGGGCCGATACACGCTCGAGGCTGTGCTGTTCGGGATAGAGCCCGCCAAGGTGACCGTGCAGGAGTGAAGGTGGAAAGACGCCGCTGAGCTCCGCGGCTGACGGCTTAATGCCCGACTCGGCAGGATGTCCGCTCCGATGAGGGCTATCCGGCGCCGCCGACAGTCAACCGCCCGACCTTCAGCGTCGGCTGGCCTACGCCAACGGGCACCGACTGGCCGGCCTTGCCGCAGACGCCAATGCCGTCATCCATGGCGAAATCGTTCCCGATCATGGTGACGTCCGACAGAACGCTGGGCCCGTGGCCGATCAGGGTTGCGTTCTTTACCGGAGCCACAACGCGGCCGTTTTCCACAAGATACGCTTCGGTGCACTGGAAAACGAAGTTCCCGGAGGTGATGTCCACCTGTCCGCCGCCGAAATCGACTGCCCAAAGGCCGCGCTTCATCGAGGCGACGATTTCGCGCGGATAATGGTCGCCGCCGAGCATGACCGTATTGGTCATCCGCGGCATGGTCGGCGCGGCATAGCTCTCGCGGCGGGCATTGCCCGTCGGAGCCATGCCCATGAGGCGTGCATTCATCCGGTCCTGCATGTAGCCTTTCAGTATGCCGTCCTCGATCAGCACCGTGCGCTGGGTCGGAGTGCCCTCATCATCGAACGACAAGGAGCCGCGCCGCCCCTCGATCGATCCGTCATCTATGATGGTTACGCCTTTCGAGGCCACCTGCTCGCCGACACGGCCGGCATAGACGCTGGTCCCTTTGCGGTTGAAGTCTCCCTCAAGGCCGTGGCCGACGGCCTCATGCAGGAGAACGGCCGGCCAGCCGGGACCCAGGACCACCTCCATTTCGCCAGCCGGGGCCGGTATCGCTTCAAGGTTGGTTGCCGCCTTGGCGATGGCGCGCCGGACCATGTCCTGCCAGCGCCGGGGTTGCATCCAAGCCTCATAGGAGGCCCGGCCCCCCGCACCCGTCCCGGCTGATTCGCGGCGGCCATGCTGTTCGAGCGTCACCGACACATTCAGCCGGACGAGCGGGCGGGTATCGCTCATGTGGGCGCCGTCTGGCCGGATGATGTCGATTTCCTTGTGACTGCCCGCGAGAGACACCGAGACCTGCACGACACGCGCATCGGCGGCACGGGCGAAGGCGTCGATTTCCGCAAGCAGCTGGATCTTGTGGGAAAAGTCCGGCGCCATCGTCGGGTCGATGGCGGGATAGAGATGGCGGTTTGCCGGCTGCGGGCCTGCTGCCAGCCGGCCCGAATAGCCTCGCCTTGCTTCTCCCGCTGTTCTGGCCGCGCGGCTCATCGCCTCGAGCGAAAGCTCGGAGCCATAACCTGCACCTTGCGCTTCCCCGGCGATAACCCTGAGCCCGAAGCCCTGATCGGTGTCGAAAGCCGCCGATTTCAGGCGCCCGTCATCGAAGACGAAACTCTCCGAGCGCGATCGCTCGATGTAAATCTCGCCGTCATCGGCGCCTGTGGCGGTTTCATCAAGCAGGCGGACTGCCGAGCTTATGTCGAAGGGAAGGGGAGTAGAGGTCATGCTTCCCAGATGCGCCTGCTGCGCGGCTCTGGCAAGGTGTGGCAGGCCTCAGTTCGTTACGACGGTGAACCGCTCAAGCTGACGTCGTGTCAGCTCGAAATTGGCGTTCAGTTCCTGCGACTTGACGAAATCATAGTAGGCGCCTTCGACATCGCCGGTCTGCTCGCGGGCTATCGCGCGGTTGTAATACGCCGCGTAAAGGTCCGAACTGTCGAGTTCGATGGCCCGGTTGAGTGAGTCGAGCGCCGAGCCGAAATCACCCTGCAGGATGTAAGCGGCGCCCTCATTGAGGTATGTCGCGCCGACCTCGGGACGAATTCGCTTGGCGTTTGCGTAATCACCCAGCGCCATTTCGAGCTTGCCCTGCCGCATCCGCACGACACCGCGATTCGTCAGCGTAGCGGCACGGTTGGTGCTGTTCATGGCTTCCAGTTCCAGCGCCCGCGTGCAGAGACGCTCTGTATCAGCCGCTGAAATTGTCTGGAATTTCGTTGCTTCATAGCATTCCCGGGCAATTCCTCCGCCCAGCACTGTCACCTGGGCCATTGCGGCGGGCGCCGCGAGGAATGCGATTACAGCCACTCCTAAATATCTTATCATGGCGACTCTCTCCCTACCATTCGGTATTCGGAGATTAACATGAAACCTTCCCGGCTTCGAGGCGCTGCGACAAATTTGAGCGTAGAGAGGCACTAGGGTTTGGCCCCGGGCTGTTATAGGTAGCGTACAGGTTCCCTGCCTGGCTGAGAGGTCCGATGCCCCTTCGTTTCTTTTCCACAATCGCATGCCTCATCCTGACGGCACCTCTGGCTTTAGCAGGCACTCCGCGTGACGGCGCGCTGGGCTTTCAGGCCCCGGCAACGCGCATCCATGAGCGCGTGCACTTCTTCCACGACGTGCTGCTGGTCATCATAACGGCGATTACGCTATTTGTGCTCGGGCTGCTGCTGTGGGTCATGATCCGCTACAACAAGCGCATGAACCCGAAAGCCCGCAAGTTCAGCCATAATACACTGGTTGAAGTTGTATGGATCACGGTTCCGGCGCTGATACTTGTAGGCATTGCCGGCCTGTCTTTCCCGAACCTGTATTATCAGGAGGTAACGCCCAATCTCGAGGGTATCAGCCAGCGGGCCGAAGAGCTGCAGCGGTCGGGCTCCGACGCGCAGCGCCAGGCCTATCTTCGCGATCATTTTCCTGACGCTGCGGCGCAGGGCTTCGTCAACGTGAAGGTTCAGGGCAATCAGTGGAACTGGACCTATACCTATCCGGACCTCGAGGATGATACCGGAGAGCCGATCGAGTTCGTGTCGAACCCGATTCACAAGGGCCGCGCGACAGACCCGCGTGATGAGCGCCCCCGCCTGCTTGCAACTGACTATCCGATGGTCATCCCGGCCGGGCGTTACATCCGCTATTATACAGCAGCCTCAGATGTCATCCATTCGTGGACCGTGCCGGCGTTCGGAATCAAGACAGATGCCATCCCGGGACGCCTGAACGAAGGCTGGTTCCTCGTCGAGCAACCCGGCGTCTATTATGGCCAGTGCTCCGAACTCTGCGGCGTTGACCACGCCTACATGCCGATCGAGGTGCGTGTCGTGCCGCAGGCGCAATTCGACCGCTGGGCGGCCCTGATGGCCTCAGGCGATTTCGATGCGGCCGCCGCCTCGGTTCAGCAGGTTGCCAGTCTTGAGCCGGCGTCCCAACGCGCATCGCTCCAATAGGTCAGACGAAAGAAAGCTTCACACCCGATGCCCATGGATGAATTCGCCCTCGATAAAGGCCATCACGCCCACGACCACAAGCCCGGCTTTTTTGTCCGCTGGTTCTTCTCGACCAACCACAAGGACATCGGCACGCTTTACCTCGTCTTCGCCCTGATTGCGGGGATCGTAGGCTACGGGCTTTCAGGCCTGATCCGGTGGGAACTGGCCGAGCCGGGCATCGGCCCGATGCTGTGGATCCAGACCACGTTCTTCGGCCTCGAGGGCGAGGCGGCGCTGTCGGCGGCCAAGCATTTCTACAACGTCGTGATCACCTATCACGGCCTGATCATGATCTTCTTCATGGTCATGCCTGCCCTGATCGGCGGCTTCGGCAACTGGTTCGTGCCCCTGATGATCGGCGCGCCGGACATGGCGTTCCCACGGATGAACAACATCTCCTTCTGGCTGACTGTCGTCGCCTTCATCCTTGCGATGATCTCTTTCTTCGTTCCGGGCAACTCCGCCGGACCGGGCTTTGGCGGGGGCTGGACGCTCTATCCTCCGCTCTCGAGCACGACAGGGCATCCCGGCCCGGCGATGGACCTCCTGATCTTCTCCCTGCACGTTGCGGGCATCGCTTCCATCCTCGGCGCGATCAACTTCATCGTCACGATCCTGAACATGCGCGCGCCCGGCATGACGCTGCACAAGATGCCGCTGTTTGCCTGGTCCATGCTCGTAACGGCCGTTCTTCTGCTCCTTGCGCTGCCCGTGCTGGCCGGCGCCCTGACCATGCTGCTGACCGACCGGAATTTCGGCTCGCAATTCTTCGTCGCGGCGG
>DAIRTA010000038.1:0-14823 GCA_036804125.1 Hyphomonas sp.
TTCTGAACACCTGGGAAGGCGCGGAGGTGCACGTCCGCGCCTTTCTGTTGTTCGGGACTCGCGATCAAGACCCTTTCGGGCGATCGGTCGGACGCTGACTTTAACTCCGAGTTTTGCGGGCTAGCGGATACCCTTGCCCTGGCCGCCATCGACTGCCAGCGACACGCCCGTGACCCAGTTGGCGCGCGCGGACACAAGCCAAACCGCTGCATCCGCCACTTCCGCTGGGGTTCCCAACCGGCCGAATGGAATTGTGCTTTTCACCATGGTGTAGAGCGCGGGTTGATGCTGTCGGACCATATCCCACCCGCCGCCGGGAAACTCGATCGAGCCCGGCAGCAAGGCATTGGCCCGGATGCCGTTCGGCCCCTCCATGATGGCGAGCTTCTTGGCATAGGCGTTAAGCGCGGCCTTGGCCGCAGTATAGGCGAAATCGGGCATCGGAGCCGCCTCGATCGACGAAACGGACGAGGTGAACAGGATGACGCCTTCACCCTGCTTGCGCATACCCGGCAAGATGGCCTCGACCAGCCGCACCGCCCCCATGAGATCAACCGCAAGGCTGGCATCCCAGCTTGACCGGTCCGGCGTCACGGCCAGCGCCGACGCATTGCTGATGAGGATGTCGATGCGCCCGAAGCGCTCAAGCGCGGCCGCAACGAGCGAGGTCACCGACGCATCATCGGCGACATCGCAAGTGTGCGCCAGCACGCCGGCTCCCTTCTGTTCGATGGTGCGCGCGGCAGCGTCTAGCGCCTCATTGCCACGCGCCGCCAGTACCAGCCTTGCGCCCTCAGCTGCCAATCCTTCCGCTATGGCAAGGCCAATGCCCCGGCTGGCACCTGCCACCAGTGCCACCTTGCCCCCGAGACCCAGATCCATGGCCTTGCTCCTCCGCCGATATTTTGACCCGCAGACCCTCGTGCAGGGGATTGAAGAAGTCCACCCCCACCACCGCGGTGCGATTGCGGCGCCCGCCACCCTCGCCTATATCTACCCGATGACCAGATGGCCGGGCGGCCGCTGGCCCGTGGGCAACTTCGGGCTGGAGGAAAGTCCGGGCTCCAGGAGGACAGGGCGACGGCTAACGGCCGCCCGGCGTGAGCCGAGGGAAAGTGCCACAGAAAGCAAACCGCCTTCCGAAGCCTCTGGCGAAGGAAGGTAAGGGTGAAAGGGTGGGGTAAGAGCCCACCGGGAGCCTGGTAACAGGCGCCGCATGGTAAACCCCGCCCGGAGCAAGACCAAGTAGGAGGCGCGCAAGGGCCGTTCCCCGCCTGCGCCTCGGGTGTGTCGCAAGAGGCATCTGGCAACAGGTGTCCCAGAGGAATGGCTGCCAGACCCCGAAAGGGGCGAACAGAACCCGGCTTACAGGCCATCTGGTCCCTAATTTTTCCCAGCCCTGCAGGCTAAGGGGCGGCAAAAGCCCGCCCATTGCCTTGCGCCGCGCTGTCTGTCGCTTATCGTGAGACAGGCGCTCCGCGAAACGGGGCCATGAGGGGAAGAGGCCCGGGAGAGTTCGCTTAACTGCGGATCGGGTTCAAACGGAGGCGGCGAGCAGATGGCTAGGCCAATGGGCGTGCGTAACCACGACTTCGAGGAGAAGCGTGCCGCGCTGCTGGACGCTCTCACAGACTTCGCCCTGTCAGCCGACCTGCGCCGCCCATCGCTGCGCCAGTTCGCGATTGCGGTTCAGGCTTCAGAGCCAACCCTGCGCCATTACTTCACCGACCGGCAAGGCCTTGTCATTGCGATCCTCGAGAATATCGGCCAGCGCGGCGCCCCCCTCTGGGCCATGGTGGCGATCCCTTCTGGCAGTCCGGCGCAGGCGCTGGAGGAATATTTCCGGGTCTCAGAAGCCGGTATGCGGCTCGGCGGTTTCATCCGGGCCCATGCCTTCGGGCTGATCGAGGGGTTGGCCGACGAGGTGGCCGGCCGCGCCTATCTGGAAAAGGTGCTTGAGCCCGCCTTGCAGGCGATCAGCGCGAAACTGCGCGCCACGCCCGGCGCGCCCGAACAGGAGAGCGCCTTGCGCGCAGCCGCGCTTGCAACACTTTCGCCCCTGCTTGTCATGAGCCTGCATCAGGAACTGCTCGGCGGAAGCCACATCGCGCCGATAGGCAGCACCGAGACGATCCGTCATCTCGAAGCCTGGCTTGGCCGGGCACTTTCAGCCTGAGGCAGGCCTTACGGGACTGTCGCGAGGGCCGCCTTCAGCCCGGCGATATCGGCCTCGCTCGTCGACCAGGAGCAGACAAAGCGATACCCGCCTCCCGGCCAGGGATAGAACCGCACGCCCGCTTCCCGGAGCGCAGCGGCCTGCTCTTCCGGCAAGGCGGCGAAGACTTCGTTGCCCTCGCGCGGGTACAGCAGTCCGGTGCCCGCCTCTGCGAAGACGTCGGCGAGTAAAGCGGCCATCCTGTTGGCATCCGCCGCAAGCCTCAGCCACAGGCCATCCGACAGCATCGTCTCGGCCTGAGCGGCGAGAAAGCGCATCTTCGGCGGCATATGGCCTGAGCGTTTTGCACGCGCACGGAGTTCTTCAGCCTTCTCACGGGCCGCCCCGAAGAGGAGGATGACCTCGCAGCCCATGGCGCCGGTCTTGGTGAGCCCGAGCGTGAGAATATCGACCCCGGCCTGCCAGCTCATTGCAGCGGCGCTCGAACCGGTATGGACAAGCGCATTGGCGAGTCTCGCGCCGTCAAGGTGCACCGCAAGGCCCGCCACTTTTGAGCGCGCAGCGAAAGCCGCGATCTCGCCGGTTGCATAGGCCGTTCCACATTCAGTCAGGTTTGTCAGCGAGAGGACGGAGAGCGGGGTCTCATGAACGAAGCCGGGATTGTTACGGTCAAGGGCTTCGTCAAAGGCATGCGGATCGATTTTAGCGCCATGACCCGGCAAGAGGCGCAGCTTGCCGCCGCCGGTGAAGAATTCTGGCGCCCCGCGCTCATCGCGTTCGATATGGGCTTCCTGATGACAAAGGATGGCACCGAAAGGCGGACAGAAACAGGACAGGGCCAGCGCATTTGACGCTGTGCCGGAGGCCGTGATCCAGTAATCGAAATCATGCGTCTCGAACACAGCAGCGAGGCAATCCTTGAGGCGCGCCATGACGGCGTCATCACCATAGCTCGGTTCACTTCCGGAATTGGCACGCGCCAGGGCCTGGATGACCGAGGGGTGCGCCGGCGCAGACGTGTCCGAGCTGAAATTCATCGCCAGCCCCTCACAGCTGTGTATCGGGCGTCTGCCATAGCAGATGCTGGCCGCCATCGGAGGCAATCATCTGGCCGGTGACGCTGGAGGCCGCGATGAGATAGCGCAAGGCGCGAACGATTTCCTCCGGGCTTGAGCCTTCCCCTGTCAGTGTGGCGGCGCGCTCCGCCGCGAAGATCTCCGCGGTCTGGTGAATACTCGCCAGAACCGGGCCGGGGCCGATGGCGTTGACACGGATATCCGGAGCAAAGGCCTGGGCGAGCGTCCTCGTCGCCTGCCAGAGCGCGGCCTTGGACAGGGTGTAGGTGAAGAATTGCGGCGTGAGCTTCCAGACACGCTGGTCGACAAGGTTGACGATCAGGCCCTTTTCGCTGGCCGGAAGGCGGCGCGCGAATTCCTGGGCCAGCTGGATCGGAGCGCGCAGGTTGGCTTCCATGTGGAAATCCCAGCCTTCACGCGTATGCTCGCTGGCCGTGTCATCGGCAAAACCGGAAGCCGAATTGACAAGCAGGGTGACCGGCTGGCCAATCGCGCTCGCTGCCCGCGCGATCAAACCCTCCCGCCCGGCTTCATCCGACAGGTCCGCCTGCACGGCGGCCGCCTTGCCGCCGGCGCCTTCTATGGCCGCAACGCCCGCTTCGGCGCCCTTCCGCGAGTCGCGATAATGCACCGCAACGGCCCAGCCGTCCTGGCCGAGCGCCTCGGCCATTGCCCGGCCGAGGCGGGCCCCGGCACCCGTCACCAAAGCACCGCCCGGCTGCATCAGGAGATCAGCTCGGCCAGCGCCAGCAGGTTGATGCCGTTCACGAGGCCGTAGATGTAGACGGCATAGAGCAGGAGGAGCAACAGGCCCAGCAGACGGCTGATGCGCGCCTTCATGATAATGATCAGTGAAAGGATGATGGCGGCGAGACCCATGACCCAGTGGTCATAGGTGTGGAAGACAGGGGCGATCTCGACCGGGCCGAACAGCGAGATCAAACCACCAGCCGCAAGGATGTTGAAGATATTCGAGCCGACGACCGCGCCGACGACCACATCACCGCGCTTGCGGACCGCGGCCGCAATAGCAGCGCCGATTTCCGGCAGCGAGGTGCCGACGGCCAGCAGGGTAAGGCCGATCCAGTATTCGGGAATGTCCAGCGCCCGTGCAAGGCCGGCACCGCCGCTGATGATCTGCGTAGCGGCAAACACCACGCCAGCAATACCCACAGGTACGTAGATCAGCGCACGCCAGACGGGAGGGCCTTTCAGGACCTCCTCTGTGTAGCCCGTGGGCTTGCCAGCCACTTCCGCGCGGCGGCCCGACAGCAGGCTGAGGCCGGTATAACCGATCAGGATAAGGAAAAAGAAAAAGCCGATCAGCGGATCAAGCGGCATCACGGCTGTCAGGCCGATCCAGGCGATGGTGACGATCAGCATCGCGATCATGGCGCTGCGCTGGCCGGGACCGCCGGCAATGACGGGAAAAATCAGTGCCGGGATGCCAAGGATCAGGAAGACATTGGCGATATTCGAGCCAACGATGTTGCCGAAGGCCAGACCCGGGCTGCCGGAGCGGACCCCGTCAACAGCCACAAGCATTTCCGGCAGCGAGGTCCCGAAGCCGATAATGAAAATGCCGGCAATCAACGGCGTCGCGCCGATCGCCCGCGCGAGCGACACGGCACCCCGCACCAGAAGGTCTGCGGCAACGGCCATCAGCAGGAGGCCGCCGAAGAAGGAAATCAGAAGCGAGGCTTCAGGCATCGCTCGCTCCCCTGGAGGTCAGTCGAATCGCTTGTATTCGATCAGGTTCAGGATGCCGAAAACGATGATGACGGCAGCGATGGCAATCAGTGAGGGGTGAATCATGGCAACAGCTCAGCCCGGCAAAGTGACAAACATTGGGCCGGTCCTTAGCGCGGCCTGCCGGCTTTGGCGAGCCGATTCGGCACGTTTTTCCAAGACCGGGCGGCTAGAGCCGGCCAGCTTTCCGTCGGGGAAACAAGGCCGATGAGCTACCGGCTGAACTCGATGGCGACATACTGGTCGATCCAGACACCGCCTTCGCCGCGCCGTTTCAGGCGCAGCACAACGGGTTGCCGGCCCGCCCCGCGAGCGGCCTGGATTTTTGTATTGGTATCCGAAACCGAGCTGACCGCCTCGAAATTGACCTCGGCGATGATGTCCCCCCGCTGCAGCTTGCCGGCTGCGCGGCCGCGCGTGCTGACGGCGGTGACCACAACGCCTGAAGCATCGCGAGGGACTGAAAAACGGCGGCGGACATCATCATCGATATTGACGAGATCGGCGCCGAGATCGTTGCCCTGTACGGCGGTTTCCGGTGACGGGGCGGCGCCGGGTGCCGGCTCATCATCGGGAAGTTCGCCAAGACTGATGCTGACCTCGCGCGCGCGCCCGTCCCGCAGCACAGCAAATGTGACCTCCTGCCCGATCGGCAGCTCGGCCAGGCGCCGCGTCATCTCACGCACGCTGGTGATCGCCCGCCCATCCATTGACGTGATGAGATCGCCGACGCTAAGCCGGGCGCGCGCAGCCGGGCTGTCCTCGCTGATCCGGGTGATGATGACCCCGCTGCGCGCATTCGCGCGATAGGCACGCAGGAGGGCCTCATCGGCATCCTGCACGTTGACCCCAAGCCAGGGCCGCCGGACGCGGCCATCATCGATAAGCTGGCGCGATATCCGCCGGGCGGTGTTGGACGGAACCGAAAAGCCAAGCCCGATGGACCCGCCGGTCTGTGAGATGATGGCCGTGTTCACACCGACGACCTGGCCGGCGAGGTTGAACAGGGGTCCGCCCGAATTGCCCTGATTGATGGCTGCATCCGTCTGGATGAAATTGTCAGACCGCCCCGTATTGAGGTCACGCCCGGTCGCCGAGACGATGCCAGCGGATACCGAACCGCCAAACCCGAGCGGGTTGCCGATGGCTATCACCCAGTCCCCGACCTCGGCGGTGTCGCTGTCGGCAAACTCCACAAATGACAAGGGTGTGCGGGAGGTTACCTTCAGCACGGCGATATCCGAATCGCGGTCGCGGCCGACCAGCGTCGCCTGCAGCGAGCGCCCGTCGGAGAAGGTGACCTCGATCGTATCAGCCTGGTCGATCACATGGGTGTTCGTGACGATGTAACCATCTGCGCTGATGACAAAACCCGATCCGAGGGAGCCCCGCCGCTGGAAGCCGTCACGATCGCGGCCAAAAAACTCATTGAAACGCTCGGCCGGGGAGCCCTCCGGAAAGACCGGCAGGGAAACGGCGACAGCCTGGCTGGTCGAGATATTCACGACCGCCGGCATCAGGCGGCGCGACAGGTCGCGGAAGCTGTCGGGCATGCCACGCAGATCCGACACCTCGGCCGGGCGTGACAGGCTGCCGGCCGGCCCCTGCGCCAGAGCGGGGGGCGCCGCCAGAACCAAAGCCAGGGTCACCGCCGCCAGGGATTTCATCTCGTCTCTCATGCTCCGTACACACGCGCACCAGAATGGCGCAATTGCGGCAGTATGGCCGATTGCCTCAGGCTGGCAACACGCCTCAGGCGGTGGCGACTGCAATTGCCAGCAGCACGGCGCCGATCAGGGCTGTCAGGCCACCGGCAAGGGCAATCTCCCGGACAGGCAGCCCGGCAATCATCGCGGCAAGCCGCTGCATCATCGCAGGAGCCATCAGGTATATCAGCCCCTCGACGAGCAGCCAGAGACCGAGGCCCGCCAGCAGCACGATGCCGATGCTCATGCCGGGCCCCGTCGCGCGTCAGCGCGGCCCGCCGGCGGTGCGTGCGCTTTCGATGAACTGGTCGCAGACGCCAAGAGAGGTCGGGCCGATCACCAGCTGGGTGCCTTCACGGATCGCCTTCTCGCAGGCGACGAGCGCCCGCTGGAAGCGGAAGAATTCCGGATCAGCCCCATAGGCTGCTGCATAGGCTTCCGTTGCGCGGGCATCGCCCTCGCCTCGGATGCGCTCGCCCTGTTCGCGGGCCTGGGCCTCGAGAACGGTGGCTTCCCGGTCGGCCTGGGCGCGGATCAGGCGGGCCCGCTCCTCCCCTTCCGAACGGATGCGCTGCGCTTCCTGGATCCGGGCTGTTCTCATCCGCTGGTACACGCCTTCAGCCACTTCCCGTGGCAGGTCGGCCTGGCGGATCCGCACATCGATGATGTCGATGCCGTCATTGACGAGGCTGGCATTCACATTCTCGCGGATACGGTTCATCAGCTGGATACGCGAGCCGGAAATGATTTCCGGAACCGGAACATCGCCGAGCGCTTCGCGGATGGCGGAGGTAGTGATCCGGTTGAGCTGCGAGCGCGCAGCCTCCTCGGTCCGGAAACGCTGGTAGTAACGCAGCGGGTCGCGAATGCGCCAGCGGACGAAAGCGTCAACCGAGAGGCGCCGCTGGTCGGAGGCGATGACCTGAATGTTGTCGATATCGAGACCGAGGTTGCGCTTATCGAGGAGTTCGACCTGCTGGTAGATCGGGATCTTCATGTGCAGGCCGGCCTCATCGGTACCGGTCGCATTGATGAGCTTGATCGGACGCCCGACCTCGAGCACGATCGCCTGCTCAAACTGGCGTACGATGAAAAAGACATTCGACAGCACGATGACGCCGAGCACGCCGATGATAATGAAAAGCCAGGCAAATGACCGCATGATTACTGGGCTCCTCGGGGTTGGCGGGGCTGGGTCCGCTCCAGCGGGAGATACGGGACTGCGCCGGAATTCTGATCCAGAATGATCTTGTCGGTACGTCCGAGAACGCGCTCCATGGTTTCAAGATACATCCGTTCGCGGGTGACGCGCGGGGCCCTGCGGTACTCATCATAGATCAGTGAGAAACGGGAGGCTTCACCCTGCGCATCGGCAAGGATCTGGTCGCGATAGGCTTCGGCCGCCTGCAGGATCCGGGAGGCCTCACCGCGCGCCTGCGGGACGATCTGGTTAGCGTACTGGGTGGCCTGGTTGATGTTGGTGATCGCATCCTGCTCGGCAACGTTGACATCATTGAATGCCTCGATGACCGGCTGGGGCGCATCGGAGCGGTCAATCTGGACCGACAGGATCTCGATACCGGCCCGGTAATCATTGAGAAGCGCCTGAACCTGGCCAGCCACGACCTGCTGGACGACATCGCGTTCGGTCGTGATCAGCGCTTCAAGCTCTGTCTTGCCGACAACCTCGCGCATCACCGATTCTGATACGAGGGCCACAGCCTCCTGAGGATTGCGAACATTGAGGATGAAGTTCTCAGGGTTTGCCGTGTCCACCTTCCAGAAAATCGAGAATTGTATATCGACGATATTCTCATCCTGGGTAAGCATCAGGCTTTCATCAGCCGTGCGGCCGATACGGGTTTCTTCCCGCCGCTCGACATTGATGAGCTGGTGCCGCTCGATCGGAGCAGGCAGGTGAAAGTGCAGCCCGGGTCCGTAATTGGTCTGCCATTTGCCGAAACGGAAGATCGCTGCCTGCTGGGTCGGATCTACAATCGCAACGCTGGTAGACAGCCAGGCCAGCAGGGCGACGCCGGCAATGACGATGAAACCGAAAGGTCCGATATTCGGTGCGCCCCGGCCGCTGCGCCCGCCGCCTCCGCCGCCTCCGCGGCGCGAGCGGAACCGTTCCTGCATCTTGCGCATCTGGTCCTCGAGGTCGCCGCCGCCACGCGAGCCGCTGCCTTCACCGCGGCGCCCCCAGGGGCTGTCGCCATCGCCTCCGGAGCTACCATTGTCCGAGCCCCCGCTTCCCCATGGGCCGGACGGCTTGTTGTTTTCATTCCAGGGCATTTTGCCTCCCGAGACAATGTATTTGGGCCTATATAAGCGGTCCGGCATGAAGTGCATGCGAAATCGGCACCGGTCGAGGTCAAAAATGACGCATTCCTGTCGCACCTGCAGTGACACCATGCTGAAATCGGCCCGATCGGCCCCAACAAGAGGCACCATGTTCCGCTCCAGACCGAAATCCGCAGAAAGCCTGGCGGACGCCATCCGGCTGGCGCTCGGCGCACCCGACTGGCTGGAATCGGTGCATATCGGCGACGCTGGGAAAGCGGTCCTGGTGATCCGCACCGATCCTGGCAACCCCGCTGCAGGCGAGGCGCGCCGCATCGAAGCGGAGAATGCCGCCTCCCGCGTAGCCGGGATCAAAACCATCCAGACCGTGCTGACGGCCGAGCGCACGCCCGGTCTGTCGGCCTCCCCGCAGCCAAGGCGTGTTTCCAAGGGCGCGCGCCTTTCTGATGAAGCGCTGAACCAGGGCGTCCCTGCCCCGGGCGCAGGGCTGAAACCTGTCTCCGGCATCGCCCGCATCCTCGTCATCGCCAGCGCCAAGGGTGGGGTTGGCAAATCGACGGTCGCGGTGAACCTCGCCGCCGCCATGGCGCGGGCCGGTATGAAGGTCGGGCTGCTGGATGCCGACATCTACGGCCCCTCGATACCGACCATGCTCGCTACGGTGAACGCCGAGCCGGCCACCTCGGGCGCCAAGAAGCTCGTCCCGGTCGAGGCGCATGGCATCAGGACGCTCTCCATCGGCTACCTGTCAGACCCGGACGCCCCGATGATCTGGCGCGGGCCGATCGTCATGTCGGCAATCACCCAGCTTCTCAACGATGCCGAATGGGGCGCGCCGGATGACCCGCTGGACCTCCTGATCATCGACACACCGCCCGGCACGGGCGACGCGCAGCTTGCCATCGCCCAGCGTGTGCCGGTCACCGCCGCCCTCATCGTCACCACGCCCCAGGAAGTCGCCCTCGCCGATGTGCGCCGGGGGGCGGCAATGTTTGCGAAAACACATGTGCCGGTGATCGGTATCGCCGAGACGATGAGCTGGTTCGAAGACCCTTCAGGTCACCGCCACTACCTCATGGGCGAGGGCGGCGGCCGCCGCATGGCTGCGGCCCTCGGCCTGCCGCTCCTCGCCGAAATCCCCATGCTGACGGCCATCCGCGAAGGCGGGGATGTGGGCCGGCCGGCAGCGACTGTGGACGGTCCGGCAGCCGATTTCTTCATGAGCCTTGCGCGGCGGGTCGCGATCGCGCTTGATGAACTGGTAACGAAACCGCCGCCGGAGATCGTGTTCGAGGCGTGAGAGGAGACAGATGATGAAGACACTTGCCTGCCTTGTGGTGACAGTCAGCGCGCTGCTTGGCGGATGCGTCGCAGTGACTGAAACGCGCGCGCCATCAGTCACCGCCTTGCCGGCGCCGCCCGCGCCCGCTGTCAAGACCGTTCTCGTGCCCGGCAATCAATTCTACAGCGCGGCGGTGCGCCATGGCGATACGATACATCTGGCGGGAGTCATCGGGCGGAGCGAGACCGGCGATGTGACAGAGGCGACGCATGCCGCGATGAATGCGGTGAAGACGAGTATCGAGGCCGCGGGCGGCGGGATGGCTGACCTTCTGAAATGCACCGTCTACATGACCGATATCGAACAGTATGGCCCGATGAACGCAGTGTATGCGGAGTATTTTGAATCCGCCCCTCCCGCACGAACGGCGATTGCCGTCTCGGCCCTGCCCTTCGGGGCGATGATCGAGATCACCTGTCTGGCGGCAGTGCGGTAAGCCTCTCAGGGGTTAACCATTGAAATTCAATCGCAGCCCCGCCTCCGGCCAGCGGCACTTGATCAGCTGTCCCGTACCGGAGGCAGTAATGTAGGCGTCATGCATGTCAGCGCCGCCAAAGGCGATATTGGTGACGAAGGGATCGGGAAGTTCAACAAAGCTCGAATGGCCATCCGGACGGATCGTCGTGATGCCGCCATGGCCGCCATTCTTCAGGATGGTTGCCACACAGACATTGCCGGAGGCCGCGACGGCGAGCGAATCGAAATAGCAGAGCTCCGCCTGCCCGGTGATGACGCGCCCGCGCAGGAAGGGCGGCCGATGGGGCGCATAGTCGCCGGGGCCGGTCAGCGCATAGGCCCAGAGGCGTGCGGTCATCGTATCTGCAAAGTAGAGCGTGCGGCCATCCGGCGACAGCCCGCAACCATTCGGCGAGACGTGGTGATAGTCGACCTCCTTGATGAGGCTGCCATCAGGTTTCGCATAGTAGACGCCGCCATGATCGCGCGAGCGCGAGAAGCCCTTGCCGAGATCGGTGAAATAGAAGCCGCCCTGCCTGTCGAAGACGATGTCGTTTGGTCCGCGCAGGGGATGGCCATCGACACTGTCATACAGGCGTTCGACCTTGTGTGTGGTCAGGTCGATCCGCTCGATGCGGCCGCCGGAATAGTCATCCGGGCAGTTGCCGGGGACCATGAGGCCGCCGACATCATGGTATTCAAATCCGCCATTATTGCAGCAATAGAGCGCGCCGTCCGGGCCGCTGGCGAGGCCGTTCGGGCCGCCGCCGGGCGTCGCGATCACCTCGCGCTTGCCGTCCCAGAGCCGTGTGATGCAGCCGCGCTGGATCTCGACGAGGATAATCGAGCCATCCGCCATAACGACCGGCCCTTCGGGAAAACCGAGACCGGAGGCCAGTACCTCGAACGGCATCTGCCCTGTCGTCGCCATGCGCCGTCCTCCCCCTTACGCGTGAGGCGGCGAGAGTAAACCCGATAACCGGCCTCTGCAATCAGGCCGGGGCGGCGGCGCGGTCAAGACGGCGGATGGAATAGGCGTGGTCATTGCCCCCGCCGGCGGGCGCGCGCTCAAGCTCGCTGGCCCGCCACTGGCGAGCGTCGAGTTCCGGGAAGAAGACATCCCCCTCGGGCGCGGCATCGACGTCGGTGATGTAGATACGGTCGGCAAAAGGCAGCGCCATTTCATACAGCGCAGCGCCGCCGATCACGAAGGCTTCGGGTTTTCCCGCACGGACTGCCATGGCGCGGGCGGCGGCAAGGGCGGGCGCAAGGGTTGTATAGACACGCGCGCCTTCGGCTGGATACTGCCAGTTGCGGCTGAGAATGATATTGGCGCGGCCCGGCAATGGCCGCTTCGGCAGGCTCTCCCATGTCCGGCGGCCCATCAGGATGGGCGCCCCCATGGTGGTGCGCTTGAAGAAGGCGAGATCTCCGGCGAGGCGCCAGGGCAGGCGGCCCTCGGCACCGATGACGCGGTTGCGGCCCTGCGCGACAATCAGCGCAAGCGAGACAGTATGGGGCATAAGGCAAAACTCCTGACCGCAGGGGCATTCTAAGCCTTGAAGTCGCGGCACGAAACTGGGAGGGCATGGACGGAAGGGTCCCCTGGCCCTAGCTCCTACTTCCCGGCAAGCCCGAACGGGCAGCTGGAACTGTAATTTGACGCGCAGGATGTCCTCTCAGTGACAGCAATTGCCGATGCCCTGACCAATGGACAGCCCAGCCTGCTCCTGCCTGTGATCCTCGCATTGGGCCTGACCCTCGCGGCGATCTGGCACCTGCAGGGCCGGGCCTGGGCCCTGCTCTATGTGGCGCTGATCCCCTTCCTCAACTGGAGCTTCGGGGTGATCTCGGAGTTCCCGCTGATGTGCACGTCGGGCATGGTCGCCGAGGCGATGGCCGAGGGCGGACCGTGCCGAAATCCGATCATCGGCATTTCGGAGCAGTTCTCGCGCGGCATCTCGCTGCATCCGATGACGATGGTGACCGGCATGGTTTTCGTCGTGCGCGATTTCGTTCAGCGCGAAATGGGCCACCGCGTGCTGATCCTGATGGCAATTGCTGTGGCCTGGTCATTCTTCTATGCATGGCCGGTTATCGCGCTGGCGAGCGGGATTGCCTTCGCGGTTTCCGAGCTTGTCGACTGGCTGGTGTTTACCTTCACCAAATACCGCCTCTCTACCCGCATCCTCATATCCAGCGCGCTGGCTGCGCCCGTGGACACAACCGTCTTTTTATATGGCGCTGACATCGCCAAGCAGATCAACAAGCTGACTACGGCCGGGCTGACGACGCCGGAAGCGCTCAGTCAGATCATGACGCAGACACAGATTCTCGGCCTTGCCTTCAGCCTGCCGGCAACCGACGGCAATTCGCTGCATATCTGGAACTGGATCGTCTTCGTCATCGGCAAGATGGTCGGTGCCATCATCGTCTCGGCAGAGATCCGCCGGCGGGAACGCCGCGGGCTGATCTCCGCCTATGAGGCCTAGCGGCAACTGGCCGGGCCGGTGTTTATTCGGCGTCCAAAAGCTTCCGCCGGAACAGAAGACCTGCAAGGGCAGCCCCGATCAGGGGCGCAATAATGAACAGCCAGAGCTGGCCGATCGCCTGGCCGCCGACGATCACTGCCGGGCCGAAACTGCGGGCCGGGTTCACCGACACCCCGGTCACCTGGATACCGACGATGTGGATGACCGCAAGGGTGAGGCCGATGGCCAGGCCTGCCATCATGCCAGGCGCCGCTTTCTGGGTCGCGCCCAGGATGACGACGAGGAAAATGAAGGTGGCGACCACTTCAAAGACCAGGGCCGCAGCGAGACTGTACTCCCCGAGATAGCCGGGCCCCCAGCCATTCTGGCCCAGACCGTTGTCGGACAAGCTGTAGACAGGCTGGCCGCTGGCAATCAGGTAAAGCACCGCCGCACCGAGCAGGGCGCCGATGAACTGCGCCGCCCAGTATTGCAGCATGGTCTGCATCTCCATCCGCCCAGCGAGGAAGGCGCCGAAACTGACGGCCGGATTGATGTGGCAGCCCGATATGGGCCCGATACCGTAGGCCATGGCGACGATGGCAAGACCAAAGGCAAAGGCGATACCGAGCTGACCAACCTCGCCCCCGGCCAGTACGGCCGCGCCGCAGCCGAATAGAACAAGAGTAAAGGTACCGATCAGTTCGGCAATGAAGGGTTTCATGGGGCGCCTCTCTGCTGGGCCGGTCTGCATACCGGCCTCTGGACTTCAACCTGCAGGGATTTGATGACAGCCACAAGCGGGCCGGCAGCAGAGGGGCTGAATCATCTGGCACCCAGCACGTCAGACCGCGACAGGCGCCCTGATGTGCGGGTGGGGGTCGTAGTTCTCGATCCGGAAGTCCTCATAGGCCCATCCGAAAAGATCGGTCTTCTCCGGGTTCATCTGCAAGACAGGCAGGGCGCGCGGCGCGCGCGTCAGCTGCAGCCGGGCCTGCTCGAGATGATTGAGATAGAGATGGGCGTCGCCCAGCGTGTGCACGAACTCGCCGGGCTGAAGCCCGGTCGCTCGGGCCATCATATGGGTCAGCAGCGCATAGGAGGCGATGTTGAACGGCACGCCGAGGAAGACATCGGCCGAGCGCTGGTAGAGCTGGCAGTTAAGCCGGCCCGCCATGACATTGAACTGGAACAGGCAATGGCAGGGCGGCAGGGCCATGGCATCGACATCGGACGGGTTCCAGGCTGAGACGATAAGGCGGCGGGAATTGGGATTGGTGCGGATCTCGTCCAGCACCCACTGGATCTGGTCGATCACACGCCCGTCCGGCGCCGCCCAGCTTCGCCACTGCTTGCCATAGACCGGGCCGAGATCGCCGTCCGCATCGGCCCATTCATCCCAGATCGAAACCCCGTTCTCCTGCAGCCAGCGGACATTCGTATCGCCCCTCAGGAACCACAGAAGCTCGATGATGATCGAGCGCAGGTGAAGCTTCTTGGTGGTGACGAGCGGAAAGCCTTTGGCAAGGTCAAACCGCATCTG
>DAIRTA010000039.1:0-14499 GCA_036804125.1 Hyphomonas sp.
ACCACCTTTACAGCGAGCTATGGCCGAAAGAAGATGAGAATACCGAGCGCAGCCTGGATGAGATTTTCGGCTACCTGCTTGTCGATTTCCTCGCCTTGATGGTCACCATAGACGGCGAAGTCGATGACCGGGAACTGGTCGAAGCCGAGAGCCGGGCGGCCGAGCTTTTCGGGGCGCTCGACCGGGAGGCCTTCCGGGAACGCTGCCGGCAGCCGGAGGACATTCCGAGCATCGACAAGATGGTTGCCTTTGCCAACAAGCTGCTGAACGAGACCGGCATCGAGAATCTCAAGAGCGTGCTGCGCCATATTGCCGAGGCCGATGGCCGGATCGACGAGCGTGAGGCGGCCCTGATGGCCGTGCTCGAGGCCACGCTGGTCTCCGAGCCTGCAGACGAGACGGGCTGACCAACCGGGCCAGGCCTGCTAACGTCCCATCCAGATGAAATTTGCTCTTGCTGCCCTTGTCCTCGCCTTTGCCGCCGATGTCCCGCTGGACCATCCGGCGCAGGAAGCCAGGGCACAGGCCCTGATGCGGGAAATCCGTTGCGTGGCCTGCGAAAACGAGCCGGTGTCGCAATCGACCGCGCCGATTGCCGAGGATATGCGGCGGCAGATCAGGGAAATGGTGGCCGAAGGGGCAACCGATGCGCAAATCCGGGACTGGTTCGAAAGCCGTTATGGCGAATTCGTGCTGTTCCGCCCCCCTGTGCGCGGTGTTGGCGGGGTGCTGCTCTGGACCTTGCCCTTCGCCCTGCTCGCTGCCGGGGCGGTCGCCGGCATCCTGGTCGCGCGGAACCGGTCAAAGCCGGACGAAATCGAGGCGGAAGAGGTCTGAAATGGTAAATCCTGACCGGAAGTTGATCGCGATCACAGCGTATACCCCCTTCCCGTTTGGCGACTGGTTCCTAACTGTCTTTTAACAACCGCAATTGGCGGTGATTGCTTATGCTTTGGAAAGCTGCGGATTTTGCTAGCTTCCTGAACAAACGGGAGACGTGAATGCGAATGACCGGATTGTCAGCTCAGGCCCTGATCGCAGCCGTTTTCGGTGTGGCGGTGGCTGGAACCGTCATAGCCGTACCAAGGCTGGTTGCGCCCGAGGCCCGGGCTGAAACGGCAGGCGAGCTCATTGTCGTTCAGGCGCCCGCCGGCGCCCCGCTGAGTTTTGCTGATCTCATCGAGAAAGTCGAACCGGCCGTCGTCAGCGTCAATGTCATCTCGCTGCAGGAAATCGGCCGTCTCAGCGATGCCGACCGCTTTTTCGAACTGTTCCGCGGAATGCCGGGTTTTGACGAATATCTTGAGCGCCGTGGCGGAGGCGGTGACGACCAACCCCGCACCCGCCAGGCCCAGTCGCTCGGATCGGGCTTTTTCATCTCCAATGACGGCTTCATCGTGACGAACCATCACGTCATCGACCGCGCGACCCAGATCAAGGTCGTCACGCATGACGGCCGGGAACTCGAAGCCGAGCTTGTCGGCGCCGATCCGCCGACCGATCTCGCCGTTCTGCGTGTGATGGAGGCGGGGTCCTATCCCTTTGTCCAGTTCGGCAGCACCGAGAACCTGCGCAAGGGCGACTGGGTTGTCGCCCTCGGCAATCCTTTTGGCCTTGGCGGTACTGCGACCGCAGGCATCGTATCAGCTGACAATCGCGACATCGGAGGCAACCGGAACCCTTATACGGACTTCCTGCAGATCGATGCCTCGATCAATCGCGGCAATTCGGGCGGGCCGACCTTTGACATCTATGGCAATGTCATCGGGGTGAATTCCCAGATCCTTTCGCCAACAGGCGGATCGGTGGGCATCGGTTTCGCGATTCCCGCCGAACTCGCGCGGGATGTAACGAATACTTTGATCGAGAGCGGCCGCGTCTCGCGCGGCTGGCTCGGCGTCCAGATCAGCAACCTGACGCCGGATTATGCCGAAGCGCTCGGACTGGATGACATTCGCGGCGCCCTGATAGCCGAAGTGACGGCCGGAAGCCCCGCCGAACGGGCCGGATTGCGCCGCAATGACATCATCCTGTCAGTCAACGGCCAGATGGTCACGGATGCCAGCACCACGACACGCACAGTCGCCCGGCTGATAGCCAATACCTCCAACCGGTTCGATATCCTGCGTGAGGGGCGCCGGCAAACCGTCAATGTGGTCGTTGGCGAACGCCCTGAAGATCCCGCAACCGCCACAGCGCCCCGCCCACCGGGCAGCGCCGGGCCTGGCGATGAATCGCGCTCGGGCATTCCCGGCACAATGCTGGACGATTTCGGTGTGCGCCTTGAGCCCATGGGCGAGGATGTCCGCGACCGTCTTGGCCTGCGCACGGGTGAAACCGGCCTCGTGGTTACCGAACTGGTCCGTGGCGGCGTGTTCGCCGAAGCGGGCTTCGACACCGGCATGGTTCTGCTTGAGGCCAATGGCCGTCCGCTGCCCAGCGTGGACGCCTTCCGGCGGGCCGTGCGCGATGCGCGCGCGAGCAATCGCTCCAAGATTCTGCTGGCCGTCCGGATCGGCCAGCTGACCAACTACCGGACCGTGGACATTCCGGAGAATTAACAGGCAAAGGAGCCCTGCATGGCCGCCGTCGTAGAGTCTCAATCCATGAAAGTCCTCGTCATCGAGGACGACAATGATGTGGCCAGTTTTATCGGCAAGGTGCTGAGGGATGCTGGCCATGAGGTCGAATGCGTCGCCGATGGCTCCCTCGGGCTTGCCCAGGCGCGGGCGCAGGAATTTGACGCCATCGTCGTGGACCGGATGTTGCCGGAAAAGGATGGCCTGACCATGCTGAAGGAGTTCCGGGCCGGGGGCGGGACCACGCCGGCCCTCTTCCTCTCTGCTCTTGGAGAAGTTCCCCACCGCGTCGAGGGCCTCAAGGCGGGCGCCGACGACTATCTGGCCAAGCCCTTTGCCGCGGCCGAACTCGCCGCCCGCGTAGAGGCGCTCGGACGGCGCCAGACGGGCGAAACACCGGTAACGGTTCTGGTGGCCGGCGACCTTGAGATGAACCTGCTGACCCGCAAGGTGACCCGTGCCGGCAAGCGGGTTGACCTTCAGCCGCGTGAATTCCGTCTGCTCGAATTCCTCATGCGCCATGCCGGCCAGGTCGTGACCCGGACCATGCTTCTGGAAAAAGTGTGGGACTATAATTTCGACCCCCAGACCAATGTCATCGATGTGCACGTCTCGCGCCTGCGGGCCAAGATCGACAAGGATTTCGGCGAGCCCATGCTCCAGACTGTTCGCGGTGCGGGGTACCGCCTGCAGGCCTGAGCGGGCCGGAAAAATGATAACGGGGAGGTGCTGGACGGCGCGGCGCCTGGCTGGCACCTGGTAAGTCATGAAAAAGCCGAGCGGCCTGCCTGCATGGATTGTCGAGCGCGTGCCCTCGCGCTGGCGCCCCTCCCTGCCGTTCGGGCTGAAATGGCCGGCCAGCTGGGCCCTGCCGCCGCTTCCGCCCTTTGCCATCAGGCTCGGGCAGCGGCTCGACCGGGCCATACCGGATTTCGCCCGGACGACCACCTTCAAGCTGACGGTCCTCTACAGCGTGATGATCGCCGCCTTTGCCAGCGGTCTGCTCGCCTACCTCTACTACACCACGATCCACTATATCCGGGCCGAGTCCGAGCAGCGCATGCAGGTCGAGATCGAACAGCTGGCCAAGGCCTATTATGCCGGGGGCATGGAACGGCTCAGCCAGGCCGTTTTCGAGCGGATGACGCTGTCCGGCGCCCCCTTCTTCTACTATCTCGAGGACAACACAGGCCGGAAGATTGCGGGCCACCTTGCAAGCCTGCCCGAGGCGCCGCCAGCCTCGGGCATGAGCACAACTGTTTTCACCTATTATCTCGAGGATGAGGAAGGAAACCGTGTCAGCCGTCCGGCCTCCGGCAAGATCGTCCGGCTGCGGGATAATGGCGGGTCGCTGCTGATTGCCTTCGACAGCGCGCAGCAGACCGTGATTGTTGAACGGATACAGGGCACCATACTCTTCGCCCTGCCAGTCGCCCTGCTCCTGTCGCTGCTGGGCGGGCTGCTGATTTCACGCGGCGCCGCACGGCGGGCCGACGACCTCGCCCGCACTGCCGAGGCCGTCATGGGCGGCCAGCTCGGGCGGCGGGTGTCCGTGCGCCGCTCCGGGGATGAATTTGATCGGCTCGGCGAGCACATCAATGCCATGCTCGACAAGATCGAGAAGCTGGTGGAGTCCTCGCGTCACTCCGGCGATGCGATCGCTCATGACCTGCGTTCACCGCTCACCCGGCTGCGCAACCGGCTGGAGATCGCCATCAGCAAGCCGATGGCCGGCCACGAAGCAAGCGTCACGCTCGAAGAAACGCTGCAGGAAGTCGATAGCGTGCTCGAAACGTTCAACGCGATCCTGCGCCTCGCGCGGCTCGATGCCGGCGCCGATGGCGAGCTCGTCCGCCTCGATATGAGTGCGCTGGCCGAGGAGCTGGCCGAGCTGTTCGACCCCGCCTGCGAGGAGGCGCAGCTCAGTTTCAGCAGCCACGTTGCCCGCAATCTCATGGTGCTCGGCGACAAGGGCCTGCTGGCGCAGGCCCTATCGAACCTGCTGGACAATGCCGTGAAATACACCCCGGCAGGCGGAGCCATAACGTTCAGCGCGGCACGCAGCGGTGACGGGATGATCGAGCTGACGGTGGTGGACAGCGGGCCCGGTATCCCGGTGGACGCACGCGGCGAAGTGATACAGCGCTTCAGCCGGCTCGATTCAGCGCGCACCCTGCCGGGATCAGGGCTGGGCCTCTCGCTCGTCAATTCGGTCGCGGAAATGCATGGCGGCGAACTTCGCCTTGGCGATGGTAACGGCCCGCCGGGCCGGCCGGGTCTCAGGGCGACGCTTCGGCTGCCACGGGTTTGACGGCGCGCTGACGCCGTGGCCAGATGGCGATGAAGCCGCCGATTCCGATCAGGCCAAAGCCGAGGAAGATGAGATCCACGAATGGGTTGAAATAGACGCGGAACACCCAGACAGATGTGCCATCGGCCTCACGGCGCTCGCCGAGCGCCGCGTAGAGATCGCCCCAGCCGGTCTTGTGGATCGCGGTTTCGGCTGTCGGCATGGCAGCGGCCGGATAGAACCGGCGCATCGGCAAGAGGGTGGCCGCCTGGTCGCCGCGCCGCGCGGTCAGCTCGGCCTTGTCGGCATACCAGTTCGGCCCTTCGATGGCACGCACCTCTTCCAGCGTCAGCGTCCAGCCGGCCACCGTCCCCGATCCGCCGGGCTGGAGCGCCAGCGTTGCCTCATGCCGGCCGCTGGTCTCGATCACCGCACCGATGATGAAAATGCCGATCCCGAGATGCGCAAGGCTCATCGCCCAGACGCGCTTGGGCAGGCGGAAGACACGGGCCAGCGTCACCGCCCGGCGGCGCAGCTCCCATAGCGCGCCGAAGATCAGCCAGGCTCCCAACGCGACACCTATTGCGGCGCCCAGCGGTATCGCCAGCGGGCTGACACCGAGCAGGGCGAAGACCGCCACCAGCGCGCCGCCGCCGAGCGCCCAGCGGCTCCAGCCGGCGAGGTCGGCCTTGCCCCAGGCCCAGGCCTGCACCACGGGCAGGGCGATCAGCGCGAGTGCAAGGATCGGCACGAAGGTCAGGTTGAAATAAGGCTCGCCGACCGACATCGTCCGCCCGAACGCTTCCGCGATCAGCGGGAACAGCGTGCCGAGCAGGACGGTCAGCGTCGCCACGATCAGGACGACATTGTTCGTCATCAGCGCGCCCTCCCGGCTCGCGAGGAGCCATGGTTTGCCGCCGGCGATCTTCGGCGCACGCAGCGCAAACAGCCCGAGCGCAAAACCGCCATAGGCCAGGAGGCCGATCAGCAGCAGCGTGCCGCGGGCAGGGTCGATTGCGAAGGCATGCACCGAGGTCAGAACACCCGAGCGCACAAGGAAGGCGCCGAGGATGGAGAACAGGAAAGCCAGAACCGCGAGCAGCGCCGTCCAGGCGGCAAAGCTCTCGCGCTTCTCGGTGACGATGACCGAATGCAGCAGCGCCGCCCCGATCAGCCAGGGCATGAGCGAGGCATTCTCCACCGGGTCCCAGAACCACCAGCCGCCCCAGCCCAGCTCGTAATAGGCCCAGTAAGAGCCAAGCAGGATGCCGAGTGTCAGCGGTGCGAACGCTGCCAGCGACCAGACCCGGGCCTCCCGGGCCCAGACCCGGTCGATCCGCCCTTCCATCAGCCCCGCCGCCGCCAGCGCGAAGACGAAGGAATAGCCGACATAGCCGAGATACAGCATCGGCGGATGGATCGCGAGCGCCGGGTCCTGCAGCAGCGGGTTGAGGCCCGCCCCCTGGAATGGCGCCGGATCCAGCCGCAGATAGGGCGAGGAGGCAAACAGGAGATAGGCGAGCGCACCGGCGCCAATCAGGCCCTGCACACCCAGCGCGCGTGCTTCGAATACCTCCCGGCCCGTGCGCATGAGGGCCGCGCCCGCAGCAGCAAAGCCGAGTGTCACGAGGCACCAAAGCGCCATCGAGCCTTCATGGTTTCCCCAGGTTCCGGCGATCTTGTAGATCATCGGCTTCAGCGTGTGGGAGTTATCGGCGACCAGCAGGACGGAGAAATCCGAGCGCATGAAGGCAATGACCAGCGTCAGGAAGGACAGCGCCATCAGGCCGAAGGCCGCGATCGCAATCAGCGCGGCCGGACGGCGAGCGCCCATCAGGCCGATCGCGCCCTGCGCAAGGGTCAGCGCGAAGGCAAGAAAGGCCGCGAGGTGGCCTGCCTCGATCATCCCCCGGCCTCGAGCCCGGCTTCCAGCGGGCGCAGCTCGCGCGGCTGGTAGGTCTCGTCATGCTTGGCCAGCAGCTGGCGCGCCGTGAAATGCCCGTCCTCGCCGAAGCGTCCGGTTGCGACGACGCCCTGCCCCTCGCGGAAGAGGTCCGGCGCCACGCCGGTAAAGCTGACCATGATGGTGTGGGGGCTGTTGTCGATGACAGTGAACTGCATGGTCGCCCCGCCGCCGGTATAGCTCAGCGATCCGGGCGCGACCCAGCCGCCCACTTTCACCTCGCGGCCCGATTCAGGCAGGCCCTTATCGGCAAGGATTTCAGGGGTGTAGAAGAGGTTTGCATGCTCGCGCATGGCCACGAAGGCGAGGCCAGATGCAGCCAGCACCAGGATGGCGGCAATGGCAAAGCCATAGAATCTGCGGGTCCGTGCGCGCATGCCAAAGGGTATAGGGCGCACCGGCTGTCTTGTGGAGTGCGGCAGATGCGGCCCGCTGCAACAGGTTCAGTTCGCCGTCCGCTCCGCGAGCATGCCCTCGATGGCCGTCCGGCGGGGATCGTCCTCCGGCAGGCGCGACAGGATATAGGCCATCGCCTGCTCGGCCTGCTCCTGCTCGCCCGCCTCTGCAGCGCCCAGGGCCGCCCGCATACCCGCCCGCACCTGCGTCTCATCCAGGCGGTAGGCCTCGCCATAGAGCCGCGTCGCATCCGGGCCGACCGAGCCGCCGCGCAGCTCTACGAGCGCGTCGGCCAGCCCGATCAGCGCCGGAACGAAGGCGGGATCCCGCCGCAGGGAGGATTGGTAGGCGCGCGCGGCGTCCTCGATTCGTCCCTGTGCACGCAGCATCTCGCCAATGAAATAGTGCGGCTCGGCGGCATCCGGCTGTTTCCGGGTTGCCTGCTCGAGCCGGGCAAACATTTCAGCAGGGGTCAGCGCTTCCGGCTCAGTGCGGATGCGCTCGGCCAGCGCTGCCTGACGCGCGCTCATCGGCTGGTCGCCCATGCCGGGACGCCCGGTCAGGGCATAGCCGGCTAGGCCGGCCGCAAGGCAGGCCGCCAGGATCATCCAGTAGAGACGTGTCACGTGCGGGGAAACCTCAACTCTGCCTTCAGCCCGCCGAGACTGGACTCGCCGAGTTCAAGCTGCCCCTTATGCAAGCTGGCCAGCTCGGTGACAATCGACAGGCCCAGCCCCGTGCCCGGCATGGTCTCATCCAGCCGCACGCCGCGCTTCAGTGCGCCGGCACGCTCGTCCGGCGACAGGCCGGGGCCATTATCCTCAACCCGGATGGTCAGAAGGCGCGGCGTGTCCTCGATTGTCACACGCACATCGCTTGCCGCCCATTTGCAGGCATTCTCCATGAGATTGCCGGCCATCTCCTCGAAATCCTGTTGCTCGCCGCGGAAGATCGCACTCTCCGGCCCTTCAACCGTCACCTCGATGCCCCTGGCGTCATGGAGCCGGTTGAACATCCGCGCCAGCGCATCGAGAACCGGGCGCACATCCGTCCGGGCACCGATTGTTTCGGCCCGTGCCGCCATGCGGGCGCGCTTGAGATAATGCTCGACATTGACCTGCATCGCTTCTGCCTGGCGCTGCACGACCTCGTCCAGCTGGCTTGCGCCGCTGGCTTCATTGCGCAGCACCGCGATGGGTGTCTTCAGGGCATGGGCCAGATTGCCGACATGCATCCGCGCGCGCTCTACGACCTCGCGGTTATGCTCGATAAGCTTGTTGAGTTCATCCGTCAGGGGCCGGACTTCCGATGGGTAATCCCCCTCCAACTGCTTGGCCTCGCCCTCGCGGATGCGTGCGATGTCCTGCTCAAGCCTTGCCAGCGGCTCAAGCGAGTAGCGGATACCGAGCAGCATGGCGAGGAAGATGCCTCCGAACAGCGCGATCATCGTGCCCAGCAGGAGATTGCGGAAACGGGTGGCGGCGGCATCGTTCGGCGTGCGGTCAGCCGCGGCCACGAGGATCAGCGGCGTCGGCCGGTTCTCGATCCGGACAGCCTTGACCGCCACGCGCGAGCGCTGGTCGGCCGGCCCGGCATAATCGCTGAAATGCGTCGGCCCCGGCTGCGCAACGGCCCGTGCAATGATATCGCGTGTGACCGGCACCGGCTCGTCCCAAAGGCTCCGCGAGCGGAAATCCCCCGTGATCTCGAGATCGGGATTGATCGCGACGACCGCCCAGTATTGTCCGGAATACTGCGTCTGGAAGCGCGCATCGGTCGGAAAGAACACACGGTCCGTCGAGGTCACCCGGCCATCCGGAAGGAAGGCGTCCTCGCGCACCAGCTCACGTGACAGCGTCACCAGTGTCTGGTCGAGATCCTCCTCGAGCAGGCGCAAGGTCTGTGCACGGTAAACCGCCGACAGGGCGATGGCGCCGCCAACCAGCACCAGCAGGCCCCAGATCGCAGCCGCAATCGTGATCCGCCGCGCCAGCGACATGCTGGAAAGCCGGCCGGTCAGGCCATATCGGGACGGCGGCGATGCCTCACTCATGCAGGGAGTTGTAGCGCTGCCTCCGGTCAGCCGGCAACGCGCATCTCGTCATCGGGGACAACGAGCCGGTAGCCAAGGCCGCGCTCGGTCTGGATCCGGTCCTGACCGATCTTCCGGCGCAAGCGGCCGATGAACACCTCGATCGTGTTCGAATCGCGGTCGAAATCCTGATCATAGATGTGCTCGACAAGTTCGGTGCGCGGCACGACCCGGCCCTGATGGTGCATCAGGTAAGCCAGCACACGATACTCATGCGCCGTCAGCTTGATCGGCTCGCCATTGACCATGGCCCGCGCCGCGCGCGTATCAACCATCAGCTTGCCCGCTTCCAGCGTCGCGGCCGTATGCCCCGCCGCCCGGCGCACCAGAGCGCGCATGCGCGCCAGGAGCTCCTCGGTGATGAAGGGCTTGGTCAGGTAGTCATCAGCCCCCGCATCAAAGCCGGCGACCTTTTCGCTCCACTGGTCGCGCGCCGTCAGGATCAGCACAGGGAAAGTCTTGCCCTCCTTGCGCCAGCTCTTCAGCACGCTGACACCGTCAATCTTGGGCAGGCCGAGATCAAGGATCACCGCATCATAGGGCTCGGTATCGCCAAGGAACTGGCCATCCTCGCCATCGGCCGCCAGGTCCACCGCATAGCCCGATTGCGAGAGCACATCGGCCAGCTGGCGGCGCAGGTCCGCATCATCTTCCACTACGAGGATCCGCATGATCAGCCTCCTGCTGTTTTCCGTCAGCCGCCGCGGCTGCTGAGGATTGACCCGGATTGGGCATCTACCGTGAATCGCATCTGGCGGCCATCGCCCGTCATCCAGTCGATTTCGTAAACGGAGCGGCCTTCGCCGCGGGAATAAAGCTCTGCGCCCAGCTGGTAGCCGCCATGCCGGCGCCGCAGGTCGTCAAAGATACGGCTCAGCGGCACGGTCCGGCCCTCGCGGCGGGCGTCGCGCGCCTGATCGGGGGAAAACTGGTTGCCCCAGTTCTGCGCCTGCGCCATCGGCCCGATCAGCGCCGGAAAGCCCGCGCCCGCCACGGGCGCGCGGTCACGGCCCTGAGCGGCCGCAATGGGTGCGGCCATCAGGACAAGGGCGGCAAGGATGACAAGGCTGTGTTTCATGACCCTAGCCTATGCGGGCCAAGCGCTGAACATGAAGTGAATATGTCAGGCGATTTTCAGTCATCTTGGGGCCAGCCGGTGCGCCGCCTGCTAGCGGCCCTGCGCCCATCGCCTGAGGCCCTCATCCTTCGGATCGGTCAGCACGATTTCCAGCCGCACATACAGGTCGCCCGGCGGGGCAGACTGCACCCCCTTGCCGCGCAGGCGCAGCTGCGCACCGGTATTCGATCCGGCCGGAACCTTCAGCGTCACCGGCCCGGATGGTGTGCGGACATCCACCGTTCCGCCGAGAATCGCCGTGCGCAGGTCGACGGCCTGTGTCATCCGCAGGTCGCGCCCGTCGCGGGTCCAGATCGGGCTCGGCATCACTTCGACCTCGAGCAGGGCATCGCCCGGCGGCCCGCCCGCCGTCGAGGGCTGGCCCTGGCTGCGCAGGCGCAGGCTCTGCCCGCTCATGATCCCGGCCGGTATGTTCACATCCAGCGCGCTGCCATCGGCCATGGTCATCCGCCGGCGCGCGCCGGTGGCGGCATCCTCGAAGGTGATTTCCACCCGGTAGCGGATGTCCCGGCCCTTCTGGGGGCCCGGCCCGCGCCGCCTTTGCCCCCCGAACATGCCGGCGAGAATATCCTCGAACGGATCGCCCTGCGGCCCGCCATACGGGTTGCCGGCCCGGCTCTCCCAGCGGGTTCCGCCGCCCGGAAAGCCGTCTGGACCGCGAAAGCCAGCCGGATTGCCATCCGCATCGATCTCGCCGCGATCATATTTGGCGCGCTTTTCCTTGTCACCGACGATGTCATAGGCCTGCGAGACGCGTTTGAATTCCTCGGCCTTTTTCGGGTCATTCCCATGCTGGTCAGGATGCAGCGCCTTCGCCTTGCTGCGATACGCCTTCTTGATCTCGGCCTCGCTGGCCGAGCGGGGCACACCGAGTATGCTGTAGGGATCGAGCGGCAATCGGGACTCCCGCATCATGCGTTGCAAACCGCATCCCTAGTTAAGGTGATCCGGCCGGGATTGAAAGCCACCGGCTGAGCCTTCCATCCGGTCCGATCGCGGCAACGCGCGCTGCGATGGCGCCGGCGGGGATAGCCGCCGCGGTCTGGCTGGTCTGGGTGCGCGCGCCGAAACCGCTTCCGAAATCCCATTCCACCGCATAGGTGCGGCTGGCCGGCGGGTCCGGAAGGTCCCAATTGTCAGGAATGTCCGGCCCCCGAGGCAGCCAGCAGATCTCGCCGCCGCGGCGCCGCAGATGGCAGACCGGCCAGGCCAGCGCGGCCTCATTCCCGAAAATATGCGTCTCTACAACCGAATAGCCCGCCGCCCGCCAGGCCAGGCTGAGGCCGGTCTCATCCGGGGACATCGCTGCCCGCAGGACGGCCATATCCAGCAGCACCAGCCTCGCCCCTTGCGGCGCCGCCCCGCTCAGGCCCGCGCTTTGCCCGCGCAGAAGATGGCTGAGGCGCCACTGGCCGGGCCCGGTCAGCTCCGCCACCCGGAACTGGAGCAGCTCCCAGCATTCCGCGGTTTCCAGCAGGGCCGTATTGCCGCCGCCGAATACAGCCGCCACCGAAAGGCTGGCCATGTCTGCCTCCGGCGCAAACAGCTCGATATGCCCGGCCCGGTCCCAGCGCCCCACGGGTCCGGCCGGCAAAGGCGCCGTAAGCCGGTTGATCACCGCGCGTCGGGTCAGCACTGCGCGCTCTGTCAGGGCATCGGTGTCCGGCCCGGCTTCGATCCGGACATCGCCCGGCCAGGGTTCGGCCCAGGCCGCCACCAGAGGCCCCTCGCCGCCCCGTCCCGGAATATGCGGCGCGTCGATGACCACCAGGTCCAGCCCGGAATAAATGGGTGCAGGCGGCGCTGCCGCCCCGGCCTCTGCCGCCCGCACCCTCGGGGGCTGCGTCTGGCGCTTTTCCAGCACCAGCGCGCGCGCCGCGCCCCCGTCTCTCGTCTCGCTGATCCGCCAGGCCTCGCCCTCGCCAAGCCGCAGGCCGTCGCCCGGCTCCAGCGCAAGCCCTGCCAGCGGCAGGGTCAGCTCGCCCGCCTCCGCGCTCTGCGCCCGCGCCAGCAGGTGCCCGGCCACTGCTTCGGCCTGCGCCGCGCCGAGCGCCAGGGGCATCGCCAGATCCATCACCAGCCTAGGATCGCCCGCATCAGTCCGGGCTTCGGCCACGGCTGGCTGATAGTCCGCTGCCGGATCGGTATAGTGCAGGCGCAGGCGCTGCGGCGCCTTCTCCATCATCCTCCGTGTCGGGATCAGGCCCGCCTCTCCTGCAAGCGCCGGATCGACAACACTCACCGGCCCGTCATCCGCCATCCGGAAAATGATCCGTCCATCCCGCTCGATCGCTTCAGCGCAAAAGGCCGCCAGCAGCGGCTCCAGCACGGAGCGAACCGACTGCACTCCCGCCGGGGCATAGCCCTGCACCAGCCCGTCCAGCGCCCCCGCATCCACATCTGTCACACCGCCGCGCGCGCAGATGTCAGCCACCACATCGCGCAGCGGCGCCGCGCCTGTTCGCCCGTTCAGCCAGTGCCCGCGCGCCCAGTTGCCGCCGTCGCCCCAGACATCCCCCTTCAGCGGCCAGGCCGGGAAGGGCCGCCCGTCCCAGGCCCAGACATACGCTTTCTCGACCAGCGGCGAGGCGCCATGATGCGCCAGCGCCGCCGCCAGCGCCGCCCGCTGGAACAGGTCATCGCGCGCCCCGCTCGAAAAAGGCGGCAGCGCGCTTTCCGAACTCTTGGGATCGAAGAACAGGTTCGGCGCATTGCCGCCCTTGTCCACGGCGGCAAAGCCGATCTCGCTCAGGCGGATGGGCTTCAGGCCCGGCGCCCAGCCGGTCGGCTCGGCCGCGCGCACACCGCCGGGGCGCGGATAATGCAGGTTCGCAGACCAGCCATCGAGATCCTTGACCCGGAACACCCAGTGCTCGCCATGCGCTGTATCCACGATCGGCGTGCGTGCCTGCGCCGCCCGCGCGGCGTCATCGGCATAGAACCAGTCATAGCCCTCCCCGCCTGCCATCTGCGCGGCCAGATAGGCCGGGTCATCCGCTGACGGATAGCCCGCAAGCCGGTCGTGATGCGCCTCGCCCTCGCGCCAGTCGCCCGCCGGAGGATACCAGTCGATCCCCACGAAATCGATTCCCGGATGCGCCCATAGCGCGTCCAGCGGGAACAGCACATCGCCGCTGCCGTCCTGCGGCACATAGGCGCCATACTCCGTCCAGTCCGCCGCATAGGAAACCTTCGCGCCCGGCAGGATCGCCTTGACCTCCGCCGCCAGCGCGCACAGCGCCTCGACAAACGGAAACGCCCCGGCCTCGTCCTGCAAGCGCGTCAGCCCGCGCATCTCGCTGCCGATCAGGAAGGCCTCGACCCCGCCCGCCTCGGCCGCAAGCGCGGCATGATGCAGGATGAAGGCGCGATAGCCTTCTGCTCCGTCCACGAACTGATCAATTTCGGCGCGCGCGGCCGCTGTGCCATCCGCCGCCACGCTGATCCGCCCGCGCCAGGGAAAGCCCGGCGCATCCATGAACAGGAACGGCGTCAGCGTCACGCCATAGCCGCGCGCCTTCAGCTCGCTGATCGCTGCGATCAGGCTCGCATCATCCGGCGTACCGCCATAATTCGGCCGTCCGGCCTCATCCTGCGAGATCAGGTAGGCGCTGCCCCGGCCCTGCCCGGCCACCTGCCAGTCCTGCGGTAAGGTCTTCCGCTCCCGGATTTCCACGCCCGGCAGGATGCGGCAGTCGCCCGCCGACAGGCTCGTGCCGAACCAGCCGGTGACCAGTGCCACATCCGTAACGAGCGGCAGGTCTTCGCGCAGCTGGTCGAGCGAGACAAGGAAATCGGCCCGCGCCTCGCCCGAATGGGCATTCAGCGGGCGCTCGAGGCCGGGGCGGACCTGCTCGCGAACAATCTGCGTGGCATAGGCAAACTCCCCGGACGCCGGAATGATATTCACGGCCCGGACAGTCTCACCCAGGCCCGTCCCGTCGCCCGCCCCTGCGGGCCGGATAATCTCGAAGGAGAAATTCGGTACACGGTTGCCAAACGCGTCGAGCGGCAGATCCTCGAACACGATATAGGCCACGC
>DAIRTA010000040.1:0-14385 GCA_036804125.1 Hyphomonas sp.
TCGAGCAGGTCATCCGCCCCACCGGGCTGATCGACCCGCCGGTCGAGGTGCGCCCTGTCTCGGCCGGCGGCGCCAACCAGGTCGACGACATCATGGCCGAGGCCAAGGCCGCCGCGGCCCGCGGCCACCGCACATTGATCACGACCCTGACGAAAAAGATGGCGGAAAACCTGACCGACTTCCTGCACGAGAATGGCGTGCGCGTGCGCTACATGCACTCCGATGTCGACACGATCGAGCGCATCGAGATCATCCGCGACCTGCGCCTGGGCCAGTTCGATGTCCTCGTCGGCATCAACCTGTTGCGCGAGGGGCTGGATATTCCCGAATGCGGCCTCGTCGGCATCCTCGACGCGGACAAGGAAGGCTTCCTGCGGTCAGAGACGAGCCTCGTGCAGACCATCGGGCGCGCCGCGCGCAATGCCGAGGCGAAGGTCATTCTGTATGCGGACAAGGTGACCGGCTCGATGCAGCGCGCGATGGACGAGACCGCAAGGCGCCGCGAGAAGCAGATGGCCTACAATGCCGAGCACGGCATCACGCCCACCACCATCCGCCGCGCCGTCTCCGACATCCTCGGCGAACTCGGCGACAAACCCTCCGCCAGCCGCTCCCGCCGCCAGCGCGAACGGGGCGTGGCGGATCCGAAAGCCTTGCCACTTGCGGGGGAATCTGGTCACAATCTCAAAGCCGTCATCGCCGACATGGAAAAGCGCATGCGCGAAGCGGCCGCGAATCTGGAGTTCGAGGATGCGGCGCGGCTGAGGGATGAGCTGAAGCGGCTGCGAGAGCAGGATTTGGGGATTTAGGGCTCCAGAACTTTGCTTTCAATTGCCGTCTCTAGGAAGAGAAATCGATTCTTTGTGTGACCCAAACTTCAGGAAAAATCCCGAATAAAGGTCTCACTACTTTTGTCCGATTGACCGTGAAACGGTCTCACGCATCATCTGCCAACAGATTTTGCTGCTGCCTCGACCCATTGCGCGAAGTTTTGTCGGCCTGAGTCGTGGACCCAAGAGTAAATTGGGTAGTTAGGAATGTCATATTGCCCTCGGCAGGCTTCCTTTGTTGCTGTGAAAGGATTTCGTCCGGAAAAGCTGAACGACTTCTGCTCAAAGTCTCGCATGTCCCTAAGACAAACTCCGAACACCCCCTTTTTTTGAATGAAACTTCTTGCAATTTCATACTGCACCCAAGGCCGTCGATGCGTCTCTTGTCCGATAAGTACGCATGTGACTCCACATCCGTCCATTGCACTATCAATCCAACGCCGAATTGCGGCATCCCCACCACGCTTAACTTGTTCCCACCCAGCCTTATCAATCATTGGAGAGGCTTCGTGGTCTGCGCCAACTTTCCAAGCATTTCTCACATTGTTGGCGCGCGAAATGTCCCCACTGAAGTGAAAGCTAAAAAAAACCCGCCTTGGCATAATTTCCCTCTAAGATAGCACCTTGTATGTTACCACTATAAAGACCAAAACAGGAACGTACAAGGGCAAAACTGTTGTAGAGAACGCCGCTTTAGTCCATGATTTCAAGGTCATTTTGGCAGGCGTCATCTCGAATGGCGCAGCTTCTTCACGCCTAATTTTGTCATACAGCTCACGAAAATTGCGCTCCGCCGCGAGGTGGAAGGCATCAAGCCACCAGAATAGGCAAGTCGGGATTACTGCCACCAAGATTAAACCCGCATGTGAGGACGCCGCGTATGCCGCATAGAGCGCGGCGATGATGGCGATCATCCATGACTTATATGCAAAAGAAGACACGGCCATTCTTGCAATGTTTAGCTGAGCAAACTCCAAATGCTTTCGATACGACTCTTCATCGTAATTCATCGCTTCCCTCCTCAACTGTCGCCTAACTATAGCATCAAATAATCTGCACGCATCGTACGGGACCATGGACTGCATATTCCAGGTGAAGGCGCTGCGCGATTCGTAGGGTGGGTTGAGCGGAGCGATACCCACCATCGCCCGCGCCGCCGGAACGCGGGGCGGCGGGTATCGGCTCCGCCTCAACCCGCCCTACGGGGCCGCACGATGCGTGGCTGGTGGGTATCGGCGCGGTGCGCCTCAACCCACCCTACGGGTCACCGGATCACGAGAATCCCAATTCGCCTTTCCGGCGCGCCCATGTTGAATGGGGCCAATCGTCCATCTCCGTGACGTATCCATGCTTGACCGGGTTGTAATGGACGTAATTCACATGTGCCTCGAGGTCGGCCTCATCGCGGATGGCGTGCTCCCAATACCGGCGTTGCCAGACACCGCGCTCGCCCTTGCGGCCTTCGGATTTGTCCGTATCCGGAAGGCGGCGCGTGAAGCCGCTTTTCAGGAGCCGGAGCCGCGCCGGATAATCCGTGTCGCCCTCCGGCAAAGACACAACGAGATGCATATGGTCCGGCAGGATCACCGCCGCCAGCGTCTCCATCGGCCAGACGCGGATCACATCGCGCCAGCTTTCCCGCAACAGGCCGATGCGGCGCACGAGCAGGTCCGACCGCCGGTCGCTCAGATTGAGCGTGAAGAAATAGGTGCCGCCCGGCACGAACAGGCGTCGATAATTCGGCATGGCGGCAAATGTAACACCGTAGGGCGGGTTGAGCGAAGCGATACCCGCCATTTCGGCGCCGGACACCGATTGGGGTGGCGGGTATCGGCCCGCCTTCGCGGGCCTCAACCCGCCCTACGAAACCCGCCTTACGAACAACAATTTAACCCCTCGCTGCTACTCCTAGCGTATCCCCGCAGAGGAGGCCCCCAGATGTGGATACGCCGCAAGGAACACTTCCGGAATGCGAGCGCCTCGCCGGAGCGCTCGCGCGTGGCGGCGACGATCTATTTCCGCCCGGATGGCCGCGAGGCGCCCCCGCCCCAGGGCTGGGCCGAGGCTTGCCCGGTGTGCGGCGCGCCGGTGCGCGTCGGCAAGCCGGCGAAGGGCGGCACGGCGGTCTCCGAAGTCCTGCCCTCGGGCGCGCTGATCCCGCATCCCTGCTTCGAGCGCCTGAAGGGCAAGCGCGCCGGCGGCGACACGCTCGACCTGTTCGCCTGGCAGCCGCGCTGAGCCCTCCGGGCCCTGACAAAAAAAGCCCCCGGCGGGGGGAGGACCGGGGGCTTCCAGGCTGAGCCGCAGAAGGGGGCGGCTTAGTATTCGCTCCCGTCCGGCTCCGGCGCGGCATCGGCGTCGCCGGGGCCTGCGTCTTTCCAGTCGGTGAGCGCCTCATACTCGTCCGGCGACAGGAGTCCGTCGCCATCGGAGTCGAAGCGGATGAAGGTCTCGAGGGTGAGATCCGGCCAGGCGCCCTGCGCCTCGGTGAGCGTCAGCCCGCCATTGCCGTCCGTGTCGAGCGCGCTGAAGGATGGCGTCTCTCCGGCCATCGCAAGCGGGGCCGCCAGCAGGGCAGCGAGGGTTGTGAAGGCCATGAATCGCTTCATGCGGTTTCTCCTTGGCTGGCCTTGCCGCGGGAAGGATTTCCCTTACGGCAGGCGACGCCAGTAAACCACAGAAATCGCGCCGGTTATCAAAGTGTCGGACAAATAATTCTTGAGGAAATACAGAGGCGGCCTGATGGCAATATTTGGAAATACATTACCGATCATAAATTATCTTTATTTTCATTCAGGCTTTACACGCCTCTCATGAAAACAGCCTGGCGCCGCGGGGACGCCAGGCTGCTCATGCCGCCCGAAGGCGGCGACGGCGGGCAGAGTCTCACCCGCCGCTCCCCTCGCCCGAACTCAGAAGCTGGGCCGGTCGTCCTCAACGCTGATAGCGGTGGTGGCCGGGCGGGAGACCGGCGCGCCGCGGCGCATGTCGATGACCTCGTCGCGCGGCTCCGGCACCTGGCTGGCCAGCCCGCAGCAGCGCACCTGCATTTCCAGCACGCGGTCATTGAAGCGGCATTGCTGGTCGTTGATCTCGCGCAGGATCGACAGCCCGCCGGCGGCATAGGTGAAGCGGGTCTGGGTGCAGCTGGTCAGGGTGTAGCCCTCGCGGCAGGTGCCGGTATTGGTGCGCTGCAGGGTGCGCGTCTCGCAGACCATCGGATCTTCCATTGCGGCTTCGGCGCGCTGCATCGCGGCGTCGGCGCTGGCCTGCGCGCGCACCGCGGCCTCATTGGCCGAGGAGGCGAGCGCCTGCGCATCGGACAGGCGCATATTGGTGTCGGCGAGCGCTGTCGACTGGCCGTCGATCTCGACTCTCAGCTGGCAGACCGCCTCGCCGGCGCGGCGGGGATCGGCGCAATATTCCGCGACGGTCTGGCCTCGCTGCATCGTGGCGCAGGCGGGCAGGATCAACAGGGCGAGCGCCGGCAGGGCCAGGCGCATAACGGGGTGTTTCATCGGAGGCTCCATCACCATTGACGTCAGTCCGGGGGTGCTTTCACCCTCCGCGGGGAGATGAAACCCAGAAGCCCGGCGCGGGGTCAACCCTCGTCGCGTGATCGGGGAAATCCGCAAGGCCTTATGCCTTGAGCTTGTAGCCGTCACGGAACATCGCCCAGACCGCGATCACCGAGGCGAGCGCGAGGCCGCCGGTCATCAAATAGCCGATCATCAGCGAGCCGTTGGCGACCCCGATATGGCCATAGCGATAGCCGTCGATCATGTAGAAGATCGGGTTCATATGGGCGAGCGCGTCGAAGGGCGCGGTCAGCACCTTGATGTCGTAAAATGTGCCGGACAGGAAGGTCAGCGGCACGATCAGGAAATTGGTGATGGCGGCAAGATGGTCGAACTTGTCGGCCCAGACGCCGCCGATGGTGCCGAGCGCGCCGAGGATGATCGCCGCCATCAGACCGTGCCAGATCAGCGGAAAAAGATGGCGAACCGGCAGGTCCGCGAGGCCGGAGAGCTGGATCGCGACAGCCGAGCACACGGCAATCAGCAGCGCGCGTGTCACGGCCCCGCCGAGGAAGGCGAGGGTCAGCTCCAGCGGCGACAACGGCGGCATCAGGAAATCGACATGGGTCGCGTTGAACTTGGCCTGGACGAGGCTTGAGCTCGTATTGGCGAAGGCATTCTGCAGGATCGCCATCATGATCAGGCCGGGCGCAAGGAAATCATTGTAGACAAGCCCCTCAAAATCGCCGCCGAGCCGGCCGCGATCGCCGAAAGCCAGCTTGAACACTGTCATCAGGAGCAGCGTCGTCACGATCGGGGCGAAGACGGTCTGCATCCAGACCTTCATGAACCGGCCGACCTCGCGCCGGTAAAGCGTCCACAGGCCGAGACTGTTGACGGCGCCATACTGGCGCAGGGTGCGCTCGGGCCCGGGCGGGGATTTGGTATCCATGCTGCCGGCATAGGGTAAAGCCGCCCGGCGCGGAAGCCGCGACAGGGTGAGTCCGAAAAGTCACACCTGAACCACAAGATATAGAAAGTCTGTGGAAAGGATTTATCCACATATTGCGGTTCGTTTCGCGTCTGATACGATATGTAGGTATTCATAAGCCGCCGCGTTCCTGGCCAACACAACATATAGTGGCGCCTCGTCCTGAGTGGGGCGGGCTGCCGGCAAGCAGGAGATTTGCAGATGTCATGGACCGAAGAACGGGTGACCTTGCTCAAAAAGCTCTGGGCGGAAGGCCATTCGGCCTCGCAGATTGCCAAGCAGCTTGGCGGGGTCAGCCGAAACGCCGTGATCGGCAAGGTCCACCGCCTCGGCCTTTCGGGCCGCACGACACCCTCCCGCCCTGTAAAGCGCCCGCCGCGGCTCGCCCGGCCCCGGCCGCGCCTGATGGCCGACGGAACCGTGACGCTGCCCGCCGCTGCGGCAACCACGGGCGAAACCCCGCCGGCCGTGTTCAGGCCCCTGCCCGAGCCGGTCAGCCTGCCGCCACTTGCCCTTGAGGATGGCGCCGCCGCGACGATCCTGACCCTGCGGGAGTCGATGTGCAAATGGCCGATTGGCGATCCGGCCGATCCGAAATTTGCCTTCTGTGGCCGCAAGGCTGATTGTGGCCCGTACTGCGCCGAGCATGCCAAGGTCGCCTTCCAGCCGGCCCGCAAGCGGGAAGCCCGCAAATCGGACTATGATTATGTCCGCCGCATCGCCGGCTAAGTTTAGCTGATCGCCTGGCCGGATGCCGGCAAGGCATGGCGTGTTGCCGGCAGCCAGACGGTAAAGGCTGAACCCTTGCCAAGGCGGGTTTCCACCGCGAGCCCGCCGCGATGGTGCGCCATGATGTGTTTGACAATGGCGAGACCGAGACCTGTTCCGGAGATCTTCCCTCCCCGGCTCTGATCGGCGCGGTAGAAGCGTTCGCCGAGGCGCGGCAGATGCTCACGCTCGATGCCGGGGCCCTCATCTTCGACGCGAAGCCAGACCGTGGGCTCATTCAGGCCGCTGCGATAGGCGGACTGGACCAGCGTCATATGCTCGCTCTCAGGCCAGTGGCTGGTCGCCAGGGTGCGCGCCAGCGCCGGACTTGGCGCGGTTCCGCACAGAATCGTAATCTGGCCGCCAGGCGGAGAGTATTTGAGCGCGTTGGACAGCAGGTTGTCGATCACCTGGGTCAGCTCGTCGCCATGTGCGATGACCTGCGGGAGGTCGTCCGGCAGCTTCAGCCCGATCTGGATATTGCTGTCCTCAGCCATATGCGAAAGGGCATCCGTGGCGTTGGTGACGAGGGCGAGCAGATCCTCGCTGTCTGACGGAGCGACGCTCTGGCCGGCCTCGATGCGCGACAGCGACAGGAGGTCGGAAATGAGCCGGCTCATCCTGTCGCATTCGCGGGCCATGATCTCGAGGAAACGGTCCCATGCCCCCGTATCGTGCCGGGCCGGGCCCCGAAGTGTTTCGATGAAGCCTGAGAGAGCCGTAAGCGGTGTGCGCAGTTCATGGCTGGCATTGGCGAGGAAATCCGCACGGGCGCGGGCCGCGCGTTTCAGTGGTGTCTGGTCTTCCAGGATGACCAGCACGAGCGGCGCCGCTTCGAGCCGCCTGAGATGGGCCTGCCAGACCTCGTCAGGTAGGTCGCCCAGTTCGACTTCGACAGTCTCTTCATTGACCCCGCCAAGACAGCGTTCAAGGCCGGCGATGAGCGGCTGGGATCGCACCACCGAGCCAACAAGCGCCGGCTGGCGCCCCTCAAGGCGGAACAACAGGTCGGCCTCGCTGTTGAAATTGACAACTCTTTGCGACCCGTCCACAGCAAAGGCCGGCATAGGAAGGGCCCGGAGGATTTCCGCGAGTGCGGGCTCGGCCATGGACGGCGAGGCGTTCTCTCGTGACGCCGAGCCGCCAATCGGCCCGATGGCGGATGAGCCGACATGGTAAGCCATTGCAAAGGCAGCAACGACCACCACCGCGGAGACCGCTTCAATGACCCCGATAGATCCAAGAAAAGCCAGCGCTGCAAACACGACCGCAACAGCAATGATGAGGGTCACGAAGTCCCGCGTGCGGCGGGTCATCGATCGCTGGCCGGAGACCGGAAGGCGAGTTTCGGTGTCAAGGGACATGGCTTTCCGATACAATGCAAAGACAAGCCTGTCAGGAAATATTCAGCTCTCCCGGCTAAGATATCCGAACGCGATGGGATGGTGCAGAATCTACAGGCAGACACCTTGCGAGAAAACGGAAATTATTGTAATTCGATAATTTCTTGTTGACAGTCAAAAAGCCGGTGCGTATCCGCACGATTAAGTTTTCAATCATGGTCCTGCGTTCATCCGGATGAAACAAACCGCCCTTCTTTGCGGCACCGCTCTGGTCGCTGCCTGCGCAACGTCGCCGCACAGCGTCGAGCGTTACGCCGCCGAGCCCAGCCTGCTGTTCTCGTCGGCGCCAGACGCTCCAGCGGTCTGGGCTGCGCAGGGGATCGCCGGGCAGGCGCCGGCGGCCGACTGGCTCGGCCAGTTCGAAGACCCGACCATGATCGCCCTCATCGCCGAGGCGATCAATGCCAATCCGACGCTCGAATCCCGTGCCGCCCTGGCCCGCGCCTCTGCGGCCTTCTCGCGCGCAGCCCGCGCGCAGAGGCTGCCTTCCCTCAGCGCCTCCCTCAGCGCCGGGGGCAGTTCGACCGGGCAAACCGTGCTCGGCCGCAACGAACGCCTGAACACTGAATCCTTCGGCTACGGTTTGGATACAGCCTGGGAGGCCGATATCTGGGGCCGGATTGCCAGCAATATCGGACAGGCCGAGGCCGACCAGCGTGCGAATGAGGCTGACCTTGCAGCGACGGCCCTCTCGATTGCGGGCCAGACGGCCATTGCCTGGATCAACCTTAACGAAGCCCTGATCCAGGAGCGGATTGCCGAGCTGACCTATGATGCCAGACTGCGCGCGCTCAATCTGACCGAGCGGCGCGTGGTCATGGGCGCGGCCGGCGCCCTTGAAATGCGCACCGCCCGGAGCGCGCTTGCCGGGGCTGAAGCCGCGATCGCGGCCCGCCGGCAGGTCTCGGGGGAAAGCGCGCGCCGGCTTGAGCTCCTGCTCGGGCGCTATCCCTCGGCGGAGATCGCCGCACCGGCAGAACTGCCCCAGCTCGGCCCGATGGCTGTCGAGGGCAATCCGGCCCTCCTCTTTACCCGCCGTCCGGATGTTTCGGCGCTGGAGGCGCGGGTCGTGGCTGCAGGCCTCAGGGCAGAAGAGGCCCGGCTGGCCATGCTGCCGGCCCTGAGGCTGACCGGAAGTGTCACCGGAACCGGGGCTGACCTCGGCGATGCTTTCGACCCCGCATTGGCGGCGGCGCGGCTCGTGGCCAGCCTGTCCCAGCCCCTTTTCACTGGCGGCAGGCTGCGCGCCCAGCAGGAAGCCGCAATCGCGCAGGCCGAAGCCGCCGTTGCGAATTATGCTGCCGGCGTGATCAGCGCCTGGCGTGAGGTCGAGAATGCGCTCGCTGCCGATCTGTTGATCGCGCAGCAGGAAGAGGCACAATTTCGCGCTTATGAAGAGGCGCTGATGGCTGAAGAAATCGCCGAGCGACAGTTCAGCCAGGGCACGGTCAACATTTTTAACCTGATCGACGCGCAGACCCGCCGGCTGACAGCGGAAAGCCAGCTCGTTTCGGCGCGCGCCAGCCGCGGCGTGAACCGCGTTCAATATCACCTTGCGCTCGGCGGCGGTGTGCCGCCGGTGATCTTCGCAGGCGAGACGGATCTTTTCGATCCGAATGCAACAGACGGCCGGAGCTGATACCATGGGACGCCTCATTGCCATCCTAGCCCCGATCCTCATCATCATCGGCCTTGGTGTCGGCGGTGTGATGCTGGTCAGTTCGCTGAGGCCGCAGCCGGAGGTACGGGACGAGCCGCGCCCGCCTCTGAGTGTTTTCGCAGAGCCGGTCACGCGCGGCCCGCTGACCCTTTCGGTCGAAACCCAGGGCGAGGTGCGCCCGAAACGCGAGATCATCGTCTCCCCGCAGATCGGCGGCCGTGTGGCATTTGTGTCGCCGGACTTCATCGATGGCGGTTTCATCCGCCGCGGCCAGGTGCTGATGCGGATCGAGACGGCGGATTATGAGCTCGCCGTCGTGCGGGCCCGCTCCGGCGTGGCCAGCGCCGAGCAGCGCCTTACGCGTGAGCGCGCGGAGGCCGAGCTGGCGCAGCAGGACCTCGCTGATCTCGGCCTGACCGATGTCTCTCCCCTCGCGCGGCGAGAGCCGCAACTGGCTGATGCTGAAGCCTCGCTCGCAGCCGCCCGTGCCCAGCTCGCCGAGGCCGAGCTGGCCCTCAACCGGACCGCCGTGACCGCCCCCTTTGACGGGCGGGTGCGTGAGAGATCGGTCGATGTGGGCCAGGTCGTCGCGCCGGGCCAGACGCTCGGCCGGATCTTCGCCACCGATGTCGTCGAGGTCTCGCTTCCCTTGAAGGATGAGGAGATCGGCCGGCTCCGCCTGCCGCTCGCCTTTGGCGCCAGCGCCGACCAGCCCGGACCGCCGGTGCGTTTTTCGGCCATTGTCGGCGGCCAGCCGCGTACCTGGCATGGCCGCGTCGTTCGCACCGGCGCCGCCATCAATCCGCAGACCCGGCTCATCAATGTGATTGCGGAGCTGGAAGACCCGTTTGGTGCCGGCGCCGATGACGGCGCACCGATGGCTCCCGGCCTGTTCGTGACGGCCACTGTTGAAGGCGAGACGATCGAGGAAGTTCTGATTGCGCCGAGAGCCGCCCTGCGCGGCGAGAACCGTCTCTTTATCGGCGATGCGGAAACCGGCACGCTCTCGATACGGATCGCCGAAGTCATCTTTCTCGACCGCGACGGCGCCTATCTGAGCAGTGGCGTCGAGGAGGGCGAACTGGCTGTGACCAGCCCGATCCAGGCCCCGTTTGAGGGGATGAGCATCACGCTTCTCCAGCGCATGCCGGACGGATCGGTCAAGGTGCACAGCGGCCCGCCTGTTTCCGGCACCAGTGATCTCGATCAGGCCAGCCGCGCCGCACCGCAAACGGAGGCCCTGCAATGAACGGTATCGTCGCCTGGTTTGCACGCAATGCTGTGGCCGCCAATCTCCTGATGATCATCGCTTTCGCCGGCGGCATCATGGGTTTCAACCAGATGCAGCGCGAGATGTTCCCGACGGTGCGGGTGACCGGGGCATCGGTCTCGATCGCCTGGAATGGCGCCTCACCGCGCGACATCGAAGAACAGATCGTCATGCGCGTCGAGGAGGCCGTGTCCGGCATCAACGGTATCGACCGGATCGTTTCCATCGCCAATGAAGGTGTCGGCGTCGTCAATATCCGCGGCCGCGATGACATCGACATGGACGTCTTCCTGGATGAGATCAAAATCCGTGTCGATCAGATCAACAACCTGCCACAGGCCGCCTTCCAGCCACAGGTGACGCGCTGGGAGCAACGCAACTGGTATCTCGGGCTGGCGGTGCATGGGGATGTCGAGCCCCAGACACTGCGCTCAATCGGGCGGCGCGTGCGCAATGAAATCGCCCGGTTGCCGGGAGGCGAGCTGGCCGTCTTGCAGGGCTCGCTCGAACAGCAGGTCAGTATCGAGGTCTCCGAAGACGCCATGCGGCGTTTCGGGCTTAGCCTCGGCGATATTGCCAATGCCGTTCGGCAATCCTCGCTGAATTCCTCCGGGGGCCGCATCGAGTCGCCAGTGGGCGATGTCGCGATCATGGCGCGCAACCTGTCTGATACGGCAGACGAGTTCGGCGAGATCATTATCCGCCAGTCGAGCGATCAGGGGACTGTGCGGGTGTCGGACGTCGCGACCGTGATTGATGGCTTCGTGAGTGACAATTTCAGCGCGACGTTCAACGGCCGGCGCACAGTGTTCGTGATGATGCCGGAGCCCGACAAGATGGACATCGTGCGCTATGCGCAGGGCATCCGCGAATATATCACGCGCGCCAACGATCCGGCGAACGGCATCCTGCCAGAGGGTGTCAAGATCGATGTCCTGTGGGACGATTCCAAGACATTTGCAGCCCGGATGGACCTGATAACGACTTCAGCTCTCCTTGGCGCCCTTCTGGTGCTGATCGTGCTCGTGCTGTTCCTGCGGCCCATCGTGGCGTTCTGGGTCACCATCGGTATCCTGACGGCTTTTGCCGGAGGTATCATGCTGCTGCCGGCACTTGGCGTGTCCTGGAATATCCTGTCGACTTTTGCGGTGCTGCTTGTGATCGGCGTGATCGTGGATGACGCGATCATTGTCGGCGAAAACATACACCGAGAAGTCGAGAGCGGCCGGCGCGAAGGCATTGATGCTGCCACTATCGGCACGCAGCTCGTGCTGAAGCCGGTCATCTTTGGCGTGCTGACGACCATGATCGCCTTCCTGCCCTGGGCGTTCATTACCGGCCCCACCCGGATGTTCACCCAGCAGATCACCTTTGTGGTGATCGCTGCGCTGACCTTCTCGCTGATCGAAAGCCTGCTCATCCTGCCGAGCCATCTGTCAAAAATGAAGAAGCAGCGCTTTGATGGGCCGACCGGGCAGTTCATGAAGCTGCAGCGCCGCATCGCCGACAGCCTCCTCTGGTTCGCCAACAACATCTACAAGCCGGTTCTCGAATTCGCGATCCGCTTCCGTTATGCGACGGTTGCCTTCTTCTTCTCGCTGTTCGCTATCGCGATCACGATGCAATCAACGGGCGTCGTGCCGTTCAAGTTCATGCCGGAAGTCGAGGCTGACCTCATCCAGGTCAACATCCAGATGCCCGATGGCACACCGTTCGAGCGGATAGTCGAGGTTCGCGACCAGCTGCAGGCCGGCTTCGTCACAACACAGACCGAGACGGCACGCGAATATCCCGATCTCGACGGCGGCCTCGTCCAGGATGCCTCAATCGTCGCCGCTGGACGCCAGGTTCAGGCCTGGATCAGCCTGGCACCGCCGGAAGTGCGGCCCGAGACCATCCGATCAGGTGATATCGCCGAGCGCCTCAGGATGGCGACAGGTGACATTCAGGATGCAGAGGAAATAGACTTTTCGTTCACCTTCAACGAGTCTGACACGGCCGTACGCTTCACGCTGAGCCATCAGGACCTCGCAACTCTGCGGCGGGCTGCCGATTCCGTCAAAACGCATCTCGCCACCTATGCCGAAACCTATGATATCTCGGACAACCTCTCCTCTGCTGCCGAAGAGATCCTGATCACCATGAAGCCCGGCGCCGAAACACTTGGCGTGACCCTCGCCGACGTCTCCCGGCAGGTCCGCCAGGCCTATTTCGGTGAAGAGGTCCAGCGCCTGCCTCGCGATGGCGAGGATGTGCGGGTGATGGTCCGCCTGCCGGAATCTGCGCGGCGCGATCTCGACAGCCTGCAGACGCTGCGCGTACGCACGATCGACGGGCGCGAAATTCCCGTCACGCAGATTGCCGATTTCGAGTTTGCCCCCGGCGTGAACCGGATCGTAAGGCGGAACCGGCTGCGTTCGGTCACCGTGACCGCGCAGGTGCTCGGCGATGGCGGACGCGGGCGGATCATGAGCACGATGGAGCGTGAGTTCTGGCCACAGTTCCAGCGCGAAAACCCTGAAATAATCCGCGGAACAGCCGGCGGCGCGGAACAGGAGGCACAGTTCCTCAGCGAGATTCTCATGCTGGTCCTGATCGCTTTCGGAGCAATGTACGTCCTTCTTGCCATTGCCTTTGCATCTTATGCCCAGCCGGTCCTGTTGTTGCTCGCCCTGCCTTTCGCCTATTGCGGCGCGGTGTTCGGGCTTGCGCTGACGGGCACGCCGCTTGCGATGTTCGCCTTCTTCGGCATCGCCGCTGCAGCGGGCGTGGTCATCAATGACAACCTCGTCCTGATTGATTATGTCAACCGAAGGCGGGCCGAAGGCGCAGGCGCAGTCCAAGCGCTGGTGGATGCCGGCGTTTCCCGCTTCCGCCCGATCCTTCTGACCTCTGTGACCACCTTTGTCGGTATCCTTCCCCTGCTGGCAGAGCGCTCTGTGCAAGCTCAGTTCCTGAAGCCGATGGTTGTATCGCTGGGCTATGCGGTCGCCTTCGCGGTGTTCGTGTCGCTGCTCATGGTGCCGGCCTTCTATGCCGTCGGTGTCGAGATCGGCCGCATCTTCAAATGGACATGGGCCGGCCGGCCCTACCGGCAGATCGGCGAGAGCTACTCAGGTCACGCGACGATCGATGAGGAAGAATTGATCGGTCTCAGCGCAGAGCCGGGCCTTGGCCGTCCGGCGCCTGCCGAGTAAACCGGACGCAAGCCATACATAGTGCGACATTCCGCAGTTGAACAAACGGGAGAAAAAAATGATCAAGCGCCTTTTGCTGGGCACAGCTGCCCTTGCCATTCTGTCGGCCTGCGGAACAAGCCTGCCTGCCGAGCCGCCTGTAGCTGAACTGGCCGCAACGCCGGCTGTGGAGGATGGCAAGTTCGTCACGCCAGAGGGGCTTATCCTGTCAGCGCGCGATGAATGGGGTGATTGGGGCATCGACCTGTCGACGCGCGACCTGTCGGTCCATCCCGGTGATGATTTCAACCTCTATGCCAACGGGGCCTGGATCAACACATTTGAAATTCCGGCGGACCGGACGCGTTATGGCTCGTTCGACCTCCTGAGCGAGAAGTCCGAGCAGCGTGTACGCAAGATCATCGAGGAACTCGGCGCGGAAAGCCCCGCCCTTGACTCGATTGAGGGCAAGGTCGCAGCCTATTTCAATGCCTATATGGATACTGACCGCATCAATGCCAGCGGCGTAAGCTCCGCAGCGCCGATGCTGGAGCGCATTGCGGCCCTGTCCTCGCGTGAGGAGCTCGCCGAATTGTTCGGTACTGTCGGCTTGCAATCCCCTGTCGGCGGCTGGGTCGACATCAATGCTCTGCAGACAGACCAGTATATATTTTATATCTCACAGTCTGGTCTCGGGATGGGAGACCGCGACTATTATCTGGTCGACTCGCCCCGGAATCTCGAACTGCGCGCTGCCTACAAGGACATG
>DAIRTA010000041.1:0-14068 GCA_036804125.1 Hyphomonas sp.
CGCGTGGTTGCTCGCCTCGCCGGATAATCTCTCGCGCGGCGCAAAATACGTCCTTGCCCCGGTCGGATTGTTCATCGGCGGCTGCTTCCTCGTCCGCGCGCTGGTCGGTATCCTGCCGGCCTATGAGCGTGCCGCGCCGGAGCAACCCTTCCTGTCGCTCAACCGCCGGGTCTACACGCCCGCCTCTGCCCTTGTCGCGCTCGGTTTCCTTTACCTGGCCATCACCCTGCCGAGCTGGTCCTGGCGGATCAGTCTTCCCTGGAACTGAGTGTCCGCATCAGAGCCGCTTCAGCCAGTCTTCGGCGGTGAGACCGTCAGGCCCGCGCGCCCGCATCATGGCGGCGAAGTTCCAGTGATTGGCCTCGGCCTCGATGACGGTATCGGCCTGACGGAAGGCCCGCGGGATGCCGCCGCCGAGGGTCAGCCCCGCCGCTTTCACGGCATCGGACCGGTCGGGCCGGGCGGCGCGCGCAGTGACATGCAGCAGTGGCGGCGCGGCGCCCCGCCAGTGAGCGGACAGCAGGAGCGAGCCCGGCCGCGCAACCGGGTCTGCGCCAATCAGCAGGGCCAGCCTTTCCGGTGGCATGCCGCCGATGGCGGCGAGCATCGCATCTGCGCCCCAGCTATGGCCGATCAGCGCAAGCCGTATGCCGGCGTCTGTCAGCTCCCGGATCGAGCGGGAGGCCCGGCGTGCCTCATGATGCTGGTAATAGAGGATGCGGCGCTCGGTGCGCAGCGCCTGGCGCGCCGCGGCATAACCCATCACAAGCCGCGAGCGGATGTCGCCCGCGCCGCCGAAATAGATTTCGGCAACCTCTCCGGTCTTATTCCGTGTAGCGGTAACCGACCCCATACAATGTCTCGATCGCGTCGAAATCGTCCGTCACCTCACGGAACTTCTTGCGCAGCCGCTTGATGTGGCTGTCGATGGTGCGGTCATCGACATAGATCTGGTCGTCATAGGCGGCGTCCATCAGCTGGTCGCGGCTCTTCACATATCCGGGCCGCGCGGCCAGCGCCTGAAGGATCAGGAATTCCGTCACCGTCAGTCGCACGGGCTTGCCATCCCAGGTGCAGGCATGGCGATTGGGGTCGAGCACCAGCTTGCCGCGCACGATCGGCTTGGCATCGCCTTCCTCCGGGCCGGGCGCGCCGCCGCGGGCGCGGCGCAGGACCGCCTTCACGCGCTCGGCCAGCAGCCGGTTCGAGCAGGGCTTGCGCACGAAATCATCGGCGCCGATGTTGAAGCCGATCACCTCGTCGATCTCCTCATCCTTGGAGGTCAGGAAGATCACCGGAAGCTCCGAAGTCTGGCGCAGCCGGCGCAGCAGCTCCATCCCGTCCATCTTCGGCATCTTGATGTCGAGAATGGCGATGTCCGGCGGCGTCTCGGTCAGTGCGGGCAGGGCGGCTTCGCCATCATGATAGGCGCGCACCTGATAGCCTTCGGCCTCGAAGAACATCTTGAGCGATGCGACGATATTCTCATCATCATCGACAAGGGCGAGTGTAGTCATGGCGCTGGTCCTTTCCGCTGCTCTGAGGCCGGGGTTCGGCTCGGGCCGCCGGGTGAAACGCTGTTCAAACATAGCGCGCGTCATGACAAAAGCCCTCCTTCGCTGTCATCTCAAGAAAAACAACGGACTGCGGCGGGCGATTGCTCACATTACGGCGGTTTCACGATTCATTGCGGCGAAGCCCGCCCAAAATGTGAAGATCAGCGCACTGCGCCATCGGCGGGGATAAGTTGCGTCCAATCCCCGGCCCGGAGCAGGCCTTACGCCCAGGCGTGAAGAAATATTCCGGGCCGTGCCAGGGCAGTGGGATGAAATCGCAAAAAAAAGGCGTGCCGGCCAATCCGACCGGCTTTGGTTCCGGCGCATAATGACAGCGAAGCGTGGAGTAAAGGAGGTGACTCTCGGCCCTCCACGCGGGTCCGGAGGCGGCGGGATGGTCCCGGCGTTTCCGACAAGCGGATGGGTGCGCGCTCCGGCTGATCACCGGGGACACGTCTACCCCCTGCAATAATCTCTACCGTCCCCGGATGCCTGGGCAGCGCCCATCCGCAGGACCCGAAGCCAGCCAGAACCGGAAGGGATAGCCCCTGTCCGGCGATTTGTGCTAGGTGTGGAGGACATTCAGTCTTTCCTTGGATCGCGCTGGAGGTCTTTCACCAGGCGGCGGAAGGCGCGCAGCGAGGCGGGCCGATAGCGCGGCTTTTTCCGGCAGGCCCGCTCGAAGGCATGTTCATCCAGCAGGGCCTGCATCTGGTCGAGCGTGGGGCGGTCCCGCGAAGGCCAGATCTGCCGCTGCCTGATCGGCCAGTTGATCGGCTTGAACCCCTGCAGGATGGAAGGCTTCGTGACGCGGCCATGGGCGTCCAGTTTCTCTATCGCCTCGGCCAATGGCGAAGCATCCTCGCCATAGGTCGCATAAAACCGCAGGCCCGACTCGGCGGCGCCTTCCGCTATCCATTTCAATGCGACCGACGAGAGGGCGTCGCTCTCGCCGCCGCCAACATCACCGTGATAGCCGATGAACCATTTCTGCAGGTAGGCCTGCCGTCCGGCGCGTTCATTCGCGCTGTCGAGATCCTGCCAGAGCTGAGCCGGAAAGCCGACGCGGCATTCATCGATGGCAACCGCATGGCGCGCGGCCATGACATTGTCCGGGACCTGGAGGTTGCGAAAGCGGAACCGGTTGCGATCGCGCAGGCTGGTATAGGCGCGCAACACCTCACCCACTCCGCGCTGGGAGACCGTATCGAACACGCCGAGATAGGTGATTGGCGGCACACTCTCCATTGCCTGTCTTGTTCCATCTGAATTCCGAATGCCTTTGCCATACCGGAGGCGGAAAGCACGCGCTTCCTCGCGATGAGCGGCCTTGACCGCTTCAGGCGCTGTGTCGCTTGGCGTGCGGTAATAGAGACGGAAGCCCTCGCGGGCGTGTTCGGCATGGCGGCGGCTGACAATCCCGGCCATATTGATGAAACCAGCCAGGCGCCGCGCCGCAAACGCGCCGCGGCTGAAACCGAAGATGTAGATCTCGTCGCCGTCCTCATAGTTGAAGGCGAGGCGTAAATAGGTATCGACGATACCGTCCTCCAGGCCCTCGCCAAACATCCCCCCAAAGATGCGGTTCACGCCATGCAGCAGGCTGCCGAAGAAGCCGAGCCGCTCCAGCGCACCCGCCGAGGAGCCGACGCCGCGCGTGTAGATCACATTCTGGTGGATGAATTCGCCGTTCGGCAGGCTTTCCTTGTGCGCGATCGAGCGCGCGATGATGCCGATATTGGTCAGCTTCTGCTGGTTGAGCGTCTGCCAGGTGCCATCAAGGCAAATGATGATACGTTTCATGGCGTCCCCTCACATGAACCTGCTGGCACACTAAGCCCCGGCAGGTCAAAGCAGAAGGGGGCCGCTGTAGGCCGGAATGCGAAAGCCACGGAGTTTTCCTGATACCGGCGGTCAGGCCCGTGCGATTGACTGCGCGCGCCGGGCTTCAGACGACCCGGAACGCGCATGATGGAGCTGAGTATGCAAGAGACCCAGACGGCCGCGCCGCCTGTGGCCATCGACTTTCACGCCTTGACCCGCGAAGAGGCGCTAGCCCGGCTCGACAGCCAGTGGGACGGGCTGAGCGCGGACGAGGCGGAAAAACGCTTGGGCCGCTACGGCCCGAACCGGCTGCCTGGCGCCCCGAGAAAGCCGCTCGTTTTACGCTTCCTGGCCCATTTCCATCATCTGCTGATCTATGTCCTGATCGGCGCAGGCATCATCACGGCCCTGCTTGATCACTGGATCGATTCGGCAATCATCTTTGCGGTTGTCTTCGTCAATGCCGTCATCGGCTTCATTCAGGAGGGCCGGGCCGAGCAGGCGATGAATGCGATCCGCGACATGCTGTCCCCGCACGCCAGCGTGCTGCGGGATGGCAAGCGCGTCAGCCTGGCGGGGGAAGCGCTGGTTCCCGGCGACATCGTCCTGCTCGAAGCCGGCGACAAGGTGCCCGCCGATCTGCGCCTCTTGCAGTGTAACTCCCTTCAGGCGCAGGAGGCCATCCTGACCGGGGAGTCCGTTCCGGTCAGCAAGCAGGCGGCTCCGGTGGCCGGCGATGTCCCGCTCGGTGACCGTAAAAGTCTCGCCTTCAGCGGCACACTGATTACCTCTGGCACCGGACGCGGCATGGTGACGGCCACCGGCGCGCAGACCGAGATCGGCCGGATCAGCGGCCTCCTGAGTGAGGTCGAAACGCTGACAACACCCCTTGTCGCGCAGATGGGCGGCTTTGCCCGCTGGCTGACGATCCTGATCCTTCTGATCTCCGGCCTGCTTCTTCTCTTCGGCTACTTCGTCGATCATTTCCCTTTCATCGACATGTTCATGGCGGTCGTCAGCCTCGCTGTCGCGGCGATCCCCGAAGGCCTGCCCGCCGTGCTGACGATTACCCTGGCGGTGGGCGTTCAGGCGATGGCCCGCCGCAATGCTATTGTGCGGCGCCTGCCGGCGATCGAAACGATCGGCTCAGTCTCGGTGATTTGCAGCGACAAGACCGGAACGCTCACGCGCAACGAGATGGTCGCCGCAAAAGTCGCTACGGCCGGGGGTGAGGCGGAGATCGCCGGAGAGGGGTATGCCCCGGAAGGGGAGGTGACCGGCTCTGACCCGGCAAGCCTTGCTGCGTTTGCCCGCGTCGCAGCGCTCTGCAATGATGCCGCCCTTGTGGAGACGCCTGAGGGCTGGCAGGTCGAGGGCGATCCCATGGAGGGCGCCTTGCTCGCGCTTGCGGCCAAGCTCGCTATGCCGCGCAACGCCGCTGAGGCCGAGCATCCGCGCATCGGTGAAATCCCGTTCGACGCCGCATATCGTTACATGGCGACCCTGCATGCCGATACGAGCGGCGGGGCGCTGATATGCCTCAAGGGCGCGCCAGAGCAGGTGATCGAACTCACGGGCCTTGAACGCGCCGCCGATGGCAGCGACCAGCCGGTCGATGCCGAGGCCTGGCGCCAGCGCGCCGATGCAATCGCGGAGCAGGGTCAGCGCGTCCTGGCCCTTGCAGAGAAGAAACTCGACGCCGCACCGGCGGAATTCGGCACCGACGCACTCGCAGAGGGCCTTGTCCTGCTCGGCCTCGCCGGACTGATCGACCCGCCACGTGCCGAAGCGGTGGCCGCCGTCACGGACTGCCACAAGGCCGGCATCGCGGTGAAGATGATTACAGGCGATCATGCCGGCACGGCGGCCGCTATCGGCGAGCAGATCGGTTTGCGGCATCCCGGCAATGTCCTTACCGGCGCCGATATCGACCAGATGGATGAGGCCCGCCTGCAGGCCACGATCGAAGATGTGAACATCTTTGCCCGGACCAGTCCGGAGCACAAGCTTCGTCTCGTCACCGCGCTTCAAGCCCGCGGGCTGAGTGTCGCAATGACGGGTGATGGGGTGAATGACGCCCCGGCGCTCAAGCGGGCAGATGTTGGCATCGCCATGGGCCGCAAAGGATCGGAAGCGGCCAAGGAAGCTTCGGATGTCGTCCTCGCCGATAATAACTTCGCCTCGATCGTGGCGGGAGTGCAGGAAGGCCGCACCGTCTATGACAACATCAAGAAGGTCATCAGCTGGACACTGCCGACGAATGCCGGGGAGGCCGCGACCATCCTCGTAGCGCTGTTCTTCGGCCTCGGGCTTCCCATCACGCCGGTGCAGATTCTCTGGATCAACCTTGTCACGGCCACAACACTCGGGATTGCGCTTGCTTTCGAGCCGACCGAGGAGAGCACGATGCAGCGCCCGCCACGACGCCGTGATGAAGGGCTGTTATCCGGTGCCCTCGTCTGGCAGATCGCGTTCGTCTCCATACTCTTTCTCGCCGGCGTTTTCGGCATGTATCTCTATGCCGTCGACAGAGGCTATTCGCTCGAGCTGGCGCGCACGATTGCCTTGAACACGCTTGTCGTAATGGAGATCGCCTACCTGTTCTTTATCCGGAACATCTATGGCACCTCGCTGACCTGGAAGGCCTTACGCGGCACGCGCTTCATCTGGTATGCCGTGATCACCATCACCGCAGCGCAATTTGCGATAACCTATATTCCCGGCCTGCAGGCCATGTTCGGCACTGAGGCCGTTCCGCTGTTTGACGGGATCCTGATCGTTCTCGTGGGCGTTGCCTTGTTTGCGATCATCGAGTCGGAAAAGCAGGTGCGCCTCAGGCTCGGTGGGCCGGGTTCAGGGCAGGCTCATCGCTCAAATGCGTAACGCCCCGGCGCAGGGCCTTGACCTCGCCGGAGTGTCGGGGCCGGCACAGGCGGTGTCTCTCGGGACTGTTGCTTGAGCCAGGCCAGCCATTCCGGCCACCAGCTGCCCTCCTGGCGCTCTGTCTGATCAAGCCAGGCATCGGGCTCAAGATAGACCGTAGCGGGAATGGTTTCAGCCGTGAAATAATAGGCGCCGCGCTTTCCCGGCGGGCTGACGACGCTGGTGTTGTGGCCTCCGCCGGTCAGGACGAACTTCACATCCGCTGCACTATGCAGGGCAATACGGTATACAGATTGCCATGGCGCGATATGATCGCGTTCAGCGCCAAGGGCGAAGACGGGCACTCTGATATCCTTTACCGCCACACGGTAGCCCCCGGCGGGCATCTGGCCATGAGTGAAACGGTTCTCGAGGAACAGAAGGCGGAGGTATTCGCTATGCATTCGCGCAGGCATCCGCGTTGCATCCGCCAGCCAGGCATCAAGCGCGCCATGGCTGGTATCCTTTCCAAGGAAATAACGGTCGACCATCTTGGCATAAATCATGTCATGCGCCCGCAGCATGGAAAATGCGCCTGACATCCGCCGGGCATCGAGCACACCCTCAACATGCATCATGTCTTCGAGCAGGGCGACCTGGCTCTCATCAATGAACAGCAGCAGTTCACCGGCTTCCCTGAAATCAGTCTGGGCCGCAAGGAGTGTGAGTGACGCCAGACGCGCGTCCCGGTTGCGCGACATCACCGCAGCCGCGATCGAAAGCACAGTGCCGCCGAGACAATAACCCACGCCGTGGACCGGCTGTTCGCCGCATTCATCCTGAACGGCGTCGAGCGCCGCCATGACTCCCTCACGGCGATAATCATCGAAGGCCGTCTCGCTGAACTCCGGGCCCGGATTCTTCCAGGACATGATGAATACCTGATACCCCTGTTCCGTCAGCCAGCGGACGAAAGACTCTTCGGGCGTCAGGTCCAGGATATAGTATTTCATGATCCAGGCCGGCACGATCAGCACAGGCTCGGGATGAACCATCTCGGTCAAAGGGGCATAGCGGATCAACTCGAATAGATTGTTGCGGAAGACCACCTCGCCCCTGGTGGCGGCCATGGTCTCGCCGAGTTGCCAATGATCGGCTGCTTCGGGTGTTGCGCCGCGTGCGAGGCGTGCCATGTCCCCGAGAAGGAAGCGTAGCCCCTGCTGGAAGTTCTGCCCGCGTGTGTTGAGGGCCGCCTCAAGCACATCAGGATTGGTCAACGGAAAGTTCACAGGCGCGAAGGCATTCAGCGCGGAGTCACCCATGAAAGCGACGCGCCGCTCGTGATGCGAGGCGACGCCGCGCAGGCAGCTGGTTGCGGCATTCCATTGGGCTTCGGCCGCCAGGTGTGCCTGAGCCATCATGTGATAAGGCGCCTTTGCCCATCCGGCGCTTCGGAAACGCCGGTCGCCGGCTTCCGGCCTGAACGCCCAATTCTCCGGATCGGTTTGCCCGGCATGCGCGGCCAGTTGGCCTAGCGCCTCTGACCATCGCCAGAGAAGTTCGAGCTGCCGGGCCGGTGAGACGGATAAATGGAACAGCCAGTCTTCCCAGGCCTGAAGTGCCGCCCAGGGCGATTGCCCGCCCGTGATCAGGGCATAGCGGCCGCGCAGGCGCCGGTCGAGTTCGCGCAACTGGTCTTCGGCAGTATCCTGCGGGGCGCAAGGGCCCGCCTCTGCCATAGCTTCCGCTTCCCGCTTCAGCCGGCGGGGGCGGGACTGCTCCGTCGCGGCCTTGCGCTTAGGCTTAGTTGTGCGTGTCACGGGGGGCGTCGATCAGGCGTCCCGTTTCCGTCATGTAATCCTCGACCGCTTCGAGCGTGGCATCGCGCCAGACTGTCATCATTTCCTGGGGTGAGCGGCAGGCCGCAAAGGCCGCCATGGTGCCCATGTTCTTGCGGGTGCGCTCGGCCATGAACCGGGCCATCTCGAGATTGAATTCACTGAAGCGCCGCAGGCCATCAAGCGCCGGACTGGGCGGCAAGCCCTGACCGTTGGTCATGGCGAAGCCCGCCATGGGCCAGAGCATTGCGTTTTCCTCTTGCGGGCGGCGTGTCCGGCGAGTTGACGCCTTTGCCGTTTCATTGGACGTGGTGGTGCGCGTCATGTTCAGGTCTCTCCTTTTTGGGATGGCTACCATGCAACAGCCCCATGCTTGCGACCTTAACACAAAACGCCAGGGTTCGGCATAAGGAGGGTTCCTTAAATCGGCGTACGGGCCTTGCTCCTGCCAAGCTGCGGAAGGCAACCGCGCGCAATCTCGTCCTCCTCATCGGCCGGGATAACAGCAATCGCAATGCGCGAGGTCTCTGCGGTCAGGTCCTGTGCGCCGTCATTATTCGCAACCGGGTCAATCTCGGCTCCGAACATGGACAGCCCGGCGACGATGCCCGCGCGCACGTCCGGTGCGTTTTCGCCAATACCGCCCGTGAAAATGATCGCATCGAGTCCGCCCAGCGCCGCGATCATCGATCCGGCTTCGCGCACGATGCGGTAGACAAAGAGATCAATCGCCTCGCGCGCTTCCGGGGCCGGGCTCGCCGCGATCTCGCGCATGTCGGCGCTGATACCGGAGACGCCGAGCAGGCCGGACTCCAGCCGCAGCAGTTTCGAGACCGCTTCGGCAGAATAGCCCTGCTCCTGGATCAGATAGAGCAGGGCGCCCGGATCGATATCGCCGCAGCGTGTCGCCATCGGGATACCGGACAGGGCCGAAAAGCCCATGCTGCAAGCGAGGCTCTTTCCGTCCTGTAGGGCGCACAGGCTCGCGCCGCTGCCGAGATGGCAGGCGAGAACATTGCGGCAGGACCGCCCGGTAAACAGGCCCGGCAGGCGCCGGGCGATATGGGCATAGGACAGGCCGTGATAGCCATAGCGGATAATCCCCTCCTCGCTCAGCCGGCGGGGCAGGGCATAAAGCTGCGCCAGGCGGGGCTGACTGCGGTGGAAGGCCGTGTCGAAGGAGAGGGTCTGGATCAATTCCGGACGGGCCTCGGCAAGGGCTTCGACGGCGCCGAGATTATGCGGCTGGTGGTCGGGCGCAAGCGGGCTCAGGCGGGAAAGGCGGGCGATGTGCTCCGGTGTCGCCCGCACACTCTCGCTGAGGTCCGGTCCGCCCTGAACGATGCGGTGCCCGGCCGCGTGCAGGCGCTTGCCGAAGGCTTTTTCCATCCCACCAATCAGGCGGGGAGCCAGCACGGACGGGTTGAGATCGGACAGGTCCAGTGCGGCGCGGAAGGTTTCCGCGGTGGCCGGCTCGGCCGCGCTGACGGAGAGGCGCGGGCTGTCCGGCAGGCCCGCGATCTGCCCGCGCAGGCGCGGCGGCCCCGGCTCGCCTGCCTGTGGTGAATAGACCGCGAATTTGAGGCTCGATGAGCCGGTATTCAGGGTTGCGATCAGGCGCCCCGCACGCATCAGGGCGCTCCGCTCCAGGCGCGATAGGCCGCTGCGAGCGCGCAGGACGCGGCCCGTTCCAGCGCCGAGTCCGAGCGGCTGGTCACGATGACGGGGACCTTCGCGCCAAGAACGATTCCCGCCGCTGCCGCCCCGGCAAGATAGTCGAGCTGCTTGGCCAGCATGTTCCCCGCCTCGATCCCCGGCACGATCAGGATGTCGGCCGCGCCGGCTACCGGCGAGACGAGGCCCTTGGCGCGGGCGGAGTCCGCCGACACGGCGAGATCGAAAGCCAGCGGGCCGTCCAGTTTCCCGCCGGTTATCTGGCCCCGGTCTGCCATCTTGCAGAGCGCGGCCGCCTCGACCGTAGACGGAATATTCGGATCGACGACCTCTGTTGCTGAGAGGATTGCGGTCAGCGGCTCGGCAACGCCCAGTGCCTGGGCGAGATCAATGGCGTTCTGGACGATCCAGCGTTTCGTCATCAGGTCAGGGGCGATGTTCAGCGCACCATCCGATATCAGGAGCCATTTCGGATAGGCGGGCGTGTCTATTACGAAGATATGGCTCATCCGCCGGTCGGTGCGCAGGCCGGCGCCGGAGGCCACGCAGGCGGCCATCAGCTCGCTGGTCGCCAGGGCGCCCTTCATCAGCGCATTGGCTGCGCCGGCAGCGGCCAGGCGCACAGCTTCCTCGGCGGCGGCATGGCTGTGCGGGGCGTCGACAAGGTCGAGGCCGGAAATATCCGCGCCGGCCTTGTCCGCCGCCGCAAGGATCTTGTGGCGCGGGCCGACCAGGATCGGCGTGATCAGGCCGCGCTCATGCGCTTCGAGCGCGCCCGTGAGCGACAGGGTGTCAACCGGGTGCACGATGGCGGCGGGCAGGCGCGGCGTTCCGGCGTTCGCAAAGAGAGGCCCGAAAGCATCGGCAGGTTCAGCCGGCAGGGCGCGGCGCGCCGCAGGTTTGCGTGTCATCCTGGAAGTCCCTTCCTCATGATCATGCCGGTATCCGGGCTGCCTGCAAAGGCAGGCGCGCCGATAATCCCGGAAAAAACGACTGTATCCGTCCTCGGCTTCAATCGCGGCATATACGTATGGACGGTGCGGCTTGCCTGAAGGGATGCTGGGGCCTGCTGGAACGCTAACTCTTTGCAAGGAGCCTTATCATGACTACGGCTGAATCGCCTTCCCGCGCTGCTGACGGCGCACAAGCCCGCGGCCGGGCGACCGGAATGAAACTGAACGACATCGTCGTCTGCCTTACCAGCGTGGATGACGACATGGCCGCCCTAGAGCTGGCCGAGACACTCGCAGAGGCCAGCGGGGCGCATCTCGCCTGTGCTGCGGTCGGCCTGCTCGCAACCGTCTATCTTTATGCCGAGTATGGTGCCGGCGCGGCCTATGCCAATCAGCTCAATGAGAACAATGCTGCGATCCAGCACTTCTGGGAGGTGGCGGACGAGAGGCTGAAGGGCCGGTCGCGCCCGGTCGAGCTGCGCCGCCACAAGACCTATTCGGCCAATACCGAGGAGCTGATGGCGATGATCGGCCGGCATGCCGACCTTACGGTCATGCGCGCGCCGACGGGCGAACATGCCCAGCCCTATGCAGAGATGATCGAGGGAGCCCTGCTGGGCAGCGGGCGGCCGGTCGTGGTTGCCCCGGCGAACTGGAAGCGCGGGCCGGTCGGGCGGAAAATCGTATTCGGCTGGGATGAGAGCCGCGAGGCGGCGCGCGCGATGCATGATGCGTTGCTGCTTGCCGCGCCAGACGCCGAGGCGGTGATTGTCACCGTCGATGCCAAGCATGGCAGCCGTTCGCATGGCGATGCGCCGGGCATGGATATTGCCGCGCATCTTGCCCGCCATGGCCTCAAGGTCGAGTTGCGCAACGAGGCCGGGCTGGGCCGCGCGGCGCATACCGTGCTGACGGAGGTCGCCAATGCCGAGGGCGCTGACCTGCTGGTGCTGGGCGGCTATCGCCATTCCCGCCTGCAACAGGCCCTGTTTGGCGGGGTGACGCGCAGCCTGCTCCGGGATCCACCGCTTCCGCTGCTCTTGTCTCACTGAGCGGGCACAGAGCGGGGCGCGGCGGACCTGCCCGGCCTGATTTCTTCAGCCCCTGCCAAGGGGCTCGTCCGGATCGATCAGGATCCGGTGGGCGGCGCCGTCCGGATCGTCGAACTGGCCTGTGCGCACTGCCCAGAGAAAGGCGAGGAGGCCCATGAGCCCCATGCCGAGGGCAATCGGTATCAGGAAGATCAGGCTGCTCATATGGCACCCCTCTCGCTTGCATTCAGGCGCAGGGCGTTGAGGCAGACGATAATCGAAGACGCCGACATGGCAATGGCGGCTACCAGTGGTGAGGCGTGGCCGGTTACGGCGATCGGAACAGCAACCAGGTTGTAGAGCGCGGCAAAGGTAAAATTCTGGACCATGACCGAGCGCGCCCCGCGGGCGAGGGCAATGATGCGCGGAACGGTTTCCAGCCCCCCGGAATAGACAGCATCGCTGGCTGACTGGCTGATATCGATGGCTCCTCCGGGAGCGAGCGAAGCATGAGCGAGGGCAAGCGCACCGGCATCATTCAGCCCGTCGCCGATCATCAGCACATGGCGGCCTTCGGCGCGCAGTGTCTCCAGCCTAGCAGCCTTGTCGCGCGGCGAGGCGGCAGCGGTCCAGTCAGAAAGCCCGAGCCGGGCAGCGGCCCCGGCAACCTTGTCTGCGGTATCACCGGAGAGGATTTCGGCGCTGAGGCCCATATCGCGAAGCTGGCGGACGGCTTCGCCGGCCTCATCCCGGAGACGATCCTCGAAACGGAGGGGAACAGGGGGCGTGCCTTCGCAGGCGAAGTAAAGCGTTGCGCCCGACCCGGCGGCGGCCTTCGCCCCTGTCCATTCGGCTGAGCCCAGACGGCAGAGCCGGCCATCGATGCGGCCTTCCAGCCCTTGCCCGGCGACTTCGCGCAGCGCCTCGGCTATCGGGCCGGGCCCGGCGGCGCCGGCGATCGCGCGCGAGAGCGGATGGCGGCTCGCCCGCGCGAGGCAGGCGGCGTCCATCAGCACCTCACGGGGCAGGGAGCTGCCGAGCGCCGGCGCACCGAGGGTGAGTGTCCCGGTCTTGTCGAAGACGATATGGTCGGCCGTGGCGAGACGCTCGAGCCCGTCGCCGGAGCGCAGATAGGCCCCGATGCGGAACAGGCGGCCTGCGGCGACGACCTGGGTTACCGGCGCGGCGAGCGCCAGCGCGCAGGGGCAGGTGATGATCAGTGTCGAGACAGCGATCAGGATGGCTTCCCGCAGGCCCGCGCCGGCGAGATACCAGCCGAGGAAGGTGATCAGGGCGGTGGCATGCACCAGCGGCACATACAGGCTGACGGCCTTGTCAGCGATCTGGCGGTAGGCCGAACGGCGCTGCTCGCCCGCCTCGAGCATACGCCCGATATCGGCCAGAAGGGAGTCGCCCGCCGCCGCGATCGCACGCCCGGTCAGGGGCCGGGTCAGGTTGACCGCGCCGGCCAGAACCGACATCCCCTCTGCAGCGGCGCGGGGGTGGGTCTCGCCGGTGACGAGGCTTTCATCAAGCTCCGAAGCGCCATCGAGGATCGTCATGTCGATGACGGCACGTTCGCCGGGGGCCAGCAGGATACGGTCGCCGGGCTGGATGGCGCTGGCGCGGACGGTCTCGGCCCGGCCGGACTCGCTGAGGCGGGTGACGGAGCGATTGGCGAGCGCGGCGAGGTCGCGCGCCGCCGAATAGGCCCGCCGGCGCACGCGCGCATCGAGGAAACGGCCAATCAGCAGGAAGAAGAGCAGCATCACGACGGCGTCGAAATAGGCATGGCGCCCGCCGGCCAGCGTCTCAGCCGCGCTGACGCTGAAAGCAAGGATCAGGGCGAGCGAAATCGGCACATCCATATTGGTCCGCCCCCGGCGCAGGACGCTGAAGGCCGAGCGGAAGAAAGGCTGGCCCGCATACAGGACCGTAGGCAGGGCGATCAGGCCGGAGACGGCATGCAGGGCCTGCCGGGTTGCCTCTCCCATTTCGCCGAAGCCGCCCCAGACAGAGACCGACAGAAGCATGATGTTTGCTGTGGCAAAGGCGGCAACGCCCATGGCGATAAGCAAAGCGCGCTCTTCTTCCTGGCCGGGATTACCCGCCCGGTCCTCGTCTAGCGGCTGAACGCCATAGCCGAGTTCCGCGATGGCGCGTGTTACTTTTGCGGCATCCATCGCGGGGGTTCCGCTGATCTCGAGACGGCCGCTCGATAGGTTGAGGCGGGCGGCAGTGATACCGGGCAGGGCGCGCGCTGCCGTCTCAATTTTTGCGAGGCAGCCACCGCATCGCGCGCCGCGCACCAGCAGGGTGAGGCGGCGGGT
>DAIRTA010000042.1:0-13651 GCA_036804125.1 Hyphomonas sp.
ACAGGCCGAACCCTCTTAAAGCGGCTGATAAACCCTTGCTGCCCCGGAGGCTTCGTCATGCTGGTGGTCCTGGATATCATCCTGCTGATCCTGAACATCGCCACGTTCATCATCATTATTCAGGCCGTCATGTCCTGGCTGGTCGCCTTTAACGTCATCAGCATCCAGAACCCGACAGTCAGATCCCTCTGGGAAGGGCTGCAGCGCCTCACCGAGCCGGTCTACCGCCCGATCAGGCGTATGCTCCCGCAGATGTCGGGGCTCGATATCACGCCACTTATCGTGCTGCTGATCATCTTTTTCCTGCGCCAGGTCATCGCCCGTTATCTCTATCCCGCCGTACCCTTCTAGCGGGCTTTCGGAAGACCGGATCAGGAGCAACGAAAGCATGGACGCACAGCTTCTGGATGGAGTCGCGCTTGCGGCCCGCTTGCGCGGGAAAATCACCGTATCGGCCGCCAGCCTTCCACAGCAGCCTTGCCTGGCTGTCGTGCTTGTCGGGGACAATCCGGCCAGCGAGGTGTATGTCCGCAACAAGGTCCGTGCAACCGAAGCGGCGGGCATGATCTCCCGCCACCACCGGTTGCCGGAAACAGCCCGCCAGAGCGAAGTCGACACGGTGATTTCCGGTCTCAGTGCCGATCCATCCGTAGACGGTATTCTTCTCCAGTTACCCCTTCCCGGCGGCCTCGATGCGGAGCGCGCGATCGCGCTGATTGATCCGGCCAAGGATGTCGATGGGCTGACAGAGGCGTCCGCGGGCCGGCTTTTCCTCGGCAAAGCGGGCCTTCGCCCCTGCACCCCTACGGGATGCGTCATGCTTGCAGGTGAGGCGCTAGGCGACAAGCTTGCAGGCAGGCACGTGGTCGTTCTCGGGCGTTCCATCCTGGTCGGAAAACCGGCCGCGCTGCTGTTCCTCGCGGAGAATTGTACCGTGACCATCGCGCATAGCCGCACGGAAGACCTGCCGGCCCTCTGCCGCAGTGCAGACATTCTCGTGCCGGCAGTGGGACGGCCTGAAATGGTACGGGGCGACTGGGTGAAGCCCGGTGCGGTTGTTATCGATGTCGGGATCAACCGTGTCCCTGCCCCGGAGAAGGGCGAAGGCAAGACCAGGCTTGTCGGGGATGTGCATTATGAGAGTTGCGCGGCTGCCGCCGGATGGATCACGCCCGTACCCGGCGGCGTCGGACCGATGACGATTGCCTGCCTGCTTCGCAATACCCTGCTTGCGGCATGTGCCCGGCGCGGCTGGCCTTTGCCTCAGCTTGTCTGAGCCTGCAATCTTTGCCGTCCGGCGGTATCAGGCTTGTGCTCTGCCGTTCGGGTCTCAGCCCTTGGTCTGAGCCAATAGAGCCTCGACCTCGGCGCGGGACGGCATGCCGGGCTGTGCGCCCGGCCTTGTGCAGGCTGCGGCGCCTGCTGCGACCGCGAAGCGAAGGGCCTGATCCGGGGGTTGACCGTCCAGAAGGGCAATGGTCAGCGCTGCCGTAAAGCAGTCGCCGGCGCCCGTTGTGTCGGCGACCCGAATCTCTGGAGGGCGGGCCCGCGCCAGCAGCGTGCCACCTTGCCAGAGTTCAGCGCCATCGGCCCCACGTGAGATTGCGATGAGCGCAGGGGACTCATGCAGGGCAGGCCCGTAGAAGGCCGCTTCAGTCTCATTCACGCTGATGAGGCCGGCGCGTTGCAACAGGGCATCGGGCACGGGCAGGGCCGGTGCGAGGTTGAGGGAAACAAAACCGGTTGCCGCATTGGCCGCAGCCAGGAGCACGGCCGGATCGACCTCAAGCACGCCGATCATGGCAGTTATCGTGACCATTCCGATATCGTGCGGCCGCAATGCCTTGTTGGCGCCGGGGCAGACAATGATCTGGTTCTCTCCTTCAGAGGATACCGCGATCAATGCGACGCCTGTCGTTTCACCTGCAATGAACTGTGTTCCGGAGAGGTCCACACCGCCCGCACGCAGGAGCTGGAGCGCCTCTTCCGCCATTCCGTCATTACCCACAGCAGCGATCAGGCGGACCTCTGCGCCGAGACGGCGGGCGGCCAGCGCCTGGTTGGCGCCCTTGCCGCCTGGAAAACGTGACAAACGCGCCCCTGTCACGGTCTCACCCGGGCGGGGGAGGGACGGGCCCCTGGCGACGAGATCGAGATTCACCGAGCCGACGACGGTGATCATGGCGCAGCCATCAGTGTTTCGATGAGCGCGAAGAAGCCGTCAGCATCTGAATCCGTTACCCAGAAATGCGGCCCGCCGGTATCACGAACGATGCGGGTCTGCCCGAACTGTTCGCCGGGCAGGGTGTCAACGCTGACCTTGCAACGGTGCCCGCTGAACATCTCCGGTCGAAGAAGGTAAGCGATGGTTGAGGGGTCATGCATCGGGGCCATGAGGCCCGGTTTCCAGCGCTGTTCCAGCCTGTTGGCAGCTTCCAAGAGGTCGGCAACGAGTAAGGCGCGTTCCGAGCCGCCCCCGCGAAGCCTTTCAAGCCGTTGAGGCTCGGCCCGGACGGTATGGGTAACATCAAGGCTCAGCACCGTGATGGGCAGAGGTGCGGCGAACACGACAGCGGCGGCATGCGGGTCGGCAAAGACATTGTACTCCGCAAATGGCGTGATGTTGCCGCCTTCACTGTCTGCGCCGGCCATGACAATAAGGTTGCGGACATTTTCGGCGATCTCCGGGGCCATTATCAATGCGGCCGCAATATTGGTCATCGGCCCGGTGACAATCAGTGTGCGGCTGGCTGGAGGGGCGGTGCCCAGAGCCGAGATGAGCTGGTTCACAGCATGGCCTTGTGCGAGCGGCAGGGCTGGCTCCTGAACAGGAATGCCATCAAGGCCCTCCTCGCCATGAAACGCTTCGGCGGTGACCGGTGGACGCAGGATCGGGCGAGGGCAGCCTGCGAAAACCGGCACATCACGGCGTCCCATCAGCTCGCAGATGAGGCGGGCATTCCGGCTCGTCTTGTCGAGTGGCACATTGCCGGCGACAGTCGTGATGGCGGCGACATGCAGATCCGTTGCGGCCAGCGCCATCATAAGCATTACGGCATCATCGATGCCGGGGTCGCAGTCGATCAGAATGGTTTGTCGCATCGTTTCAGAAGCTGCGGTTATCGAGGTGTTTGATGATGGTAAGAAAATCATTGTCCAGAGGCGGACTTTCGAGGGAGACGCCGAGGGCCTCCATGGCCATCTCCGCCGTGACATCGGCTTTGCGGCGCCCTGTCAGCCGGGCAATCATCCGGCTCTCTGCGCACACCCGCCCTGAAGACTGGAACTGGTGATGGAAGCACATATACCGCCCCTCCCAACCAACGAGGCGGGTTTGTATCTCGAATTTCTGCGGATAGCGAAGACTGCGCCAATACACAAACGACTCATACTGAATGATCGGCAGCCACCCCTTTTTCCGGAAGGCGCTGAAAGTGCGGGTGCGGCCCATATAGTTCATGATCGCCAGATCGGTGAGTGAGGAGTACCGCGAATTGGTCATGTGACCCATTGGATCCTGGTCGCCGATCCAGACAGCCGACCGCAAGGTGTGCACATCGAGGAGCCCGGTTCGGTTGCGGGAAAAGACTGCTGACAGAAAGATGCGCAGAAAACGGAAGAACAGGTTCATCTGCGAAGCCTTTTCCACAGGGGGGCAGGAAAATCGAGCCAGGCTTGTCCGGCCGCCGCCGCAATCCCGCCCGTGTTCATATCTGCACGCTCTATGCAAAGGGGAAATGGACGGATCAAGCGATCCGCAGCAGGCACTGGAAAATACAACTACAAGTCGCGGCTACTCTGCGGGTTGTGCAGCGGCCTCTTCAGCCGCGAGGCGGCGCGCAACAGCACCGGGCGAACCCGTACGACGGGCGAGGAGGCTGTAAGCAGCCGGTACAATCAGTACACTGACGAGCATGGCGGCCATTGCGCCGAAAAGGATAACAAAGCCGAGCGCCGCACGGGTTTCCGCGCCGGCCCCGGAGGACAGGATAAGGGGCATGGCCCCGGCTGCAGTCGTCAGCCCCGTCATGAGGATGGGGCGCAGGCGCGCCAGCGCCGCCTCCTTCAGTGCAGCGTCGAATTCGAGTCCCTGATCGCGAAGCTGGTTCGCGAACTCGACGACCAGAATTCCGTTCTTGGCAGCAAGGCCAATCAGCATGATCAGGCCGATCTGCGTGTAGATATTAATCGTCTGGCCGCCCAGCCAAAGCCCGAGCAGCCCACCGCCAACAGCAGCCGGCACACATACCATAATGACAATCGGGTGGATCCAGCTTTCAAACTGCGCCGCGAGCACGAGGAACACGATAACAAGCCCGATCGCAAAGACGAACAGGACGGAGCCGCCTGATGACCGGAATTCAAGTGACTGGCCGCGATAATCGACAGAGGCTCCATCCGGAAGCTGATCGCGCACGATCTCTTCCATCCGATCCAGCACATCGCCGAGATTGACGCCCGGTAACAGGCTTGCATCGATTGTTATGGCCCGAACGCGATTGTAGCGGTTCAGGCTCGGGCTGTCTGCAAATGGAGTTATGGTCACAACACTGGTGAGCGGAATCAGTTCTCCCGAACGCGCTGAGCGGACGAATATGTTCTGGACATCGTTTGGCGTGTTCTGCTCCGAACGCAGACCTTCAAGAATGACATCGTACTCCTCACCACCGTCGAGGTAAGTCGTCACGCGGCGCGATCCGAGCATGGTCTGCAGCGTATTGCCGATCTCGGCGACGGTTACACCGAGATCCGCAGCCCTCTGGTAATCAATCTGGATACGGAATTGCGGCTGGGTTTCCTTGTAGTCCCAGTCGATATCGGCAATGCCGGGATTGTCAGCCTCAAGCGCGGCCACGAAGATGTCACGCCACTCTGTCAGATCTTCGTAAGAGGGGCCACCCAGCACGAACTGCACGGGCTTGCCGCTGCCGCGGCCGCCAAGACCCTGCCGCATCATGCCAAAGGCCCGCACGCCAGGCAGATCGGCAAGCTTTGCGTTGATTTCGCCGATGATCTCGTCTGCGGGCCTGCGAGCGTTCCAGTCTGAAAGCACGGCAATGACGTTGCCCTGATTGAAAGAATCCCCCCCAAAACCGGGCGCCCTGACAAGCAGCCGGCTGATCTCGCCAGTCTCGGTATAGGGCAGCAGGCGCCGCTCTATTTCGTCGAGATAGCGCGTCATGTATTCGAACGAGGCCCCCTCCGGTCCGCGTACCGACATAAAGAAACCGCCACGGTCCTCTCGCGGGGCGTATTCCTGGCCGATCGATTGGTACAAGGTATAATTGCCGAGAAATATGGCACCTAACACGGCTGCCATGACGATTGGACGTTTGACGAGGCGGTCGAAAAGCCAAGAATAACCCTTGCGAAGCCGCTTGAAGAGGTCATCGACAAGGTCCGGGAGCCTCGAAAGCGGGTTCTTCTGGCTCTCTCTTTCACCATGCGTTTTGAGCAGCTTCGATGCGAGCATGGGAGACAGCGTCAGCGCAACAAGGCTTGAGAAGGCGACGGCTGCAGCCATCGTGATGGCGAATTCAGTGAACAGCCGTCCCGTCTGCCCCTGCATGAAGGTAATCGGCACAAAGACAGATATCAGAACAAGTGTCGTGGCAATGACCGCAAAGCCAACCTGGCGGGTGCCGTGGAAAGCAGCAACCAAGGCCGTTTCCCCGTATTCCTCCATCCGCCGGTGAATGTTCTCGAGCACGACGATGGCGTCGTCCACAATCAGGCCGATAGCCAGGACAAGCGCCAACAGGGTGAGGAGATTGACCGAGAAACCGAGGGCGTAAAGAACGATGAAGGTTGCGGTTATCGCGATCGGAACCGTAACGGCCGGGATAAATGTCGTTCGTATGCTGCCGAGAAAAAGGAAGATCACAATTGTGACAAAAGTAACGGCAATGCCAAGTGTCAGCCAGACTTGGCGGATCGATTCCTCAATGAAAAGTGAGCTGTCGAAGCCGCGATAGATTTGCACGCCTTCGGGCAGGGTGCGATTGAGTTCGTCGGCGAGCTGCTTGGCCGCCCGCGCGACATCGACGGTATTTGCGGTTGACTGCTTGCTGATTCCTAGACCGACCATGGGCTCGCCATTCCCGCGGAACATGGTTCGGTCATCAACCGTTCCGCGTTCAACCCGCGCGACATCCCCGAGGCGCACAAGATATCCATCCGCGCCTTGCGCGATCACAAGCCCGGCGAAATCGTCTGCTGTCCGGAAGGGCCGGTCGATGCGCAGGACATAGGTCATATCCCCGGTCTCGAGGCTTCCCGCCGGTGCCTCGATGTTTTCAGAGCGCAGGGCCCGCTCGATGTCGCTGACGGCGATCCCGCGCGCCGCAAGGGCGCGTCTGTCGAGCCAGACCCGCATCGCATAATCGCGGGCGCCGCCGACACGGATACGCGCAACCCCGTCCAGGGCGGAAAAGCGGTCAACAATGAAGCGGTTGGCGAAATCCGTCAGCTCCGGGGTGGACATGGTCTCGCTGGCAAGGTTGAGCCACAGGATGACGTCATCATCGGAGTCGGCCTTTTCGACTTCCGGAGGATCGGCTTCTGCCGGCAGCTGGCGCAGCACGCCGGACACCCGGTCGCGGATATCATTCGCTGCAGCTTCGATGTCCCGCCCGACATTGAACTCCACCGAAATGCTGGAGCGCCCGTCACTCGACCGCGAATTGATGAAGCGGATGCCTTCAATGCCGGCAATCCGGTCCTCGATCACCTGTGTGATCCGGGTCTCGACTACCGAGGCGGAAGCACCGGGATAGCGTGTCGAAATCGAGACCACCGGAGGGTCGACGGCAGGGTATTCGCGCAGTGGAAGGCGAGAAAAGGAGATCAATCCGACGAGGACCAGAAGCAGGGCCAGGACCGAGGCAAATACGGGCCGTTTGACCGATACATCCGATAGCAGCATGCCGGATCTCCTCAGTTCAGGGCAGGCGTGCCGGGACCGCCCACGGCCGATGATGAGACGCCGGGCAGCAGCATCGACGGCTCCCGGATTGTCAGCGGGGCGCCCTCGCGCACGCGCATCACGCCATCAGTGATCACCAGTTGGTCACGTGTGAGGCCGGCGACGATCTCAACCCGCCCGGCCTGACGCTGGCCAGGCTCGACGCGGACACGGCGGGCAACCGGCGGCTCGATGCTCTGGTCGGCAATCCAGACGAAAGTCTGCGGTCCGATCGGCTGCAGGGCGGACTCAGGGATCGATAGCGCCTGGCGCGGCTCTGCCAGCAATGTGACGGACACAAACATGCCTGCGCGGAGTTCGCCATCGGCATTCGGGATCATGGCCCTCACGCGGACTGAACGGGTTACGGGATCAATCAGGTTGTCGATGCTTGCCACCGTGCCTTCGAATGCTCGCCCGGGCAGGTCGCGGGTCGTGGCCTCGATGGCCAGGCCCGGTTGCAGCGCGCGGACAAAACCGGAGGGCACGGCGAATTCGAGACGCATAACGCTGTCATCGATCAATGTTGCAACGACGTCGCCGGGACGCACGAACGAGCCGACGCTCACGCGGCGAAAGCCTAGAACGCCATCAAACGGGGCGACGAGAACACGGTCGCTCTGCCGGGACTGGAGCGCCCGGAGCTGGGCGGCTGCCGAATTCGCATTTCGGCGCGCAACGTCGAGCTCGGTTTGGGAGACGGCGCCCTGGCTGGCCAGCGGTTCGAGGCGGGCAAGCTCCTGCCGGGCCTGGGCAAGATCTGCCTCTGCCGCCTCGACCAGCGCAGCTTGCTCGCGCTGAGCGAGGGAAATCAGGGTCTTGCCTTGCGTCACGCGTTGGCCGTCCTCGAAATATACGGCTGTCACGCGGTCTGACGCGCTGAGCGTGAGTTCCGCGCGCTCATTCGGTTCGAGCGTGCCGATCGCCTCGACACGGGTCGCAAAGGCCTCCTCCCGTACCGGCTCGACGAAGACACTGGCAGGAGGAGGCCCGCTGCGGGCTCCGCGCTGCTGGGAATGTCCCGACAGGGCGAGCGATGCGGCCAGAAGCGCGACTGCACCGATATATAGTCCGGAAGTTGAGAACGCGCGCATCATGTCTGTCCTGTTCCTGCCTGGAAGGCGGCGAGTTGTTCGTCTGTCCAGATGCCGCCGAGAGCGCGATAGACGCGCACGGCGCGCCGCGCAGTCTCCGCTTCATTTAGCACGAGGCGGTCCTCAGCGTCGAGGAGCGTTCGCTGTGCGTCCAGAACGGCCAGGAAACTGTCCAGCCCCTGCTCGAAACGCAGGGTCGACAGTTCGAGAGCCTGCCGGGCGGCATCACCGGCGGCGCTGAGATCGGCCGTCCGCCGGCGTTCTGCGGCATAGTCGGAAAGCGCGGTTTCGGTTTCGGCCAGCGCGTTCAGAACTGCATTCTCATAGGCGGCCAGAAGCTGTTGTGAGCGTGCATCCGCTGCATCGATCCGGGCGTAGACGCGGCGCAGGTCCGGCCCGGCCCAGCTGATTGAGGGCCCGAAATCAAGCCCGATACTGTCTTCACTGATCGCAACACCGCGATTGCGGATCAGCCCGCTGAAGGATGCATTGACCGTAATGCGCGGGAAGAGATCGGCGCGTGCCGCGCTGCCAAGAGCCAGGGCCGAGGCCAGACGGGCCTCGGCAAGCCGTATATCCGGCCGCCGCCGCAGCAAGGCTTCCGGTGTCCCCGTCTCGAGCGGGATCAGCATCTCGGGTATCACCGCGGCGCTTGCGGCTGGCACAGCAGCAAGGCTGGCGGCAACAATGTCGCTGGCAGGCAGGCCGGTCAGGGCGGCCAGCCGGTTGCGCGACGCTTCTATCTCAGCCTCGAAAACCGGGATTGAGGCCAGAGTTGTGCGGAACTGGGATTCGGCTCGTGCCAGATCGAGCTGGGTGGTCCTTCCATTTTCAAACAGGAACCGGACCAGCTCGAGGCTCTCTCGCTGTACCGCATTATTGCGTCGTGCCACCTGCAGGCGCGCTTCTGAGGAACGCAATGTTATGTAGGCTAGGGCTGTTTCCGACACTAGCGAGACGGCAAGATCCCGGCGCAGTTCAACCGCGCCCTGCCTGTCAGACCGGGCGGCTGCGATCAGGGCATCAAGCCGGCCGAAGGCGTCGAATTCCCAGCCGGCAAGCAAAGCGGCATCGCCGCGTACATCAAGGCGAGCGTCGCTGCTGGCCGTACGGCTGGCACTTGCCCCGGCACGGCTTGACAGGTCTGCGCCGCGGCCAAGGAGAGCTAGGCGCAAGAGCGCTTCGGCCTCGTCGATCGAAAAGCTGGCACCGCGCAGCACGGGCGATTGTGCAAGGGCGGCCGAGACAAGCCGATCCAGGGCGGGATCGCCGAACCCCTTCCACCAGTCAGCGGCAGGTTCGGTCTCTGTTCCCGCCTCGAGCCGGAAAGTGTCCGGGAGCTGGAATGGCTCTGGCCGCAATGGTGCATCAGGCACGGAGACGCAGGCGCTGATCAGCGCAAGCATTGCCGCGCTCCCGGCTAATCGAGGGAGGGCTGGATTACTGATATCTGGCATTCTGCCTCCGGAAATAGCCCCAGCAGCCTATCTATCAAGTTACGGAACGGGCCATTCTGGTAAATGGTAGGGGCCCTGAATTAAGTAAACGCGCCAAAGGCGCCGATCCGTCGCGGCAAGTCTATTTTGCGGGTAACACGAATGTGACATTACCGGGCGCGGGTTAACCCCAGCCCCCTGCTGCGCTAGACGGCCCTGTGAACAAGATGGGGAAACAGGCAATGTGGAACACGCCGAGCGAGACCGCTTCACTGAGGGTTGGCCCGATCGATGCGGGACTCCCCGGCTGGGTGCGGGATGGGGCCGAGTTCCTGAGTAATATCTGGGACGAGGGCGCTTACGGATTGACCTATGGCGATATCGTCATCGTCGTTGCCATCATGTCGGCCGCGCTCCTGCTCAGGGGGGTGTTCGCCCATACGCTGGTGAACTGGATACTGCGCATGGCAGCGGGCACAAAAACCGAAGTCGATGATGCGCTGGCGCGCGCCATAGCGACCCCGCTCAAGATTGTGCCTGTCATTCTGGGGATTTATGCCTCCATGCAGGTGATCAGACTTGATCCGGGGGCAGAGTCGATCGCTACGGGCATCATCCAGTCTATCCTGACACTCACGATTTTCTGGACACTATCGCGCGCTGTCCGGGCGCTGGAGTATGCCTTCGGCGGCCTGCGCCACAAACTCTCGCCTGCGATTGTCGACTGGATGGTGAAGGCACTCCAGTTCATCCTGATCGTGCTTGGCTTTGGTGCTGTCGCTCAGCAATGGGGCATCGCGATTGCGCCGCTTCTGGCCGGGCTTGGTGTCTTCGGTATTGCCGTCGGCCTCGGCGCACAGGACCTCTTCAAGAATTTGATCGCAGGCATCCTTATCCTGGGAGAGAAACGCTTTGTGCCGGGAGAGTGGATACGCGTGGAGGGCGTTGTCGAGGGCACAGTCGAGAAAATCAATTTCCGTTCCACCCTTATACGCCGCTTCGATCGCAGCCCGGTCTTTGTGCCGAATGCCCTTTTGTCCGATTCGGCGGTCACCAATTTCACGCGCATGACCCACCGGCGTATCCGCTGGGCGATAGGTGTCGAGTACAGGACAACGGTCAGCCAGCTGAAATATATCCGTGATGAGATCGAAGACTGGATTGTGAAGGACGACCGCTTTGCTAAGCCCCCCGAGGCGCCGCTGTTCGTGAGGGTCGATGAATTCAATGCGAGTTCGATCGACTTTCTTGTCTATGCCTTCACGAAGACCATCAACTGGGGTGAGTGGCTGGAGGCAAAAGAAGACCTCGCGGTCGCCGTCATGCAGATCATCGAGCGGGCAGGTACAAGCTTCGCCTTCCCCAGCCGGACGATTTACCTGCAGAAGCAGGACCCGCCCGAGATTCTTGAACCCCCGCTCAGGAAGCAAGCCACACCGCTTGCAGATTCAGAGGCTGGCTTTGGCGAGTCGGATACCATGAGTTCGTAGAAACGGCCGGGCATCGCTGCCCGGCCGTCATTCATCGCGCCAGTCTTTAAGCTCAGATCCCGCAGAGCGCAGTATAGTGAGGCGTTGAAATCACGATCACCTGGCTGCGAAGTTCGCTGCATACATGCGAACGGATTGCCGCTTTCTGATCCTCGAAACGGCCGGTGCTCGCATAGCTGGCCGATCCGAAAATCTGGGCAAAGGGATTAGTGTCCGTCTTTGGCGGCGGCACCAGCTTCCAATCTTCCCCGGCTTCAAGCTCGGCTGCGATATACTCGGCGACCTCGCGATAGGTCTTCGTTCCATCGATATAGCCATTGCGCTCAGCTGAGTCGTTCGCGAAGATCGAGGCGCCGAACTCGTCACGCACGCGGTCTCGCGGCATGTTCCGGTTGGTTTCCACATGGGCCAGGAAACGCTCATAGAACTCATCGGCCATGGCCTGGAGGGTCGCCTGCTCATCTTCCGTCATCGGACGAAACGGGTTGCCGATATCCTTGCCTCGGCCAGCGGTCGTGAGTCTGAGCCGGATGCCGCCGCGGGTTTCAACGCCGCTCAGGAAGCCGGTCAGCGCGACGGGATCGTCATACTCCATGATGCCCCCGGCAATGACGCCGACCGAGCCGATGATCGAGCCATGGTCGGCAAAGATCTTGTCTGCGCCAGCCGTAGACCACACCCCGCCAGATGCTGAAATGCCGTCAACATAAGCGACGATCGGCTTGCCGGCTTCTCGCACCGCCAGCACGCCGCGGTGAATCGCCTCACTGCCGACGATGGTTCCGCCAGGCGTCGAGACCCGGAGGAGCACAGCATGGATTGAATCGTCCTCGGCGGCATCGAAGAGCTGCCTCTGAACATTATAGCCATACGTCACGCCGCCAGAGGAAAAGGAAAAGGGGCCTGACTGTTCGGGTTCATGGGTCAGGATTGGTCCTTGAATAAGGATTTCCTGAATGGTCTTGGATGCTCCGGAGTCCCCCAGCAGGACGGGAGTGGCCACGGGGCTGCTGCTGCCGCCAGAGCTGGCGGCTACGATTGTGCTGATCCCGCAGGTCGTAAGCAGGATTAGCAGGATGCCGCCCACCAGCATCTTTGCGCTCATACGCAGCAGATCCATCCCGAGCGGTGGCCGCCGGGAAGCATCAAGGACAAGGGTTGTACTGCTGTCAGACATGGGGGTGCTCCAATCAGAATGTCGACGCTGACCAATCAAACGCAGACTTAGCATAAGGCCAAATTATTGCTTTTCAATATGCAATATTCGTGCTTCAATAATTTATATTGCTTACACACAATGAACCATTGCTTATTTACGCATATCCGTCATATGGCTATCGGAAAGCAAGGAGGGGCATCATGAATTATGCAGCCGAAACTGAGGCCGCTGGACGGCAGGTTATGCCGGATCTCACGCGAGCTTTTGCCCTGTTTGGTATCGCCGTGGTCAATGTCGGTGTCCTGGCCTGGCCGCCGGCAGGAGGGTATGCCGCCGGGGGCCTCGATACGTTTGCCGACAAGGCAGCTTTCTTCTTGGTGGCTTCCTTTTTTGCGCTGAAATCCTATTCCCTGTTCTCCTTCATGTTCGGGGTGGGTTTCGCGCACCAGATGTCCTCGGCCGAGCGCGCCGGTGCCGGTTTTGGTGGCCGCTATGCCCGGCGCATCATCGGCCTCGCACTCTTCGGTGCACTGAACATCATTTGCCTCTTCTGGGGCGATATTCTTGTCATGTATGCCATGCTTGGAATGCTGCTTTTCCTGTTCCGCAATGCCAGTGCGAGGACACTCATCGGCTGGGCCATCGGCGCCTACATCGTCCAGATCCTGCTTGTGGCGCTGCTTGCCGCCACATTTGCCCTCGGCGCCGCCTTTGGCGGGCAGGAGTTCGAGGCCGCCATGGCACAACTCGCAGCCGAGGATGCGCGCGCCATTGAAGCATTCGGCAATGGCAGCTTTGCCGAGGCCGCCACCTATCGTGTCTCGCAATGGACCGCCTCGATCGGCCCGTTTCTGATGGTGCAGGGAATTGGCGCCTTCGCCTTCTTCCTGTTTGGTCTCGCTGCGGTCCGAAACGGCCTGATCGAGCGTCCGGATGCCCCTTTCTGGGGCCGGTGCCGGCGGGTCTTTCTCCCGGTCGGCCTGCTGATCGCACTGGTCAGTGGCTGGGTCATGGTCAATGCCGAAAGCTTTACATCACCGGAGGCGCTCCTCGGGCTTGCACTGACGACACTCGCGAGCCCCTTCGTCACCGCAGGCTACCTCGGCCTGATCGCGAAATGGGCAGCGGGCAGCGGCGGTCCGGTGCGGACCTTTCTCGCCAGGGCGGGAACTTCAAGCCTGACAGCCTATCTCCTGCAGGGGCTTCTCTTTTCGCTGATCTTCTCGGCCTATGGCCTTGGGCTTTACGCCAGCCTCGGCGCTGCGGCCTGCGTCGCCATCGCTGCGGGGGTTGCTGTCATCTCGCTGATTTTCTCCAGCCTCTGGCGCACGCGCTTCCGCCGCGGCCCGATGGAGATGGTCCTGCGCAACTGGACCTATCTCGGCTCGGGCGCGCGCCAGGCCGTCTGACGCTGATCAGGCTCGAGGGAAACGTGGCGCACCCAAGAGGATTTGAACCTCTGACCTTTGCCTTCGGAGTCAGATTAGATAGGAATTTGCGCCTATTTG
>DAIRTA010000043.1:0-11658 GCA_036804125.1 Hyphomonas sp.
GAGGTGACTTTCCCGGTCGGCAATGATGTCGTCTCGATCCGTACCGGGATCGCTGTCTTCCTCCTGTTCGTGCTCGGCGCGCTGATAGCGCTTGTCTGGTGGCTGGCGACGGGCCTGTTGATCCTGCCGGGACGGCTCAGCCGTTCGCGCCGCGTGTCGAAAGCACGAAAAGCCAATGCTGCCCTCGCCGAGGGCCTGCTGGCCGCCGAGGGGGGAGACGCGAAGTCCGCCCTGAAGCTGGCCCGAAAGGCCATGCGCCATGCCGAGGACGAGCGCCTCAAACTCCTGCTTGAGGCGCGCGCCGCCGAGGCCAATGATGACTGGGCCGGCGCCGAGCGTGCCTGGGGCCTGTTGACCCGCCTGCCGGGCGGCCAGCTTGCCGGCCTTCGCGGCGCGGCGGCCGCTGCCAGCGAACGGGGCGACACGGTGACCGCCGAGGCCCGCGCCCGTGAAGCCCTCGCCCTGCGATCGGAGGCGGACTGGCCGTTCAATTCCCTGTTCGACCTGCAGGTCTCCAAGGGCGAATGGGACAAGGCCCTCGAAACCCTGGCGCTCGGCGAGAAGCGCGGCCTGATCGAAGGGCTGAACCTGAAGCGCCGCCGGGCTGTCCTGCACACCGCGCTCGCCACCGGCCTGCCGCATACGGAGAAAACGGCCGCCCAGAAAGCGCTCGCCGAAGCGATCCGCGCCGCCCCCGGCTTCCCGCCCGCCGCCTGGCATGGCGCGCGCCTGCTGATGGCCGATGAGAAGACCAAGGCCGCACAGGGCGTGCTCGAACTCGCCTGGCGCACCCGCCCGCACCCGGCCCTCGCCCAGCTCTCCCGCCGCCTTGTCGCGCAGGACAGCCGCGAGAATACCGCCGCCCGCCTGAAGGCCCTGATTGCCGCGCACCCGAACCACCGCGAAAGCCGCATCCTGAGCGCCGAGCTGGCCATGGATGATGGCGATTTCGTCGCCGCCATCCGCGCGCTTGCCGTGCTGGTCGAGGAAAACCCGACCGGGCGGCTTTGCCTCTTGATGGAGCGCGCCCTGAAAGGCTTCGGCGATACCGGCGAGGCCCAGCGCTGGGGCCGGATGGCGGCCTCGGCCTCACGCGAGCCCGACTGGTCCGACATTGACCCGCGCGGCGGCGCCTTCGATTTCGACCCGCGCGACTGGAGCCGGATGGTCTATGCCTTCGGCGATACCGGCCAGCTCGTGCATCCGCGCTATGAAAGCTATGGCCGCGAGCTGGAAGCGGGGCGCGTTCTCGCCCTGCCCCAGCCTGATGACGGACCGGCGCCCGCGCCCCGCGCCGCGACGGCGGCGATGGCCCCGCCGCTCGACTATGCGCCGGATGATGATTGAGGGCGGGGTTCCGTGTCATCCCGGAGGCTGCAAAGCGGCCATCCGGGACCGTCTCTCGCCGCACAGCCCCTCCGGCAAGGTCCCGGCTCTGCGGCGCTTCACGCCGTGTCCGGGATGACCCGGGCGCTGAGGCCTTGCACCTCCCGGAGCGTGCCAGTATAGGCGGGGATTGCCGGGACAGGCATGCCGCTTTAGCTCAGCTGGTAGAGCACATCATTCGTAATGATGGGGTCAGGTGTTCAAGTCACCTAAGCGGCACCATCCTCTCTCTCCTCCCTCCTTTTCGCCGCCCGCGCGCGCCCTAGCTAGGGCCGTGTCATGATAGCGATTGTCTTTGGAAGCTCGGGCGGGATTGGCGCCGCGCTCACGCGGGCGCTGGTCCAGCGGGGCGATCATGAAACCGTTTTCGCCGTCTCGCGATCGGGCGCGCCGATCGAGGGGGCGGAAAACCGCGCGGCGGATTTCCTCGACGAGGCCGCGCTCGCCCGCCTGGCGGAGGAGATGCGCGCGGCGGGGCCCCTGGGGCTGTGTATCGCAGCCTCCGGAATCCTCTCGGATGGCGAGACCCTGCAACCGGAGAAAACCTATCGCCAGCAGACACAAGACGCCTTCGCGCGCGTTTTTGCGGCGAACACGATTGCCCCGGCGTTGATCGCGAAGCACATGCTGGCGCTGATGCCGCGCGAGGAGCGCAGCGTGTTTGCGGCGCTCTCGGCGCGGGTCGGCTCGATCTCGGACAATCGTCTCGGCGGCTGGCACGCCTACCGGGCCTCCAAGGCGGCGCTCAACATGCTGATCCGCAATTATGCCATCGAGCAGGCGCGCCGGGCGCCGGGGGCGATCTGTGTCGGCCTTCATCCGGGAACGGTGGATACCGGGCTGTCAAAACCCTTCCAGTCCGGCGTGCCGGAGGACAAGCTGTTCTCGCCGGATGAGGCGGCGGGCTACCTGCTGGACGTTATTGATGGTCTGGGTCCGGAACATAGCGGCAGGTGTCTCGACTGGGCGGGCAATGACGTGCCGGCCTAGGCGCGGAGGGCTCAATTTCAGCAAGGATACTTCCTGCCCAATATCACTATTGCGACCAATGAAGCATTCCGAGTCGAGTAACTTGGTTCGACCTCCAGCAATGCCTTACCCGTATTAGCGACGGCACCGGCCAACTGCGCACGGGTTGCCCCTGCAGGAAGGCAAATTTTGATCTCATCGAATGCATTAAAACTGTAGTAGGAATCAATTAGCGACTGAACATACCCGTCGCAAAAACTGATCCAATTGGGATCATCCCGATTGCAGGCATCCACCAACTGTCCGAAATTCAAAGTATGCTTACTTTCGTCCGCCGTTGCATTGGCAACGACCTGTGCAGCGAGCACGGCCGAAAGTACGATTGACCTGAACAACATTGTTCCCGCCCAATTATCTATTGCATACGAAGATGATACTGGCGGCGACCGCTTGTCAAACAGCCACGGCCCTAGAGCCGGAACTGTCCCTCAATCACTGTCACGGCGGTTCCCGTCAGTTTGCAGCGGTCGCCGTCCAGCTTGACACCTATATCGGCGCCGCGGCCTGGATAGGCCTGATGGCAGCGGGCCTCACGCAGGGCGAAGTGTTCAGCGAGGATGCGCGCGAGCATCGTGTGCCAGGTTCCTGTCGCCGGGTCTTCGTCGATGCCGGAGCCGGGGGCGAAGAAGCGGGAGGTGGCGTCGGCGCCGTTCTCGCCGCCGAGGGCGAAACAGCCAAAATTGCCGCAGTCCCAGCCTGCGCCTTCTGCGCCGAGGGTCTTCAGCCTGCGGACGTCCGGGGCGAGGCGCCGGACGGCATCGGGGCTCTCAAAGCGCGCGGCATAGAACATGCCGGCCCAGGCTTCGAGCGGGCGGGCGCCAAAGGCATCGGCAATTTCGTCCGTGACCGCAACAGGCTGGATGGGAGCGGAGGGAAAGTCCATTTCGAGGCGGCCATCATCTAGGCGCTGGACCGTGAGACGGCCTGAGCGGACCGTGTCGAAATGGATGGTGCGGCCGGTCGCTGCGCCGGTTTCAAACAGGGTGTGCGCCGCGGCGAGGGTCGCATGCCCGCAGAGCGGCACCTCGACCGCCGGGGTGAACCAGCGCAGGCGCCAGACGCCCTCCCCTGCCGGGACGAGGAAAGCGGTCTCGGCGACATTGTTTTCTGCCGCGATCTTCTGCAGCGTCGCATCCGGCAGGAAATCCGCCAGCGGCATCACGCCGGCCTGATTGCCCTCGAAGGGGCGGCTGGCAAAGGCATCAACCTGGTAGAAGGGCAGCACGGTCATGGGCGGGGTCTTTCATCCGGCATCGACGGCGTCATGGCATGGCCTTGCGGCGCCGCCTAGCCGCCAGCACGGGCGCCCGCAGGTCCGGCCGGGCCGGTGCGGGAGAGAACAGCTGATTGCGCGCGACGGGACAAATTCATGATGTGTCAGGCGAAGAGGGGCGAAGCACGCCGCCGCCACTGGTTATGCGGCAAGGCTGCGGGACGCCGGGCTTCGATGCCGGCATGGGGGAAGCGCCCATCAGCCTTTGCAGGACGCGGCGGCCGATGAGGCCGGCCGCGGCGCAGGGGCCGGGGCGCACGGCGTCTGGGAGGCCGAGCAGCCGCGCGGACGAGGCGGCCGAGGCGCAGGCATCGACCGGCAGGCGATGCAGGCTCACGCGGCCGGCGCGCGAGATCGCATAATAATACGGAACGCCCCGCCCATAGCGCCGGCGGATCTGCGCCTTGAGCAGGACGAGCTGGAGATAGATCAGCGGCCACAGCAGAAGCAGGCTGGCGGGAAGGTCCGGCAGGGGGCGGGTGAGAGAATACATCTTGCCGCAAGCTATAACCCGGCTGGAAGGCCGGTCGGACAGGCAAAGGCCAACTTTCCGGTTTCGGCCATCAAAACAAGGGGTCAGCGCCGCCCTGCCCTGTGGATAAGGCGGGATCTGTCCTCATTTTTCCGCCTCCAGCAGCCAGCCATGATGGACCGGGCCATGACCGGCGCCATAGCCCCTGGCGTGGCGGATGGCGCCCTGCAGATAGTCCCGGGCGCGCTCGACGGCCTGTGGCAGGCTCACGCCCTGCGCGATCAGGGCGGCGATGGCGGAGGCGAGCGTGCAGCCGGTGCCGTGAGTCGCCTTCGTCTCGATGCGCGGCGAATCGAAAATCCATTCGCCCGTCGTCGTCTGCAGCACGTCATGGATGATGGCACCGCCGATATGGCCGCCTTTCACCAGCGCGCCATGGGCGCCGAGTTCGAGCAGGCGCTCGGCGGCGCGGCGCTGGCCGTCAAGATTTTCGACCGGCTTGCCGGTGAGGACTTCGGCCTCGGGCGCATTCGGCGTGACGAGGCGCGCGCGGGGCACGAGCTCGGCGCGGATGGCGCCGGCGGCCTTCTGGTCGACCAGCCGGTCGCCGGAGGTGGCGATCATGACCGGATCGATGATGCGCGCGATGCCGGGCGCGGCCTCGCTGAGGGTCTCGGCAATGGCCTCGACCAGCGGGGCGGTCGCCAGCATGCCGGTCTTGATCGCATCGGCGCCGATATCGGCGAGGGTGACCCGGATCTGGGCGAGGACGCCGTCAAGCGGGACCGGCCAGACGCCGTGCACACCGCGGGTGTCCTGCGCGGTGATCGCGGTGATCGCGGTCATGGCATGGCCGCCGAGGAGGGTAACGGCCTTGATGTCGGCCTGGATGCCGGCGCCGCCACCGGAATCGGAGCCGGCAATGATCAGGACACGGGACTGGGGGGTGGTCATGGGTGGAATGTCCTTCGGGTCGCGTTTGCTTGTCTGGGCCTGTGAGCGAGATTAGGGATGATCCCCATCCGGGAAATCCGCTTGTTCCCAAAATGGGAATTTGCTATAGGGGGCAAGTGACAGATGCGGATTATCGCTCTTAAGACGCTGAAGGATTTCTGGAAACAGTATCCCGACAGCGAGCAGGCGCTGAAATCCTGGTATGCCGTGACCTCCCGGGCTGATTGGAAATCGCCGGGTGACGTGAAGGGAACCTACCGGAATGCCAGTATCCTGCAGGATGGCCGCGCTGTCTTCAACATCGCAGGCAACAAGTATCGCCTGATTGTGTGGATCAATTACCCCTACAGGGTTGCCTATGTTCGGTTTGTCGGAACGCATGCGCAATATGATCAAGTGGACGCGCAAACAATATAGAGGAACGGCGCGATGGACGTGACACCCATCAGGACAAGAAAAGACCATGCCAAGGCGTTGAGGCGGATCGAGGCGCTGATGGGTGCGAAAGCCAACTCTGCCGAGGGCGATGAGCTGGATGTTCTCGTCACCCTGGTGCAGGCCTATGAAGCCAGACATGACAGGATTGACGCGCCCGACCCCATCGCCGCGATTCTTCATCGCATGGAGGATATGGGGATGAGCCGCAATGATCTGGAACCCTTGCTCGGATCCAGAAGCCGCGTTTCGGAAGTACTCAACCGCAAGCGAAAGCTGACAATGGAGATGGTTCGCAACCTGCATCGGGCGATGCAGCTGCCTGCCGAGACGCTGATACAGGACTATGACGTCCGGACCTGATCCCTGCCCGGGCCGGCAGTGGGGATCCTGGTCTAGACCTTGATCCCGGCCTTCTTTGCATCGGCGAGGAAGGCCGCGAGGCCCTTGTCCGTGAGCGGATGGGAAACGAGGCTGCGGATGACGGCAGGCGGCGCGGTCATCACATCGGCGCCGGCCAGAGCCGAGAGCCTGACATGGTTTGGTGAACGGATCGAGGCGGCGAGGATCTCGGTGTCGAACAGGTAGTTGTCATAGATCTGGCGGATCTCGGAGATGAGCTCCATCCCGTCGATATGGATGTCGTCCAGCCGGCCGATGAAAGGCGAGATGAAGGCCGCGCCAGCCTTGGCGGCGAGCAGGGCCTGGTTGGCCGAGAAGCAGAGCGTGACATTGACCGGGATACCCTCGCCGGACAGCGTGCGGCAGGCCTTGAGGCCCTCCCAGGTGAGCGGCAGCTTGACTGCGACATTCGGCGCGATCTTGGCGAGCTTGCGGCCTTCGCGCAGCATGCCGGCGGTGTCGGTGGCGACGACTTCGGCGCTGACCGGGCCTTCGACGAGGGCGCAGATCCCGGCGATCACCTCGGCGAAGGGGCGGCCGGATTTGGCGATGAGCGAAGGGTTGGTGGTGACCCCGTCGATCAGGCCGGAGTCGGCGAGGTCGCGGATGTCATCAATATCGGCGGTATCGGCAAAGAATTTCATGGGGGTCCCGCTTCAGATGTGGAATCAGGCCAGCATACAGGCGCGGCTGCAGCCGGTATAGGCAAGGCCGGTCAGATTTCCTGGTTGTAGGCGCCGACCTCGGGATGCTTGCCGAGGCGGGGTTTCACTTCCTTGCGGAAGAGGTCCGTCATGTCGGCTTCGCTCGCCATGGATTCGACCACGACAACGAGTTCGGGCTTGTTGGAAGAGGCGCGCACCAGCACCCAGGAGCCGTCTTCCAGCGTGACACGCGCGCCATTAACGGTGTTCACCTCGACCACCTTGCGGCCGAGAATCTCGGAGCCGTTCAGCCCCTGATATTCGGCGACGATTTTCTCGACGACGCCGTATTTGGTCTCGTCATCGCAATGCGGCGACATGGTCAGCGAGGTCCAGGCGGTGCCAAGATCGCCCTTCAGGTCAGCCATGGTGCGGCCGGGATTGCGGTCGAGCATTTCCAGGATAGCGCGCGCGGCCACGAGGCCGTCATCATAGCCCAGGCCGATCGGCGGTCGGAAGAAGAAATGGCCGGACTTCTCGAACCCGGCGAGGGCGCCGAGCTCGTTTGTGCGGCGCTTGATATAGGAATGGCCGGTCTTGAAGTAATCGACGGTGGCGCCGTTTGCCTTCAGCACCGGGTCGGTCTTGTAGAGGCCTGTCGATTTGACATCGACGACGAAGGTGGCGTCCGGATGAAGTTTCGACAGGTCGCGGGCCAGCATCAGGCCGATCTTGTCGGCGAAGATTTCCTCGCCGGTATTGTCGACGACGCCGCAGCGGTCGCCATCGCCATCGAAGCCGAGGGCGATATCGGCGCCGGTCTCGCGCACGGCCGCGGCCATGGCGCTGAGCATTTCATGGTCTTCCGGGTTCGGATTGTATTTCGGGAAGGTCATGTCGAGATTGCAGTCCATCTCGATGACCTCGGCGCCGATGGCGCGCAGCATGTCCGGGGCGAACGCACCGGCCGTGCCATTGCCGCAGGCCGCGATGACCTTGAGACTGCGGCTGAGTTTTGTGTCCGCAGCGCAGGCCGCGATGTATTTCTCGCGGAGGCCATCGACCCGGAAATGCCCGCCGCCGGCACGCGGGGTGAACGCCCCGCCCATGACGATCGCCTTGAGCCGGCCCATCTCGTCCGGGCCGAAGGTGAGCGGGCGGCTTGCCCCCATCTTCACACCGGTCCAGCCATTCTCGTTATGGCTGGCCGTGACCATGGCGCAGCAGGCGGCATCAAGCTCGAACTGGCTCCAATAGACCATCGGCGAGAGGGCAAGGCCGACATCGAGCACCTCGCAGCCTCCGGCAACGAGGCCGAGGGTGAGCGCATTCTTGATCGGCTGGCTGATCGAGCGGAAATCATGGCCGGTGACGACCTTGGGCGGCACGCCCAGCTCGTGGAACAGTGTCGCCATGCCGAGGCCGAGCGCCTGCACGCCGGTGAGGTTGAGCTCCGGCGCGCGGGCATGGCCGATGCCGTTGAACCACCAGCGCGCATCATATTCCCGAAAACCGGTGGGCTTCACCAGCGGCAGGACCTCGAATTCAAGGGTGTTTGGCGACAGCGCCGCCTGCGGCTTCGGCATCATGTGTCCATGTCTCCAGAATTTCGTCCCGGCCCGCCGCCCGTCTAGCAAGTTTCAGGCGGATGGGGAGACAAAGCTGACAAAAAAGTCAGAAATTGTGTATTGCATTTGCAATATGGAATTCTAAGTCTCGGGCAGTGCTGGTCAGGCAGCCTTGCTGCCAACCCAGCCTGTGAGCACTCAGAAAGGGTTAAACATCATGAAATTCAAGGTATTCAGCGCTATCCTGGCGGCTTCGGCCCTGACGGCTCCGGCATTCGCCCAGGATTGGTATGCCAGCGCCAGCGCCGGCTTCAACCTGCAGCGCGACAGCAGCAATTCCGGGGCAACCGGCGCTTTCACCACCGGCAATGGCGAGCCGCTGATCCCGTTCGGCACGGCTATTGCCGCCGGCACGCCCTATGGCTGGGAAACAGAGTTCGACAATGGCTATGCGCTCGCGGGCGAAGCCGGCATTTTCTACGATAACGGCTTCCGGTCCGGCGTCGAACTGGTGTTCAGCCGCGCCGGCGTTGACACCCATCGCGGCGTCAACGTGGCCGGCACCGTGATCGACGGCGTCGATGCGGCCGTGCTGACGGGCTCGCCGACACAACTCGGCGCGACGGTCGGCCAGGTGGTGGCGGGCGGCGATAATGGCCGCATCAGCAACACCGCGATCTTCGGCAATCTCTATTACGACTTCAACCGCCTGGGCGGGATTTCGCCCTATGTCGGCGCCGGCCTCGGCTATTCGCGCGTCAGCGTCGAATACCGCCCGTCGGGCATCGACATCATCGATGGCAGCAAGAACAAGTTTGCCTGGCAGGTCAAAGGCGGCGCGACGCTGAATGTCAGCGAGACCTTCGGCGTGTTCGCCGAGGTCGCCTATCGCGAGACTGACAGTGTCACGCTGGGCAACCGGCTGTTCCCCGGCAATCTCGATATCGAGAACAAGCAGACGACGGTCAGCATTGGCGGGCGGCTGCGTTTTAACGCTTTCTAAAGCGCAGAAGACCTGAAGAAAGCGGCCATCCAACGGCCGAGGAGGAGGCGGTCGCACGCTCCGTTGAGCGAGGCGACCGCCTCTTCCACGTTTTCTGGCGCGAGCGGGGCGCCGCGCCGGGCATGGTAGAGCGCGGCGGCATAGTCCGCCGTAAATTCCGGATGGCATTGCAGGCTGATGGCCGGTGCAAAGTCGAAGCTGAGCCCGGCAGCGGGCGTGAAACCCGAAGCCGCCATCACCCGCGCGCCCGGCGGAATGTCCACCACCTGATCCTGATGGCTGACAGCGATGCGGATCGTCTCTGGCAGGGCGACCTTTTCGAAGGTCGGCGGGGAGAGGGTCTGATAGGCATGGCGCCCGGTGCCCCATCCTTTTTCTGACTTCTCCACCCGGCCGCCGAAGGCCTCGGCCATGATCTGATGGCCGAAACAGATGCCGGCCTGCGGCACGCGCGCAGCGGCGGCGCGGCGGATGAAATCCTTGAGCGGCGCGATCCAGGGCTCAGGATCATAGACCCCGGCCGGTGAGCCCGTGATCAGGATGCCGCCAAGGCTGGCCGGATCCGGCAGGGGGGCGCCGCGCACGACCGAGACCGTCTCGAAGCGGAAATCCGCGCCGGCCTCGGCAAACAGGTCGCGGAACATCGCCGGATAGTCCGGGAACTGATCGCGGATGGGTTCAGGCACGAGCCCGGTCTCGATGATGGTGAGTTTCATGGCCGCCCGGCCCTATTCCGCCGCGAGCCGGCCGGCGCGCTGCGGCGTGAGGAAGCCGCCGGACTGCCGCGCCCACAGCTCCGCATACAGACCCCCGGCTGCCACAAGCTCATCATGCCTGCCCTGCTGCACCACCTGGCCATTGTCGAGCACGATCAGCCGGTCCATAGCGGCAATGGTGGAGAGGCGATGGGCGATCGCGATCACGGTTTTGCCGTCCATCAGGCCGAGCAGGCTCTCCTGGATCGCCGCCTCGACCTCGGAATCGAGGGCGGATGTGGCCTCGTCGAGGATCAGGATGGGCGCGTCCTTCAGGAAGATGCGGGCGATGGCGATGCGCTGGCGCTGGCCGCCGGAGAGCTTCACGCCGCGCTCGCCGACATGCGCGTCGAAGCCGGTACGGCCTTTCGAATCCTCAAGCTCCTCGATGAAACCCAGCGCTGCGGCGCGCTCGGCAGCGGCGCGGATCTCGTCCTCGCTGGCGCCGGGGCGGCCATAGGCGATGTTCTCGCGGATGGAGCGATGCAGGAGGGAGGTGTCCTGTGTAACCACGCCGATACTGGCCCGCAGGCTTTCCTGGGTCACCTGCGCGATGTCCTGGCCGTCGATCAGGATGCGGCCGGATTCCGGATCGTAAAAACGCAGCAGAAGGCTGACGAGGGTTGTCTTGCCGGCGCCGGAGCGCCCGACCAGGCCGATCTTCTCGCCGGGGCGGATATCGAGGCTGAGGCCCTCGATGACACCGGAGCCCTTGCCATAATGGAAGCTGACATTGTCGAAGCGCACGGCCCCCTTGGGAGCGCGCAGCGTGGCGGCGCCGGGCGCATCGGTGATCGCCACCGGCTGCTCCAGCATCGCCATGCCGTCATAGACAACGCCGATATTCTCGAACAGGCCGGCGACCTCCCACATGATCCATTGCGACATCGCCTTGATGCGCAGCGCGAGGCCGACAGCGGCCGCGACCGCGCCCGCCCCGACAAGGTTACCCGTCCACAGAAGGATGCCGGCGCCGGCAATACAGAAGACCAGCAGGGAATTGTTGAGATAGACGAGGACGTTGAAGCCGGTGACGAGGCGCATCTGGCGATGCACCGTGTCGAGGAAGCCGTCCATGCTCTCGCGGGCATAGGTTTCCTCACGGCCGGAATGGGCGAACAGTTTCACGGTCTGGATGTTCGTATAGGAATCAACGATGCGACCGGTCATCAGCGAGCGGGCATCGGCCTGCTCTTCAGCGATACGGCCGAGCCGGGGCACGAAGTACAAGAGAGCGGCGCCATAGAGGACGGCCCAGATGAGGAGCGGGGCGGCGAGGCGCGGATCGGCTGCCGAAACGAGCACCAGTGCCGAGACGAAATAGACGCTGACATAGACGAAGACGTCAAGGATTTTCATGATGACTTCGCGCACGGACAGCGCCGTCTGCATCACCTTGGTGGCGACACGGCCGGCATAGTCATTGCTGAAGAAGCCCATCGACTGGCCGAGCATCTGCCGGTGCATGCGCCAGCGCGCACTCATCGGCAGGTTGCCCATCAGACCCTGATAGACGATCAGCGCTTGGGCTAGCACCAGGAGCGGGATGAGGATGACAAGGACGATGCCCATCAGGGCGAGGCGGCCCCCTTCCCGCGCGAAGAAGCCTTCGCGCTCCGACGCCGACAGCCAGTCAATAATGCCGCCGAGAAAGCCGAACAGCGCGACCTCGCCGATGGCGATCAGGGCCGTCGTGACCGACATGGCGATCAGCCAGGGCGCGGCATCGCGGATATA
>DAIRTA010000043.1:11758-13646 GCA_036804125.1 Hyphomonas sp.
AGGAGCAAGGAGTCTCGCGCGCTGTTGGAAGATACGGCCGAAAGCGTTCTGGGGCTGAACTTCCGGTCGCTGCGGACCTTACGGGACCTGTTCCTGAAGCCAAAAACGGTGTTCCAGGCCTATGCGGAGGGCGACAGGGTCAGCTACACGCCGGCCATCCGCATTTGGCTCGGCGTGATCGGCCTGCAAATCGTGTTCTCGGTCTTCTGGGGCGGGTATGGCGAACTCTTTGCCCGAAGCCTCGAAAATTCCGACCCTCAGAGCATCGCCCTGCTGGAGGAGACTTTCAACCGGCCGCTTCCCGAGATTGCTGAAGTCTATGGCAAGGTCACATCGTTCCTGTTTGCACCGACCATCGGGCTGATGACCGCGCTCAGCGTCTTCGTACTCAGCGCCTTCCGGAAGGGCTTGCCGTGGCCGGGCCGGTTCAACATCACGTTTGGTATACTGTCGGCCGGCAGCGTTCTCGGCCTGTTGAGCCTGCCACTTCTGGGCTCGGTAACGTCAGTGACGACCTGGGTCACAGTGGTGATTTTCGCCGTGTATGTGATAACTTTCTATCGTGGCTCCCGCGGTATCTTCTACGAAACGGCCGGGGGCGGGCTCGCCAAGGCTGTCGTTTATGGACTGAGCCTGATAGTCCTGCTTGTCATCGGCGCAATCCTGCTCAGCATCCTGACAATGGTGATCTCAGGCATCTGGATGAGCGCCGGCTGATACAGCACAGGGCTTTTCAGGGGGCAAGCGGGGTTTCGGCCGCAACCCAATCCTCCACCTGCGCCTCCAGCACGTCCAGCGGGACGGCGCCCTCCCCCAGCACGGCGTGATGGAAGGCGCGGATGTCAAAGGCGTCTCCCAGGGCCGCCTCGGCCTCGGCGCGCAGGGCGCGGATCTTGATCTCGCCGATCTTGTAGGCCACCGCCTGGCCGGGCCAGCCGATATAGCGGGTGACCTCGGTGCGGATGTTGAGCGGGGCGAGGGCGGTGTTCTCGATGAAACAGGCCTCGGCCTCCTCCCGGCTCCAGCCATACCAGTGCAGGCCGGTGTCCGCGACGAGCCGGCAGGCCCGCCACATCTCGTAGGACAAGGCGCCGAAGCGCTCATAAGGCGTGCGGTAGATCCCCGCCTCGCCCGCAAGATATTCGGCATAGAGTCCCCAGCCCTCGCCGAAGGCGGTGGCATAATAATCCCGCCGGAAGCGCGGCTGGCCGGTCATTTCCTGGGCGAGGGCAATCTGGAGATGGTGGCCGGGCACGGCTTCATGCGCCGACAGGGCAGGCAGCTCATAGAGCGGGCGCTGGTCAAGCGCCCAGGTGTTGACGAGATAAGTGCCGGGCCGGCCTTCCTTCGGGTCGCCGAGGACATAGCGCCCGGTGGTATAGCCCGGCGCGACGGCCAGCGGGACCGGCTCGACCGTGTAGGGCAGCTCCGGCAGGCGGGAGAAAAGCTGCGGCAGGATGGCATCGAGCCGGCCGGAAATCTCGCGCGCCGCTTCAAGCAGGTCCTCTTCCGAAGCGGCATAGAAGTCCGGATTGGTGCGCAACCGCGCAAGGAACTCCGCGAAAGGGCCGTCAAAACCCGTTTCGGCCATCACTGCCTGCATGGCGGCACGGATGCGGGCGACCTCGGCTTCGCCGATCGTGTGGATCTCTTCAGGGCTGTAGCCGGCCCCTGCGGTGTGATGATCGACAAGAGCGCTGTAGACCAGCCGGCCATCGGGCAGGCCGGCAATGCCGGCGCCGGCCCGGACGGCGGGGGCATAGACCGTCTTCAGGAAATCCTGCATCGCGCGATAGGCGGCGCGGGCGCGGCCGGCCGCCTCGAGGCCCGCAACGCGCAGGGCCTCGGCCTCCTCCTCCGGCAGGTCCTCCGGCAAGGCGAGGAAGGG
>DAIRTA010000044.1:0-13166 GCA_036804125.1 Hyphomonas sp.
TTTCCAATGACCCCGTCGGGTTCACCCCCGCCCGCCCCGACATGTTCAACCGCTATGCCTATGCTGCGAATGACCCGGTGAATCTGTGGGATCCGGATGGGGAAGAATCATACCTGGTGTGCAGACCAGTAGTGGAGGTAGCGGCACATTGCTTTGTGGTTGTAACTAATGAGGATGGGTCAGCGAGAGAGCGATTTTCATATGGCCCCCAGAATGAGAACAGGACGAATCCCGGAAAACTCGTAAATCTTACGCGATCCGGCGCCGCGACTGATCGAGACGACGAACGCGCATGGGAAGACCGTGATACAGACAAAAATGTGAGTGTTACCAACCTGACAGACCGGGGATTTGACGATGAGGCGGTCATCGCAGGCGGTCAGAGGGTGAATGACTTGCTTGGTACCCCGGAGGCCCCCGGTCCGACGAACTATCATCCGCTTCCTTCGGGTGAACCGGGGTATGCCAACAGCAATTCCGGGGCTTCCAGAGTGATACAAGAGTCGCGGTCCGGGTCTGAGCGGACTGCCAGACCAAACAGGTGGGCACCCGGTTGGGGCCAGCATCGCCAGGTTGGACGGGCGCCTCAACCCCGGCCTTCTGTGCGGTGCCAGAGGCATGGTATCGGGTGCTAGCTGAGAAAGTTTCCGTGGAGGGATAGAGTATGGCCTTGAAACATCATGGTACTGTTTTGGCCGGACTTTTTGCACTGGCATTCACCACAGCGTGCGCACAACCCCGGCCGATCCCGGCCGGCACAGATCAAAGCTACTTCGGTCACATCGAAGAAGGCGAAAAGTTCGGTGTGTCCATCGGCATGAGCCAGGAAGAAGCAATACGTATACTTACTTTAAAGGGTCTACGTGACGACGGGTTTGGCGCATGTACTTACTATTTGGAGCAAATAGTTGGGTGCGCTGAAGAAGATAGGATTCATTTGCTAAGACGTCGTGAGTTCCTAAAAGATGGTTCCATCTATTTGCGAATAGCCAATGGCCAGGTGGCAGCCATTGCCTGGAGCTTCCAGTTGGTCCGGATCGATACCTGATTGAGTAGCGCGGTGCTCTCATGAGCTTTGTCAACCTGAAGCGCGTGAAGCAGGTGGTGGGCGGGCAGACGACCTATTCGGTCTATTCCTCCCTCACCGGGCGGGTCGCCGTCCTCGACAATGCGACCTCCGGCGAGCGGTTCAACCTCCTCTCCCTCGGGCCGGTTCAGGTGCGCGTGCCGGCCACCGGCGCGGCGGGTCTTGGCGGACGCGGCGGCAAGGCGCGCAGTCTTCTCTAATGGCCGGCGACATTCCGATCACGCGCAATCTGCTGCCGCCAGAAAAGGCGGAGGCGATCCGCGCGGCCGTGCGGGCCGTCACCCGGATGGGCGACTCGCGCCTCGCCCGGCCGGAGGATGCACCCGGACTTCAGGCGCTGCTGTCCGATCCGGCCGTGCATGCCCCGATCTACACCCTGCCGCGGCCGCTGACCGAAGCCAGCATCGGCGCTTTCATCGCCTACCATCTCCGCCAGCGCGAAGCCGGGGAGGGGCTGCTGCTTGTCCGGCAGGCGGCCGGCGGGCCGGTCATGGGGTATTCCGATATCCAGGTCTGGCCGCATTGGGGCGCAGGCGAGTTGGGCGGCGCGCTGCATCCCGCGCTGCATGGCAAGGGCACGGGAACGCGCGGGGCCGCCGCCAGCTTCAGCTGGATGTTCGACACGCTCGGGCTGGACCTGATCTGCGAGACGGCGGCGCTGGATAATGTCGCGACGCAGCGCCTGCTCGACGGGCTGGGCTTCCGGCGGATGGGCGAGGTGACGAGCGAACGGAAGGATGGCACGACGCGGGCGAGCCTGGTGTGGGAGATGACGCGGGCGGAATGGGCGGGGAGCACTGGCGCGGTAGGGGGTTAAGACCGGCTTCGGTCGCGGCCCGTCAGGTTTGACAGCCGAGCTTCAAGACATAGGTTTGAACCATCTTTGATGGATGAGTGATGGGCATGGACAATATGGCACTCTGGATCGCAATGGGGCTCGCATTGGCGGTCGCGTTCGGATGGTTTTCGAAAGCCGCCTCAAATAAGAATGACCCGCCTGATGATGACGCGCGCTGAAGCTCGCTTCAGCGCATTGTTCCACACATTTGCAGATTGCACGGCCTGAAAGCGCAGCGCGCGCCGAAGTTCAGTATTCGCCGTGCCGGCCCCGGCCAGAGGTGAACCGTCCGGCGCCCTCCTGCGGACTGCCGGATTGGATCACCTTCAGCCCGGCCGCCGTCTCGGCGCGCAGGGCCTCGTCTTCGCTGAGGCTCCACTGCGCGAGCGCCGAGAGGCGGTCTGTCCGCAGGCAGAGCTGCGGGAAAGCGGCGAGGCGTTCGGCCAGGTCCAGCGCCAGGGTCATCGCTGGGCCTTCCGGCACGACATAATTGGCAAGGCCAATGGCGTAGGCTTCATCAGGCCCGATCTCCCGGCCGGTCAGGATCAGGTCCATCGCCCGCGAGGCGCCGATCAAGCGGGGCAGGCGCACCGTGCCGCCATCGACCAAAGGAACGCCGAAACGGCGACAGAACACGCCGAGGCGGGCAAGGCGCGAGAGCACACGCAGGTCACACCAGAGCGCGAGTTCCAGCCCTCCGGCCACGGCATAACCGTCAATGGCGGCGATGACCGGTTTTGACAGGACAAGCCGCGTCGGCCCCATCGGGCCGAGATCGCCAGTGGCAAGAACCGGATTGCCGCCGCCCGCGGCAACCGCCTTGAGGTCTGCGCCGGCGCAGAAATTGCCGCCCGCGCCTGTCAGGATGGCGACCGAGACAGCCTCGTCGGCATCGAAAGCCTTGAAGGCCTCATAGAGGGCCATGGCCGTGTCACGGTCGACGGCGTTACGGACCTCGGGGCGGTTGATCGTCACGATACGGATCGTGCCGCGCGTCTCGGCAAGCACAGTGGACATCCGATTCACCCCTCTGCCTGTCTCGCCTTCGCCCCCCGCGCCGGTGAGCGAGGGCCGCACCGCCCCGGCCTAGCGGCTCAGCTCCTTCATCGCCTCGTCAAGGCCGGCGAGGGTCAGCTCGAACATCCTTTGCGGACCGATCAGTTCCCGGATGAGCTTGATCGATCCGGTATAGTCCCAGGCGCCTTCCTTGGTCGGGTTGAGCCAGACGAGGCTCGGGAAGCGCTGCACGAAACGCTGCAGCCAGATGCCGCCGGCTTCCTCGTTCCAGTGCTCGACCGAGCCGCCGGCATAGGTGATCTCATAGGGGCTCATGGTGGCATCACCAACGATGATGACCTTGTAGTCAGGCGGATACTTGTTCAGCACATCCCATGTCGGGATACGGTTGTTCATCCGGCGGCGATTGTCCTTCCACAGGCCTTCATACGGGCAGTTGTGGAAGTAATAGTATTCAAGGTTCTTGATCTCCGAGCGCGCGGCCGAGAACAGCTCTTCCATGGTGCGCACGAAGGGGTCCATCGAGCCGCCGACATCCATCAGGAGAAGGACGGAGACCGTGTTGCGCTTCTCGGCGCGCATCTCGATGTCGAGATAGCCCTTGCGGGCCGTGTTGCGGATGGTCTGGTCGAGATCGAGCTCGTCGGGCGCGCCCTGCCGCGCCCATTTGCGCAGGCGCTTCATCGCGACCTTGATATTGCGCGTGCCCAGCTCGATCCTGTCGTCGTAATTCTTGAATTCGCGCTTGTCCCACACCTTCACGGCGCGGCGGTGGCGGGACTTGTCCTGCCCGATGCGCACGCCTTCGGGATTATAGCCATGGGCGCCGAAGGGCGAGGTGCCGCCGGTGCCGATCATCTTGTTGCCGCCCTCATGGCGCTTCTTCTGCTCCTCGAGGCGCTTCTTGAGCATCTCCATGAGCGCCTCGAAGCCGCCCATCGCCTCGATCTGTTCCATCTCCTCCTTGGAGAGGAATTTCTCGCTCATCTTGCGCAGCCATTCTTCCGGCAGGTCGGCGACGCTGACGGCATCGGCCAGCGTGTCGAGGCCCTTGAAGACATGGGAGAAAACCCGGTCGAACTTGTCGATATGGCGCTCGTCCTTCACCAGGCTCGCCCGGGCGAGATAGTAGAACGCCTCGACCTCCATATCGATGACCTGTTTGTCCATCGCCTCCATCAGCATCAGGTATTCCTTGAGGGTCACAGGCACCTGTGCCTCGCGCAGCCGGGTGAAGAAGTTCAGGAACAAGGGGGGCTCCTTAAGCGTTGCTCACCCTCCAGATGTAGCCGCTGGAGCGTTCCCTGTCCAAGCTGACGCTGGGAAAACCCGGTTATGGGAGGTTCAGCTGCGCTGCGCTTAGGCTGAGGCATGAACAGGCTGGCGGCCATCCTCATGAGTCTCGCGTTCAGCGCCTGCAGCGCGCTGGCGGCGCCATCCGGGCCGCCCCCTGCAGGCCTGGCGCGGCCCGGACCCTTGCCGGGACAGGCTGCCGGACCGGAGACCTGCCCGCCTGCCGCAGAGGCGGACTGCATGCTGGAGGCGGCCTGGGAGGCTGCTGTCAGGCTGGGTCCGGACAAGCTCGCCCGGCTGAGGCCCGCTTTCGCCGAGACGGTTGCCATCAGCGGCAATCCCGGCCTGGCGGCTAGCTGGCAGGTCCGGCTGGCCGGGGTGCGCCCACCGTCGCCGCCTGTGAATTTCGCCCGGCAGACGGCCGAGGCGGCGATTGCCGCGCATGGCTGGGAGGGTTTTTTCCAGCGGGCGCGGCAGGGTCACGCGCCGCTCAATATCGGCCGGCCGGAGATCATGGCCGCCGCGATCGATCTTGCGCCGAATGCGATCGAACGCCAGCGCCTGATCGACATGATGTTCTCCTTTGCGGGCGCCCCGAAGCCCGGCACAGCCGGCCGCATCAGCCCGGACGATTTCGAGCGCGCGACCTTTGCCCACCTCCTGGCTGAGCAGATGATGCGGGACTGCAAGCTCACCGGCTTTCGCCGGGCGCGCGGGCTGACCTCCGCGCCGGACTCGGTCCGCTATGCCCTCTGGGACGCCCGCATCACCGGCGGCGCCGGGCGGCTTGCCGGCGCGGTGCGGCGCGGCGACGGCACGGACGATACCCGCCATGTGCGCCAGGCGCTGGAGGGCTATGGCGCCATCCTGGCCCATGGATATTGCACCCGCTGAGGAAAACGCCGGCCCCGAGGCCTTTTCCCCGCCTGAATCTTGCGTCATACGCAATACTATGGACACGATGGACGAGACCGAAGCCGACCAGGACATGATCCCAGCGGAAGGCATCTGCGGCTCGTCCGAAGCCGGGGCGATCGCGCATCTCTACCGCGCCGAGGTCTACCGCTCGACCGTGTGGCGCCAGCGCCTCGATCAGACCACGAACTGGGCGGTCATCTCGACCGGCATCGGGCTCTCGGTCGCCTTTGCCAATGAGCGTGCCTCGCCATTCCCGATCGTGCTGGTCGGCCTCCTCTGCATCGTGTTCCTCATGCTGGAGGCGCGCCGCTACCGGTTCTTTTATGTCTGGCGGTTCCGCGCCCGTGTGCTCGAGATCGCCTTCTATGTCCCGATCCTCAAGGGGGAAGGGGCGCGTATCCGGCTGGACCGCGGCACGGCCCTGTCAGACGATTATGTCTCGCCGCAATACCGGATTTCGATGATCCGCTGCATCGGCCGAAGGCTGCGGCGCAATTACGGCTATATCTTCGCCATTCTCGGCGCGGCCTATTTTGCCAAGATTGCCATTCATCCAGTGGATGTGACCTCCTGGGAGCAGTTCATCCGTCGCGCGCATATCGGCCCGATCCCCGGCTGGCTCGCCATCCTCTGCGGGCTCGCTTTCCATGCCACCTGGATCGGCATCGCCTGGAAGACCTGGCGGGATGAGCGCCACGACAAGACCAAGATGGAAGACTTTCTCAAGAGCCGGCAAGATGTGAACTATGGCCATGTCGTGACCGGGCATGAGACGACGCTGGGATGAGGTTCAGCCCGCTGTGCGTGCCAGCAGGTCGTCGGTAACGCGCATGGTGAAGACCGGTTCATTGCCGGGCGGGGTCTCGCAGACGGCATCGCGGAACGCCGCTCGGGTTTCGGGCTCGTCATAGACCATCTTCTGGTCATAGGCTTTGCGCCAGGTCTGCTCGTCCGGCCATTCGGCATAGCCGACGAACCGGCCGTCCTTGTCCTGATGCAGCCGCGAGCCATAGCTGCCATAGCGCTTGCGGATAAGCTCTGTGCCGCGCACCCACGCCTTGCGGAATTGTTCTTCCTTGCCAGGATGAACCCGCCACCAATAGACGGCCACGAACATGAGGGCCTCGCTTTTCCCTGTTACTCGAATAACAACGTGCGAGGGCCCGGATTGATCCCGCCGGATGACAGGAAGACGGTGTGCCGGACGATGGATCTCTCTACCCCGCCGGCCCCCTGCGCCCGCCGCCGCCTTCGCTGCGACGCGAGAGGTAGGCGAGGCGTTCGAAGAGGGCGACGTCCTGCTCGTTCTTGAGGAGTGCGCCGTGCAGCGGCGGAGTCAGGCGCTCGGGATCCTGCTCGCGCACGGTTTCAAGGTCGATGTCCTCATTCATCAGCAGTTTCAGCCAGTCGAGCAGCTCTGATGTCGACGGCTTCTTCTTCACGCCCGGCAGCTCGCGCATCGAATAGAAGGTGGCGAGCGCGTCACCGACCAGCTTCTTCTTGATGCCGGGGAAGTGGACATCGATGATCGCGCGCATCGTCGGCTCGTCCGGGAAGCGGATGAAATGGAAGAAGCAGCGGCGCAGGAAGGCGTCCGGCAGCTCCTTTTCATTGTTCGATGTGATGATGACGATCGGGCGCTGCTTCGCCTTCACGGTCTCGTCGGTCTCGTAGACATAGAACTCCATCCGGTCGAGTTCCTGCAGGAGATCGTTCGGGAACTCGATATCGGCCTTGTCGATCTCGTCGATCAGCAGGACAGGGCGCTTCTTGGCGGTGAAAGCCTCCCAGAGTTTGCCTTTCTTGATGTAGTTGCGCACATCCTTGGCGCGCTCCTCGCCCATCTGGCCATCGCGCAGGCGCGAGACGGCATCATACTCATAGAGCCCCTGCGCCGCCTTGGTGGTCGACTTGATGTGCCATTCGATCAGGTCGAGGCCAAGTGATTTGGCGACCTCGATCGCCAGCACCGTTTTGCCGGTGCCCGGCTCGCCTTTGACCAGCAAGGGCCGCTCCAGCGCGATGGCGGCATTCACGGCCACCCGCAGATCATCGGTTGCGACATAATCCTTGGTGCCTTCAAAGCGCATGAGCCGGGGTCCTTCAATCTGCTTGCTATCAGCATAGAGGCGCCGGGGCACGCGGCAAGCGCTGCCGTCACGGGAAGCTGCAGGTCGGCCTTCGCGCGTGCAGCATCGAAAGTGCTTCGTGGCGATGTTCCCCTGTGGTAAACAGGAATGGCCATGCGCGCCGCCATAGTGGCTCAAGCTTCAGATAGGCGCCGCGCCGGGGACCCTGGTGAGGTCGATAACGCCCCCGCCCGGTCTCTGCCGTAGGACTTGTTGACCCAATGCCCGATATGAGACGGGCGCATGGCTCTTCTCTCTCCTGCTCCCGGTTCCCGGCTGTCGCTTAACATCCGGAAAGCTTGCGTTAACGCCTTCGTGCAAATTTTACCCTGATTCAGGCGGGACGTGTGTGCGATGCCCCTCAAGCTGTCATTGAAGCCGGGCGAGACTTTCATCGTGAATGGCGCGGTCGTGCGCAATGGCGACCGGCGCGGCGTCCTGCTGCTGGAAACCCAGGCCCGGATCCTGCGTGAAAAGGACATCCTGCAGCCTGGAGACGCGACAACTCCGGCCGGACGAGCCTATTTCTGCATCATGCAGATGTATCTTGTCGGCGCCGAAGCCGGCCCGCTTTACGATCAGGCGGCAGAAGCGCTTGCGAGCTGGCTGGCCGAGCCGGAGGCCGACCGTGCAGAGGTGCTCGCCATTTCGGCTGACCTCACGGCCGGCGACTTCTACCGGGCGCTCAGCCGTTGCCGGAAGCTGATGACGAAATCAGGCCGTGAGGCTGCATGATGCCGGACGGTTCCTCCGCTGCCCTGAAGATCGATGCCGCAGCGCCGCTGTCCCTTGATGCGGCGATTGCACTGATCGAGTCGGGTCAGGCCGGTCCCATGCAGATCGCCATTGATGGCGAGCACCGGATACAGGTTGCGGGCCGTCACGAGGCGGAGCGGTTGCTGCCGCGCCTGCACGGGCACCGGCGGCTTCTCGCCCTCGCGGCGGGCGGCGGCGACCTGTCCGGTCTCCGGGCGGCCGGAAAGCCGCTGGCCGTCGCCCCGGAAGTGCGGGAAATCCTCGACGCAGCGGCCCGTCCATCCTAAGGGCGCGTGCATGACGCCCGAACTTATATCCCTCTTCGCCGCCGCTTTCGTCACCTTCTTCGTTCTGATCGATGCGCCCGGTGTCGCGCCGATCTTCGCTACGCTGACGGCGCGCGGCTCGCCCGCCTATCGCCGCAAGATGGCGATCAAATCGGTCCTTGTTGCGACGATCATCCTCCTGCTGTTTGCTTTTGGCGGCGCCTGGCTGCTGGCCGCCATGCATATTTCCATCGATGCTTTCCGGGCGGCCGGCGGGGTGCTCCTGTTCCTGATCGCTCTCGACATGGTGTTCGAAAAGCGCACCGAGCGGCGGGAGAGCCGCGCGGAAGGCGTTCTTGAGGAACAGAGTGGCCATGAAGAGCCGGACGATATCTCGGTCTTCCCGATCGGCATTCCGATGATTGCGGGCCCCGGCTCGATCGCCACGGCCATGTTTTACATGTCGGAGACGACAGCCTGGCTTGAAAAAAGTGTCGTGCTGGCCGCTATCGGGCTGAATCTGGTCATCACCCTCATCATCTTCCTTGCGGCAGGGCCGCTGGTGCGCCTGATGGGCGCAAGCTTTGCCGGGGCGCTGACGCGGATTTTCGGCGTTATCCTTGCGGCGCTCTCGGCCCAGCTCATCATCGACGGGCTGCGCGGCGCTTTCGGACTGGCCTGAGACCGGGCCTTCAGTTCGTTCCCTGCGGCTCGGCCTTGGGCTGGGGCAGGCGGATATACAGCCGCACGGTGGACAGCATGATCCAGAACAGGATCATGCCCGCTGCCGTCAGCAGCATGATCTGAATGATCATGTTCCGGGTCCAGCGTATGCCGGGCTCGGCCACCTGCAGCGCGTCCCGGCCACGCAGTTGCACCAGAGCGGCTGCACGGTCGCCGCCGGCTTCCGCCAGCAGGCGGATCAGGCGCAGATCGGCGCCGTCCTCTGCGACTTCCAGCATGCCGATTGCCGCCTTGGGGCTGGTCAGCAGGGCAATCCTGTCGATCTGTTGCAGGTCACGTTCGAGCCGCATGAGTGCCGCATCATGGGTTGCAAGGTCGAAAGCTTCCCGCACCCTTTCGCTGCGCGCATCGCGTGTCGCGATGTCGCGGAAAGCGTCTGACAGCGCCGGGGCCAGCAGGCTGTCGGGCACCGCAGCGTCGCCCCGCTCGCTGAGATAAGCCTGCATGCTCGGATTGAGACGCTGAGACCGCACGGCCGACTTGATCACGGAGATCGGCCTTGCGAGGGCATCCGAGCGTCCGTCGGAGGAATGGTCATGGCGCAGCCCGATCCCGGTGAGTTTCACGATCAGCGAATCGCGGCGGTCGCCCTCGAGCCAGCGCTGGGACATGACGGTGAGGTCGGCATAGCTGCCGAGCAGGCGGAAGCGCACCTCTCCCTCACGCAGCGTTGCGGTCACGACGGCCACCTCTTCGGTGGACTCGCCCGCGGCCTCATCCGTTTCTGGTGCCGGGGCGCTCTCTTCGACGGAGACGAGCGGCAGGGCGTCAGCCTCCGTCTCGCCATTGCTGAAATCCGCCGCCGCTGCGAGACGTCCGCTGGCTTCTACCCGCGCGGTCAGCTCCATCGGGAGCTTAGAAAGTGCGGCCCGGATGATCTTCTGGTCGGCGCTGCCATGCTGCTCCGCTTCCGCCCGGACAATGATCTGTCGCCCTAATTCGCGGCCCAGAAGCTGCGGGGCGGCCAGCAGATAGCCCCGCATGGTCGAATAATCGTGCGCTTCCAGCGCGTCCATCACCCGGTTCTGCCAGTCCGGGAGGCGGCGGGCCGCAGAGCGCGGGGCGATGTCCTCGAACGCCTCGTCCATCCGTATGCGGGTCTGCGCGATCGCATCAAGGCTTGGGGTCTCGGCGATCGCGCCGCCGGAATAGGCTCCGGCAATCGTGCGCGCTGCCATCACCGGGATGAGAATCAGCAACGTATTGAACAGGATGGCCAGCAGCCACCCTCTGTTCGCTGAAGCTTCTCTCCGCTGCTTGGACGCCAAGACATTTTCCGTTGCTGATTATACAGGAAGCGTGAGGCATAGAGCCTTCCGGCTGCGCAAATAGCAAGACGCGGCCTGTAACTTGCAGCAACTTAATGAATCACCGGAATGTGACTGCTACGCAGCTTCAGTGTTTCTGGCACAGAATGGGCACAAAACATTGAAAATATTGAAGTTCGTAGACTGGATTGTGTGATTGCCACGAGTCGGAGCACGCCATATATGCCTCGCAAGCGTAAAACGGAGCCCGAGATGAGTATCGATCTTTCGGACGACTACCGGCCGTCGGAATCCGAACCGTTCATGAATGAACGCCAGCTGGCTTATTTCCGGCGCCTGCTCGAGACTTGGAAAGCGGAAATCCTCAGCGGGGCGAAGCAGACCATCAATAATCTCCAGGACGAGTCGGGCTCGCTGCCGGATCTCGTTGATCGCGCCGCCGCCGAAAGCGACAAGGCGCTGGAGCTGCGCACCCGCGACCGCCAGCGCAAGCTGATCGCCAAGATCGACTCAGCGCTCCGGCGGATCGATGAGGGCACATATGGCTATTGCGAGGTGACCGGCGAGCCGATCGGCCTGCGCCGCCTTGAGGCGCGCCCGACTGCGACCCTGAGCCTGGAGGCGCAGGAACGCCATGAGCGCAAGGAACGCACTCTGCGCGACGACTGATGGCGGGGCGCCCACAAAAGATAACGGCGGCGTCCCCCCATGGGCCGCCGCCGCTCTCGAATCCGATCATCCCAACACCCCGGCGGACTGCAAGGCCGCGCCCTATCGGCGAAGGTCTTCACTTTGCCGCGTAAGTCCCAACAGGCCCTTAGCAAAGCCTCACCGGCAGGTTAAAGCCCGCCACAGAGTGCTAACCGCGCCGGCCGCAGCCTTTACCTTTCCTCTGGCGGCCCGGTGATCCCTAACGATGTGTTAACCGCCGAGCGGCGACACTGTTTCCATGATGATTTCAGCAGAGGCACCGGCGCGCATGCCCGCAGACGGATTTGACGATTGGGAGATGGCGCCGCGCGGGCCCGCGCCCGGCCGCGGCGGCGGACAGCCGGTCTTTCCGTCGCCCCGGAACGTGTTGTCGCCTGAAGAGATCGAGGCTCTCCTGCGCCCCGATCTCTCGGACATGCCGCCCGAGCACGCACCGCCTGCCGCGCCTGCGCCGCTGCCTGATCTCGGCACCAGCCGCACGCACCCGATCGAGGAGGAAGCCGCCCAGCGCCTGGCTGCCCGGCTTTCGCTCGCCCTGCGCGATGGTTGCGGCTTTCCGGCCGCAGCAACCCTTGCCGGGCAGGCCGAAGGCCGGTTTGCCGGCCTTGTATCGGATATAAAGCCGGAGCGCGGGCTTGCCCTTGTCTGCTATGCCGGACAGGACGGGGATGTACTCGCCGTCCTCGCCCTGAGCGGGCCGCTGGCCCAGCAGATGATCGAGACCGCCTGTGGCGGCACGATGGCACCGAACGCCGGCGTGCGCGCGCTGAGCCCGATGGATATTGCCCTGCTGGAAGGGCTTGTCCGCCCGCTTGGCCCCGCCATCGGCGAGGGGCTGGCCTTTGCCGGCATCGAGACTGACCCGTCCTTTGCGGCGGCCATTGTCCGGCCGGGAACGGCGAGTGCCCTGCATCTCTCGGTGCGCGGGCCCGGCGGGGCCGCCCCGGCCCGGCTCATCGTTTCCGGACTGCTGCGCCAGCCGCCGGCCTCGGCGGCGCAACCGCTACCGGCCGGAACGGCGCCCGGCCCCGCTCTGACAGTCCTGCTGACGGCGCGTGCGGCACGCCTGCACCTGCCACTGTCGCGGTTGGCCTGCCTCAGGCCCGGGGCGCTGCTCCTGCTCGGCGTGCCGGCCGACCAGCCGGTCGAGATCCTGTCCGGCGATGTCACGGGGCCGGTTGCCGCAGAGGCGCAGATCGGTCGCAAGGGCAGCCAGATTGCCTTGAAGATCACGCGCCGCGGCCCCGCGCTGGCCGGGCTCAGCCCGCCGGCGCGCGGATAAACTCCGCCTCGATCTCGATCCGGACCGTATCCGTCAACAGGCCGCTGAACCGGCTGATGCCGAAGGCGCTGCGGCTGATCTCGGTGCTCGCGGAAAAGCCGACGACATCGGCCCGGCGCAGCGGGTCGTAGGCGCTGCCATTCAACCGGGCGCTCAGCATGACCGGTTGCGTCATGCCGCGCAGCGTCAGCTCGCCATCGATCTCGGCTGTCTCCTCACCGGTTCGCCTGATGCTCTGTGAACGGAAGGTAGCGGCCGGAAACCGGCTTGCATCGAACCAGCCCGGCCCCATCAGCTCGGCGGCGAAATCCGGATTGGCGACGTTCAGGGAGGTCATGTCGATTCTCGCCGTGATGACTGCGGCTTCAGGATTGCCGGGATCGCCGGAAAGCTGGGCATCGAACCCCTCGAAGCGGCCGATATAGTCGGCAAAGCCGAGATGGTTGATCCGGAAGATCAGGGCGGCGTGCAGGGGATCGAGTGCGAAATCACCCGGTGTCAGGTCCGCCGCTGCGGGGTCGATATCCGGGGTAAACAACAGGCGGGCGAGGCTGTTGCAGCCGGAAAGGGCGGCCAGCGCCAGGATCAGCGCTGCGAGGCTTGCGCCAGCCCGTCTCACCGCGATGCCGCCACTGCGCCGGAGGCAAGCCAGGCATCGACATTCTCTTCGAGCAGCGAGAGCGGAACCGGCCCGCTGCGCAGCACGACATCATGGAAGTCCCGGATGTCGAACTCAGGGCCGAGACGCTCCTGTGCGCGCTGGCGCAGCTCAAGAATCTTCAGCATACCGATGCTGTAGGCGGTCGCCTGGCCCGGCATGACGATATACCGATCGATCGCGCGGCGAGCGTCGCCCT
>DAIRTA010000045.1:0-9852 GCA_036804125.1 Hyphomonas sp.
GGGCCGCCTCGGCCGGGCGCAGGTCCGCCGTCTCCAGCCCCGCCGCCGCTTCATCTTCCCCGCCGCCGCGCAGCAGCGCCGCCATCACCCGCAACAGGTCGCCGGCGGAAAGCGCCCGCAACCGCGCGTCCAGCTCGCTGAGGCTGCGGCAGCCGAGCGCCCCCTCGATTTCCGCCAGCGCCCCCAGCGTCAGGCACAGCCGCCGCTGAGCGCCGCCGATCCGCAGGCCCACCTCTCCGCGCGCCCCGTTCATGGCGCGGCCTCGAAGGCCAGCGCGCCCGCGCTCTCCAGCGTGACGGAGAAGTCCGCTTCGCCATCATGCGGCCCGGAATAGCTGAGCTCGGTGATCTGGAACGGGCCGGTCAGCCGCCCGGTCCCCGCCAGGACAAGCTCCCAGTCCGGAATTTCCGCCGTCAGATACGCCGCCCGCAGCCGGGCATCCGAGGCCGCATCGCGCAGCACGCCCCGGCCGCTGATCCGCGCCGATTTCGTTCCCGCCCCGCCCAGCAGTTCCCGCCAGGCGTCCGGGCTGTCGGCAGCGGTCGCATCGACCGCCCCGGCCCTGAGCTCGATCCGGCTCGCGCGGATACCCGCCAGCGTGATATAGCTCTCCCCGTCGGCAATCTTCAGCAGGATATCCCGCCCTCTCTGGCCCGCCATCAGCCTTACTCCTCTGAAAAGATCCTGAAGCGGATGAGGCCGCGAAAGGCCCGCCTGTCTGGCTGCCGCATGACATCCGCATACGATGTATAGGCGAGAATGATCGCCCGGCCGGCGCCGCCCCAGTCTGCCCGGTCGATCGCCTCGCGCAGGGCTTCCAGGCAGGCTTTCGCCTCCTGCACGCCGCCCTGCCGGCTGCTGACCGCAAAGGTCAGGATATCTTCGGCAGTGTCCCCGCCGGCAGTTACCAGGTGGCGGGTCTCGTGCCGCTCCAGCCGGGCAAACGGAAAGGCCGGCGCCTCACTCTCATCATCATAAATCCGCGCGGGCAGGCCGAACTGCGCGCGCACGGCCTCATCCTCCCGCAAGACTGCCAGAACCGCGCCGGCCACATCCCCGCTCACAGCCGCACCTCCCGGCGCGCCGCCACCAGCGCCTCAGCGCCCTCCGGCATCTCTCCCGGCCGCCCGCGTTGGTAGGCCGACAGCAGGGTCAGGCGCACCGCCTGCACCAGGTCCTCCGGCACCGCTTCCGGCCCGCCAAACCCGGCCTCGAAATCGACATGCACCGCCCCGCCCAGAGGGATCATCGGCAGCGCCATCGCCGGGCGCAGCCGCAACCGCCCGCCCTCCAGCCGGAAGCACTCCGTCACCGGATCATCCGTCCCCGCCGCATCCTCGCGGCTGACCGCCACCAGCGCCATTGCCGGGCCCGGCCGCAGGCGCACGCCCCCGCGCACCAGCCCGTGCGGCCACTCCGTCCAGCGGCGCCGGAGCGTGCGGGTCACGAGCGCGAGCCCGCTCGCTGCTTCGACCTGCGCCCGCGCCGAGCGGACAAGGTCGGCCAGCAGGCCGTCCTCATCGCCATTGCCGATGCGCAGGAAGTCGCGCGCGGCGGCCAGCGATAGCGGCTCCGCTGCCGGCGGTATCAAGACCGTCAGGCTTGTCATCGTCATGTTTCCTCTTGAAAAAATGGGCCGCCACCTGCCGCGCGGGAGGTGTCGCGAAGCGGCAGCGGCCCGCCGGTCAGATCAGCGCCTCAAGGCGGCTGATGATCTCGCCGGCAATCGGCAGGGCGACCTGGCGAACGATCTCGTCGTCCAGCCCGGTCTTCGTGCCCTTCACCAGGGTTGCGATCGCCTCGGCGACCTTGTCGGCAAACTCCGCCTGCTGCGGTTTCGTCAGCTGCGCCGCTTGCCGGATGATCGCAATGATCACGGATTCCATCATCTCTTTCCTTTCCTTGTCTCGCACAAAGCTCCGCTCACTCCCGGCAAGGGGCCGGCAGCGCCGCCGGCTGTCACACCGGCGGCTGTCCTCAGGCGGAGGATCTGGAACGCTTGCGGGCGTGCCGGGCGCGCGGCCCTAGAACACCATCACTTTCACGGCGTCGAAATTCTGCACGCCGCCGCCCACGCGCTTGGTCGTGTAGAACAGCACATAGGGCTTGGCCGAGAACGGATCGCGCAGCACGCGCGCCCCCTGCCGGTCGGCGATCAGGTAAAAGCGCCGGAAGTCGCCGAAGGCGATCGCCGCCGCATCCGCCGCGACATCCGGCATGTCCTCGGCCTCGGTGACCGGATAGCCCATCAGGGTCGCCGCCTCGCCGCCGCCGCCCGGTTGCCAGAGATAGCGCCCGTCGCCATCCTTCAGCTTACGGATGGCCGAGACCGTGCGCCGGTTCATCACGAAGCGGCCATTGGCCCGGAACCGGCTCTTCGGCGCATAGATCAGGTCGATCAGCTGGTCGGCCGCATCGGCCGCCGCGAGGTTGCCGGCCACCGAGCCGATCTTGCCCCATTCATGGCTTGCCTCGGCAACGATGTCATAATCCAGGAAACCGCGCGGCTTGCCCGCCCCGTCGCCTGAAACGAACGCCGCCGACTCCTGCGCCGCAAAGGCGCTCTCCACCTCATCGGCCAGCCAGGCGTCGATATCGGTATACGCATCTTCAAGCAGGGTCTGCGTCGCCGCCGGCATAGCGTATAGCTCACCGGCCGGGAATTCCAGCAGGTCGAGCCCCTGCGCCGCCGTCTCGGGCCGGGCCGCCGTCTCGGCCACCCAGTGCGCCTCGGCCCCGAGGCCGACCGGCTTGCGCAGCACGCCCGCCGAAGTCTGGCGCACCGTCGCGATCTGTCGCATCGGGCTCGCCGCCATCAGCCGCGCCTCAATCAGCCGGTCGAGTTCCGGCGGCGCGACATAGCCGCCCTCGCTGCCCGTCCCCGTGTTCAACGCCTTCAGGTCCAGCCGGGCCAGGCCGCTCTCATCGCCGGTGCGCAGGTAGCGCGCCCAGCCTTCCCGCCGCTCATCCGTTACCGGATCGCCGGGCCCGCCGGCGGCGTCCGGCCGCGCCATCTTGAGGCACAGCGCCTCAAGCCGCCGGTCGATACGGCTCAGCCGCTCATCCGTCAGCGGATCGCCCGCGCCCTTTGCCTCCATCTCGGCCAGGCGTGCATCATTCGCCTGCTTGTAGGCCTCGAAGACAGAGAACATCTCTGCCGTCTCTGCCTTCATCATCTTGGTTTCCCGGGTCATTCCGTCTCCTTCTGGTTCCCGTTGGTTCCCTGTTCCGGCCCGCCCGCTCAGGCGGCCCGTTTCCTTTCCTGTCCGAGCACGGAAAACCGTGCCCGCCGCTGCATCGGCTCGGCGACCAGCGAAATCTCCACGAGATCGACCTCGATCAGCTCGCGCCCGCACGGCGCGCGGGCCTGCCAGAGCACGGGGCGGAAGCCGATCGACAGCCCGTCCATCCCGCCTGCCGCCAGGTGCGCCGCCGCACGCGACTCGATCAGTCCCCGCACGAACAACCCGCGCCCGTCCTCGCTCATCCGCAGCCATCGCCCGGCGACGGCCCCCTGCCGGTGCTGCAACAGCATCGGCAGGCCGCTGGCTCGCCGCAGGCTGCGCGTGAACGCCCCCGCCCGCACCACATCGCCGCACACATCCGACAGCCCGAACAGGCTCGCATACCCCTCGATCAGCAAAGCCTCAGCGCTCCTGTCCGCCATCGCGCGCCTCCAGCCGCCGCTCGATCCGGTCGAGCTGCACGCGCATGGCCGCCAGCTCCGCTTCGACCCGCGCGAGGCGTTCGGCCACCGGCCGGCCGTCCCGCGCTGCCGCTTCGAGCCCCGCGATGCGTTCTCCTGCTGCGCCCGCCCAGATCAGGACGCCCGCCGCCTGCAGCGCGATCGCGAGCACCAGCGCCAGCGTCACCTTGCCTTCGATCTTCATGGCTGCAGCCCCGCCAGCGCGCGCTTCTCTTCCAGCGTCGCAAAGCTCGCCGCTTCCAGCCGCGCCCACAGCGCCTCGCGTTCGGCGCTCAGCGCCGGCACGCGGTCGAGATCCGGTGTGACCTCGATATCCTCCCCATACGGTGCATCGAGCCAGCGCGACAGCGCCTCGGCCATCCGCGCCGCCAGCGGCACCACTGTCATCCGCCAGAAGCCGAGATTGGCCTCCCGATAATTGGCATACGTATTGTCTCCCGGTATGCCGAGCAGCATCGGCGGCACGCCCAGCGCCAGTGCGATCTCGCGCGCCGCCGCCGCCCGAGTCTCCAGGAAATCCATCTCCGCCGGCGTCATCGACAGTTTCTGCCATTCCAGCCCGCCTTCCAGCAGCAGCGGCCGCCCGGCATTCGCCGCGCCGGAAAAGCCGCTCTCCAGCTCCTCTTTCAACCGGTCGAACTGTTCCGGCGGCATCCGCCCGCCCCCGCCATAGATCAGTGCGCCGGAAGGCTTGGCCGCATTGTCGATCAGCGCCTTGGCCCAGTCGGCGCTGGCATTGTGAATGTCGAGCGCCCGCCGCGCAGCTGCCAGCGGCGGCAGGCCCATGATGTCCTCCAGCGGATGATAAAGCCGCACATGCAGCACCGGGCTCCAGCCCTCGGTGTCGCGGCGCACCCGGCGCTCGGCCCCGCCTCTCCCCCGGATGATCCAGCCCTCCGGCCAGCCTCGTATGTCGATCATCGGGCGCACCGCTGCGCTGCACAGCGGATAGAGCGCGGCCAGCCCCTCGCGGCCCTCAAGGCGCACCGCCTCGATGAAGGCATTGCCCGTCAGCAGCAGCTCGGAATACACCGCTTCCAGGAAGCCGGCCGGCGCCGTCTCCGGCATCGGCTGGCGCAGCAGGCGCGCGGCGCCCTCATGCGCCGTGCGCAGGGGCACAGAGGCCGCCGCCTCGGCCACCATGCGCACCGAGCGGTAGGCCACCGCGTTCTTGAGGTAGCCGTCGCGGATCAGCGCGCCGGCCTCCCGGCTGCCCCAGCTCGCCGCGCGCGGCTCGCTCAGCGCCACCAGCGGCCAGGCCATCTTGGCCTCCGCTGCGCCCGTCTTGTTTCGCCTGTTCCAGATCATCCGCCTTGCGCCTGTCTTCTTGTCCAGGCTGGCAAAATACCCCCGCTGAAAGGCCGGTCGGATTGGCGAAGCGGAAAATCACAGGATATTTCCGGGGACCCGATGTTTTTACTGAATATTTATTTTCAGGACCGAGGGCATAGGCTGAGGATAGGCATGGCCTTGTCCCCGCTTCTCTGGCATTCAGGAAGGCTAAGAGACAGAACGTCACAAAAGCAAGAAGACATATAAAGAAAAATGGCTGCCCGCATTATCTCGATTGCCAATTCCAAAGGTGGCGTTGGCAAGACCACGACCTGTGTCAGCTTGGCGGAAGCCTTCGCTGCCTCGGACCTGCGCACCCTCGTCATTGATCTCGACACACAGGCCAATGCCTCGCTGCTGATCTATGGCCATAATGGCGACCAGCTGCTGTTCGAGGCGATCCAGGAATATGCCACCATCTCCGACTGGCTGCTGGAGAATTTCTTCGCCGGTGAGCAGCGCCGCCTGTCGGATTTCATCGTCACCAATGCCAGCGACGTCACCCATAAGGACAAGCCGCTACCGCTCGACCTGATCCCGTCCAGCCCGCGCCTGCGCAAGACCGAGCGTGAGCTGATCTACGAACTGACCGGCAAGGGCTATTCCATGGAGGCGCTGCAGGGCCAGGTCGGCCGGCGCCTGCGCGACGATCTCGAACTCCTGAAGCGCGATTATGATGTGGTCCTGTTCGACTGCCCGCCCGGCATCTCGGTAATGACCGAGACAGTGCTCGCCGCCAGCCATCTCATCATCGTGCCGACCATCCCGGATTTCATGTCCACCCTCGGCCTCGACCTGTTCACCGGTGACATCATGCGCAACCTGCGCGGCCGCGAGATCGAGAGCCTGCCGGTCGTCCTCGCCACCCGTTATGACAACTCGCCCCACCAGCAGGTCGTGCTCGGCGCCATGCGCGAGGCCGCCAAGGCCAAGGAAGCCGAGTTCAGCATGTTCCGCACCGTGGTGCCGATGAAATCCGGCTTTGCCACCAACCCGATCGAACTCGGGCCGGACCCGACGCTGCAGGCCAAATGGCCGGGCGATGCGCTCGACATTGTCGAGAAGCTGATGTCGGAAGTCCGGGAGAAGGTGGCATGAACCCGGAGACGACCGGGCATCCCGCCGAGGCCCTAGCCGCGCTCGCCGCCGCGCGCGGCGAGTTCACGGCTCTCACCGAGGCGGACTATCAGGCCGCCGCGCTCCTGCTCGCCCGCAAGCTGCTCACCGCCCCGCGCCAGAAGCGCGAAGTGATTGCCCGCCTGCATGCGGTCATCGGCGCTGGCCTGTTCGAGGCTGCCCTCGCCGCCCTGACGCCGAAGCAGGCGATCTCGCTCGCCCGGCGCATCACCCGCGGACGCAACAAGCCCGAACTCGAAACCCGCGAGCAGGCCGCCGCCTTCATCGCCGACTGCCTCGGCCTTGCCGCGCAGGCGGCCCCCGAGCCGCCAGCAGAGGCAAAGGCAGACGCCCCACCAGCGGAGCACACTCCGCCCGAACATGAGCCCGAGCCCGAGCCCGAACCCGCCACATCCGGCAGCGCGGGCGCCTATTTCGGCCGCAAGGCCTTCCGCACCAGTTGAGGCCAGCGGCCGCCTAGCGCTCGATCAGCCGCGCGCGGATCTCGGCCTGCGCCGCTTCGTCCACGCCCAGCCGGTCCACCAGGTAACCCTCAAGGGAGCCCGCATCCGCCCGGATCGCAGCAAAGGCGCGGTCGAGATATCTGAGATGCACCCCCATGAACGGCCGGAAGACCTCCGCCGGATAGGTCTTTCCCATCATCTGGTTGAAATAGGCCGCCGCCTCCGGCAGGCGCTTGTCCACCTCGGCGGCCGTGTTCGTCAGGTCATAGTCCGCCCGCAGGTCAGCCTCATCGACGCCGAGGACATGATGCGTCAGCGCGCAGAGGATGCCCGTGCGGTCTTTGCCCGCGGCGCAGTTGACCAGCGCCGCCGCCTCGCCGGGCAGGCCCGCAAGATGCAGGAACCAGTCGCGGAACATCTCCTGATGGTGCGCCTTGAACGGCGCGGCCTCGTAATACTCCGCCATCCACTGGTCGGCCGCTGCCGCGTCCACCTCCACCTCTGACAGGAAGCGCACATGCGGCGCCTCGCTCTCGCGCCCGCCATCATGGGTGATCGTCACCGGCGCGCGAAAGCGGCTCTGCTGGCGCTCGCGCTCGTCCGGGCGGCGCAGGTCCGCCTGGACATGGATGTCGAGCGCGGCCATCCGTTCCAGGTCCGCGGTGCTCGCTTCGGCATGGTGGCCGGAGCGGTAGAGCCGGCCCATCCGCACGCGCCCGCCATGGCGGCTGTCATAGCCGCCGAAATCGCGGAAATTGCGGACATTGTCGAAAGCGAGAAGGCGGGGGCGAGTCATGTCAGGGGAGCTATCCCGCCCCCGCGCGCCCGTCCAGTGAAGGTATCATGCCGCTCCGGCACGCCCCCGCTCTCCGCTCGCTCCCGCGAAGGCGGGAGCCGCGCGCGCCCCCACTTGCCGCCCCGGCCATTCTGCGCGAGGCCCGGCTTTCTGGGCCGTCGCTGCTTTATGAGGAGGACGTGTGTCTAGGAGGCTCTGAGAATCGAGCGATTGGCAAGCTTCCAGCGCTCATCAAATTTCTGGCGGATAGCGGCATACCCATCACGCTTGGCCCTACCGGTAAAAGTCACGCCGTAGTCCTTAGCTATGGCTTTCAATTCCTGAACCCGGACATCCTTATCCGAAATGAGAGAATTCATAGCCTCGTCAAAGCGGGCCAGGTCCGTCGTTGCCGCCAGCAGCCGCTCCCGATGACGGCGGATGGCATCACTTCTCAGGGGGCTTGCTGCCTTCTTCGGGCGTGCAGACGATTTGGCTAATTTCAGTTTTGCCTCTGCCTGTTGCAGGCTTAAGCTCGAATATTCCTTGAGAAACCGGGAAGCCCCGGCCAAGGCTGAACGCGGGTTCCTGTTGGCGGCGCCGGGCGCGACCGCTTCAAGGCGGTTAAGTGCGGCGATCAATTCTGCAACTTTAAGGTCATGCATAGCCTATCTCCTCATCGCAGAAATATACCACATCATCGCTGATTCGGCGAAGCTCGCAGTTCTTCTATTCTTCGCAGGACTTGGGTGGCCAACAGATCAAATGTGTTTCTTATCCAATCATTGCGCTGGCCTCTTGCAAGATAGCCTATAGGGGCTCCCTCAGGACGCCCAATCTCCTTCCGGTCAGGAATCATAACATCAAATAAAACAGGTGTGTCTGTATGGTCAGCAACAGTCTCGCGAATTGTGCGAATGTAGTCGTTCTCGTTAGTTTGGGGTTGATCGGCGCTTGTCATGTTGCACACCACGCCGAGGACCCGAAATCGGGCTCGGATAGTCTTTTTGAAAATGCTCAAATATTCAAACATCCTGCCAATCGGGCTAACTGCCAGAAATTCAAGTTTGGCCGGCACCAAGACAAAATCGCTGGCCTTCAAAGCGTTAGCGGCGGCTAAACTCATGCGAGGTGGGGCATCCATTATGATGAAGTCATACCTTTCTCCAATTTCTTTTGGATATCGCTTCAATCGCCTCAGCAAGCGGCTCCTGACATCATCTCCAGTCATGCCCATCAGCCAGCGGAGCAACTCGTTGTCCTCGGTATCGGTCAGCGAATATTCAGCAGTGATCAGCGAAACCCCTGCGACCATTGTTTCCTGCTGAACCAGTTCAATGATTGGGCGATTAGGAAAGCGCGAATGGAGCCATTTCGCTGTGAGATTCTTGTCGTCTTGACCTGCCGAAGGCATGCTCAACAAATCGGACAGAGATCCCTGATAATCCAAATCGACCACCAGCACTTTCTTGTTGAACTTGACAGACAGCGCGGCTGCGAGGTTCGCAGTTATCGTCGTCTTTCCCACCCCTCCCTTGAAATTCATCACGGTAATGACAGTCGGACCAGCGAGAGTCTGCTGAGAAAAGCCTTTTCGGAACGACCAGAGCGGCTTTCTACTCAAGACAAACCTGTAAAGTCTCAAATGATGCGGAAGAGCCAGGATCGCTGCCCATAACCACTTTATGGCGGCCCAAGCCCAGCCGAATACGCGATCCCTTATAGGTTTAACGAAAGTAACGACTACAGCTGTCACTGCCGTCGCAAGCAAAGCGGGTAAATTTTCTTGTATCCAGTTCGGAAGGTCCATCAGCATCTCCCCACACTCTGTTGCATTAGTTTGAACTTATAGTTGTCTCTCTTGCAAGCGTTCTACCCCCTTGTTCCCGCCCCGCAAAAGTCCGAAGCTCGCGCCATGACCCCGCCCGCCCCCGACCGCCTCGACGCCATCGCCCGCACCGTGCATGAGGCCCTGCGCGGCTGGGCCGCCGCCCATGGCCAGCACGACATCCCGCCCTGGGACGAGGCGCCGGAATGGATGCACGCCTCGACCCGCGAGAGCGTGGCCCATGCCCTTGAAAACACAGGCGGCGATGCCCGCGCCCAGCATGAGCAGTGGCTCGCCCAGAAACAGCGCGAGGGCTGGCGCCACGGCCCGGTCAAGGATGCCGCCGCCAGGACCCACCCGCTGATGGTGCCCTATGACGACCTGCCGGACTGGGAGCGCCGCAAGGACGCGCTCCTGAATGCCATAAGCCGGGCCCTGCGCTGAAGGGTGCTGGCGCTCGGCCAGAAAAGGGTTAATCTGCCGGGGCAGGACAGATCAGGCGCTTTGTGCTGGAGGAGGCTTTCATGCAGGACTTTCACCCCCCCGAATCGTCCCGGCCGGGCTGGCTCAAGCGGCTGATCCGGGCCTGGCGCGCCGCCTTCCGCCCCGATGCCACCTCACAGGGCCCGGC
>DAIRTA010000045.1:9862-13157 GCA_036804125.1 Hyphomonas sp.
CGACGAATGCCCGCTCTACGTGCGCGAGGGCGCGCGGGTGCCGATGCGCCCCGCCATGCCGGAGGCGTCGGCTCCTCCACCGCCTCCCCCGCCCCCGCCTGCTCCACCGCCGCCCCCGCCGCTGCGCGAGATGTCGTCTGATGAAGCCGCCTACGAAGCAGCGCGCCGCGCTGAAGAAGCAGCTCGTGGAGCGGAAGCGAGTCGAGAGGTAGACCTACCCGCTTTCCCCTGGCAGCCGCCCCGGCCGACGGCGCGTCTTGAGCTTCAGGAATTCACCAAGCCGCAATACCAGACCTTCGGCACCATCGCCGACACGATCGCCGGGGCCGCGCGCATGGCCGGCTTTGGCGATGCGATGTATTATTCCGTCCCCGGAGGCTTTGCCATTCTCGTGCGCCCCGAAGCGATCGACGCAAACCTGCGCCCGCTCACACCGCGCTTCCTCGATAGCAATAATCCCGAGGTCACGCCCTGGCTGGTGCGTATGATCCAGCTCGTCAATGAGGCCTATAACGGCCCTGGCAATTCCCGGCAGATTGCCGTCATCGTCACCAATCGATCGATCGATGAAAGCGAAGAGCTCTCGGAGATTTCCGCCGGCGAGCTGGAGCGCCTCCTGGCGGGCGGCGCCAACGCCCTGCCTGAAGCGGTGCGCAACGCGCCCCGTCCGGCCGGCTGCAAGGCCACGGCGATGGTCTATCACTTCCAGCGGACTCAGAACGGGCGGCTCGACCAGCGCTTCGTCCGTGCCGCAGACGAGCGCCGCATCGCCCGCCGCCATCTCGACCGGGCGCGGCTCACCGCCCTCGCCTGATCCCGGCAAAATACCGCGCACGGAGAATCCGGCATGAGCGCAGCACAGGACGAAACCGGCCGCATTCGCGCCCTGATCCTCACCATCCATGGCACCAATGACGGCGTGCATGGCCCGCCGGGTGATACCAAATGGTGGGAGAAGACGTCCCCCTTCATCAGCCGCCTGACGAACCATCTCTCCGGGCAGGGCTTCGATGTTGATATCGAGGAGCATCTCTGGGGCGGGGCGAACAGCGCCTTTGCCCGCCAGAAGGGCGCCATCAGACTTGTGCGCAAGCTGCGCCAGCATTCAAAAGCCTATGACGAAATCCATCTGATCGGCCACTCCCATGGCGGCAATGTCGCCGTCGATGCCGCCCGCCGCGCCGCCTGGGGCAGCGCCCGCACGGGCCGCCTGTTCGGCGGCACGCCGCCGAATATCACCAGCCTGATTACCGTTGGCACGCCCTTCCTGCGCGCCCAGGCCCGCGGCTCGGACTATATCTATGCTCTTGCCTTCGTGGTCCTGATGCTCGTCTCGGTGCTGACCTTCTCGATCGGCCCGGCGATCACCCTCGGAAACCTCGTCGCCATGGTGACGCAGTCGGCCGAGGCGCCGCCCATGATCCAGCTTGCCCTCTCATCCCTCAGCGCGATCCTTCTCGGGGTTTCCGCGATCATGCTGCGCTATCGCTGGGCGCGGTTCCGCTGGATCGCCCGCCTGATGAGGCGCGGCGCCCGTCGCGCCAACCTCCTCTCGATCTGGCACCCCAATGACGAAGCGATCGGCGGGCTGAAACGGGCCGAGAGCTTCAACCCCGAACTGCTCCCGCGCGGCGCGCTCTGGAGCGGCAGCCACCGGCTCGGCGCCAAGCTCGGATCCTTCGTCTTCGTCCTGTTCGGCCTCGCCCTTCTCGGCCTGATCGGCACGATCATCTTCACGGCCCTGTTTCCTGACCAGGCCCTCAGCCAGGCGATACGAACGGAGTTTGATGCGCTCGAGGTCGGCGATCCGAACCTCGCCCTCATCGTTGGCCTCAGCTTCCTTGGCCTCGTCGCGGGCGCCCTCATTGCTCTTGGTCTATATGCCGCGATGCGCCTCCTGACCGGCGCCCTGCCGGAAATTCTCCTGCGCCGTTTCCTCAATGCCCGCGGTGTCGGCGTGCTGCGCGCCTTTGCCTTCGGCAGCGATACCGGCCAGCCGCTCGGCGAGGTCAGCGAACGCCCACATTACTATGAAGGCGCGGTCTGGACCGTTCCCTCGCCGCTCGCCGAGAAGATGGAGGCGGAGACCCTGAAAACCCTCACCCACTTCCTCGCGCGCCACCGCCCCTCCCTGTTCGGCATCACGCCGTCCCCGGACTGGATGACCGAGATCGGGCAGGATGCCGAGACCTGGGACAGCCTGATCCACACCACCTATTTCGACCACCCCGAGATCGCCGATCGCATCGCCGCCCATATCGCCGGAGCGCATGATACGCCCGAGCAGGAGGAGGAGTCGCCCCGCAAGGCCCGCGCCGCCCGCTCCGCTGAACAAAGGCCCGTCACACCGCCGGCTGCGGCGCCGCCCCCGCCAGGCTGAACAGCCGGCCCCAGTCAAAGCCCTGGCCGGGGTCCCAGCCCCAGCGCTCCACGGGATTGACATCCTCATGCCCGCATACGGTCTCGGGCATCACCGCCAGCCCATGGCGGGCGCAGATATCCGCCACCAGCGGCCCGAGCGTCGCATACATGGCGTCGCTATACCGCTTGGGATCGGGCATGCCCCCGCCGACCGAGACAATCTCGATCCCGATGGAGTCCGCGTTCGGGCTCGGGCTGGCGGAAGACAATCCCGGCGGCAGCGCGCCCGGCCCCCAGCGGGAATCGAAATAGGCATAGTCCGGCCACTCCCCGCCGCCCGGCGGCATCACCAGCGCCACGCCCGGCGAGGTCTCGCCCGGCAGGACATTCAGCGCCTCGTCGAGATACACCGATCCCGGCGGAAAATTCCGCCCCGGCAGGTTGGCCTTGGTGAAATACTTCTTGTAGCGCCGCCAGCCCCGCCCGCCCTTCAGGTAGAGCTTGCGCACATGGGCGTGCATGCCGGCATGATTGGCGCGGCGTTCCTCGGAGACGAACTGGTGCAGCGTGCCATCGGCCTCGATCACATAATGCGCGCCGGTGACACCGCCCGGCAAGGTGAAGGTCTTCCGGGCGCCCTCGAATGTGTCCCCGCCGGTGACATGGATGATGACCCGCCGCACCGGGCGCGCATCATTGGTCTTGCGGAAATTGCCGGCATGGCGGGCGCTCTGTGGCACGGCCGGGTTCCAGCCATCCAGCCAGGCCGGAGCCTCTGCGCCGGCCCCGTCGCCGCGGCCCGCCTCCGGGGTCTCCGGCGCCAGTTCGCGCGGCACATCCTCCGCCTCGCTTTCGCCCGCAACGCCATCCTGCTGCACCGGGCGCAGATAGTCCGAATGGACATAGCCGATATACAGCCCCTCGCCCGGCGTGT
>DAIRTA010000046.1:0-13015 GCA_036804125.1 Hyphomonas sp.
AACGGCGGAACACAACCGTCAAATTGTTTGCAGGCATTTCCGTTACGCTCGTAAGGCGCAACCCTTGCGCAGTCGCGGCCGGAACAACATCCGTATCAAGATCGCGCACGCCCCAGCCGGGCTCACGCGCCTTGAGACTCTCGCTGAAGGTCGCGTTTGACGGGGCGATCTGGCCATTGCGGGCAAAGGGGCCGTAGAGGAGCAGAAGACCGCCGGTTCGTAACAGCCGCCCGGCTCCGGCAAGCAGGCCCTCGGTCGCGCAAAATGGCGCAATATGAATCATGTTGGCACTGAAGATCGCGTCCCAAGGGCCTTGTAATTCAGCCTCTCCCCAGTCATCCGTGCTCGCATCAATCAGGAGAGGGCCGTGCAGGCGCCCGGTAGAGCTAGCGGCCCTGTAAGCCCGCTGGCTGTCAAAGCTTGGTTCGTCAATATCAGAATAGGTCCAGTCGAGCCCGGGCAGGGCAGCGGTGAAGAAGGCGCCATGTTCCCCGGTGCCGGAAGCGATTTCGAGGACCCTTGCAGGCAGGGGAAGGTGATCGCGAAGGACATCCCGTAGCGGTTCCCGGTTGCGCGCCGCAGAGGGAGAGAACCGCCGCCCGTCAGCGCTTTCCCCGCGTGCCTCCAGCGCGCGGGGCGGCTCAGCCGGCATGGGTCACCTGGGCACGCGGGGTCATCGGCTCAGCCCCTTGGCGCAAAGCGTTCACGCAGTTCATTCTTCAGGATCTTGCCATTGGCATTGCGCGGTAAGGGCTCGTCCTGGAACTGGATCTCCACCGGCACCTTGAACGGAGCAAGCTGCGCGCCAAGGTGCGCTTTCAGCTCCGCATCACTGGCTTTCTGTCCGGGCTTGAGCTGGACCACGGCGCCAACCTCTTCGCCCAGGACCTTGTGCTGTATCCCGACGACTGCGGCGTCCATGACAGCGGGGTGATCATAGAGCGCGTTCTCGACCTCGATGCAGTAGATATTCTCCCCGCCGCGGATCAGCATGTCCTTGGCCCGGTCAACGATGTAGAGGAATCCCTCTTCATCGATGCGGGCGAGATCGCCGGTCACGACCCAGCCCTCCCGGAAGGTCTCGGCCGTGGCATCCGGGCGGTTCCAGTAAAGCTTGCAGTTCATGGGGCCCTTGCACCACAGTTCGCCCACCTGCCCAACGGGTAGGGGCGTGCCGTCCGGATCACAGATCTTCAGTTCCACCGCTCCCGGTGGGGCCCCGGCGCTGGATGGCCGGTTTACGTAATCCTCGCCGATGTTCAGCGTGGCCGTCGCGCAGGTCTCGGTCATGCCCCAGCCATTACCGGGCGCGGCTTCCGGGAAACGCCGCTTGATTGAGGACACGAGCTCCGGGGCTGACGGCGCCCCGCCATAGGAGATGACCTGGATTGTCGAGAGGTCGTATTTGTCCCGGTCCGGATGTTCGAGAAGCTGCCAGGCGATGGCCGGAACACCGCCCACGGAGGTGATCTGCTCGGCCTCGATGATCGGCAGGGCCTCTCCGGCATCCCATTTGTACATCATCACGATCTTGTCCCCGCGCAGGGCGGACGGGATGAGCACCGCAAAGGCGCCGGTAGCATGGAAAAACGGGATGGCAAGGAGTGTCCCCCGCATCGCCTCGGGATCAGGCGCCGGCGGCTGCTCCCCCCGGCGGAGGAACATCCGCGCCTGGCAGGTCAGCGAGTTGAACATGTTCGAGATGACCGCCCTGTGCGTCGCCAGCGCCCCCTTGGGTTTGCCGGTCGTGCCGGAGGTATACATGATCGTGGCGTCATCATCCGGCCCGAGATCAACCGCCGGAGGCGGTCTATCTTGCAGGCTGGCCCAGGCATTCGGGCTGCCGACAATGTCGTCGAGTGATGAGACACGCGGATCAGTCATGCCGTCGGTGCTGCTGCGAGCCACAAGGATGTGCTTCAGGTCTGTGAGCTGGTCGCGCACGCTGCCCAGCCGCTCATAGATCTGGCTGTCCATTATTGCCGCCTTCACGCCGGCAAAGGACAGGCCGTATTCCAGCTCCTCGGCCGTCCACCAGGAGTTCATCGGTGTCGCGATGGCGCCAAGGCTGAGCGCGGCATAGAAGGCCAGCGGCCATTGCGGGTAATTCCGCATGATGATGGCCACCCGGTCTCCCTTGCGGATGCCGAACTGGTCATGAAGCACATGTGCAAGCTGGTTCACCGCCCGGTAGAGGCCGGCAAAGGTTACCCGCTCATTCTCGTAAACGAGATAGGTGCGCTCGGGGAACTGCGCATTGGCGAGTTGGAGGATCGAAGGGATCGTTGGCGGCGCGTTCTTGTAGACCTTCAGCGCGATCCCGTTGATGGTCCTGTCTTCGAGTTCCACAGGCGAACCGGGCCCGGCCAGCAGGGCGTTGGCCGTTGCGATCGGCAGGGCGGGCCAGTCTTGTGGCAGGCCATCGGCCATGAGCATCTCCCCGTGTTTATTGTTTCCCCTTCAAACCACGCCTGCTGGCCGGTTTGAAGGGGGAACCGTAGGGAAAGAGCGGACCGCGGCCCGGATGAGGCCCGGAGCGGGCCGTTTACTTGCCGAGATCGCAGAAGCGCACAGCCATGACGCTGCCATCGAGCCCGGTAACTTCATACGCTCGGCCGGTCAGGTCCGGTTCCTGGCAGAGATAACCGATCTGGAACATCGCCAGCAGGATGGCATTATCCGGCGTCAGGTCATAGGCGAGCATCAAGTCGACCGCCTCATCATGCCTTCCGAGGCCCATCAGGGCCTCAAACCGCTGCATATTGCTGGCGTCAGGAGACTCCAGAACAGCTTCCAGCTCGGCAATGCGCGCCTCCGCGCCGGGCAGGGCGGCGGCCGCCTGCTGCCCACCTGTCGTTTGGGGATAGTCGAGCGCCGCTTCAGTAAAATAGCGCTTCGCGCCCAGGGCATCATAGCCGCCTGGGCCCATGCTGAGTTCGCCGATCTTGAGCAGGGCAGAGGCTCTCTCCGCATCGCTCAGAGCGGTGTTCCCAAGCAGCTGGCGCAAGCGGTCGATGGCGGCCTGCGGATTGCCGGCGGCCTCAAGCTCGGCGACTGTGGCCATAGCAAGCTCATAATCGCTTACAGTCACCGCAGCGCCCGTAGCTGTCGCAGCAGACGGGGCGGGAGGCGGCGGTGAGGCGCAGGCGGCCAGCAGGATGGCCGAGGTAGCAGTCAACAGGGCAAGGCGGTTCATCGTGTCAGGCTCCCAGAATTTGTTACCGGCGCAGGTTCACGCTCGGCTTTCTCCTAGCGCGCCGTGTTGCGCCCGCACAGGGCCGAAAGATGAAGAAACTGTGGCAGTATGCGGAAAGCTGCAAATAGCCGGTCAGGCCAAGGCAATGCGCTCGATTTCGGCCAGGTCGCCGCGCCCGAGGGCCTCGATGGCCCTCGCCGCGATGTGGCGTGCGGTAAGGCCGGCGGTCCTGTACATGGCTTCCGGTGTGTCCTGGTCCTGGAAGATATCCGGCAGCGTCATGGTGCGGATCTTCAGGCCGCGATCCAGCGCGCCGGAGGCGGCCAGATACTCCAGGACAAACGCGCCGAACCCGCCACGGGCGCCCTCCTCAATGGTGATCAGGACTTCATGCTCTGTTGCGAGCCGGCTGATCAGCTTTTCATCGAGCGGTTTGGCGAAGCGCGCATCAGCGACCGTCGCGCTGAGACCCTGCGCAGCGAGCATGCGCGCCGCCGAAAGGGCCTCCTGAAGGCGCGTTCCCAATGACAGGATCGCGATGGTCGAGCCTTCGATAACAATCCGGCCACGGCCGATTTCGAGCGGTTCGGGATTTTCCGGTATGGCAACACCGGTGCCCGATCCCCTCGGATAACGGAAGGAACTCGGACGGTCGTCAATCAGATGCGCTGTAGCGACCATCCGGGCCAGCTCGGCTTCGTCAGACGCCGCCATGCAGACAAAGCCGGGCAGGGCGCCAAGATAACCGACATCGAAACTGCCGGCGTGCGTTGCCCCGTCGGCCCCGACAAGGCCTGCGCGGTCGATCGCGAAGCGCACCGGCAGACGCTGGATCGCGACATCATGCACGACCTGATCATAGCCGCGCTGCAGGAAGGTTGAATAGATGGCGCAGAAGGGCCGCATGCCATCAGCCGCGAGCCCGGCGGCAAAGGTCACGGCGTGCTGCTCGGCAATGCCGACATCGAAATGCCGCTCGGGGAAGCGCTTGGCAAAAATGTCCGTGCTCGTCCCGGAAGGCATGGCCGCCGTAATCGCGCAGATCGTATCGTCGGTTTCGGCCAGGCGAGTCAGGGTCTGCCCAAAGACTTTCTGAAAGGCCGGCGGCCCGGCCGCGCCCTTGGCCTGCTCGCCTGTGATGACGGAAAATTTCGACACGCCGTGATACTTGTCAGCGGAGTTTTCTGCCGGGTCATAGCCCTTGCCCTTTTGCGTGACGACATGCACCAGCACCGGTTCCGGCGCCATCGCCTTCACATTCTCGAGGATCGGGATGAGCGCGTCGAGATCGTGCCCGTCGATCGGGCCGATATAGTAAAAGCCGAGCTCCTCGAACAATGTCCCGCCCATGGCGAAACCGCGCAGATATTCCTCGGCGCGGCGGGCCGGAGATTCCAGCCCCATCGGCGCCGCGACTTTCTTGGCGATCCGCCGCAGGCCCCGGTAAGGGCGTGAGGAAACCAGTTTCGACAGGTAATGACTCATCGCACCGACCGGAGGCGCGATCGACATGTCGTTATCGTTCAGGATGACGACCATCCCGGTCTGCCCGGCGCCGGTATTGTTCATGGCTTCATACGCCATGCCGGCGGACATCGATCCGTCGCCGATGACACAGACAACCCGGTTGTCGCGCTGCTGCAGGTCCCGGGCCTTCGCAAAGCCCAGACCCGCCGAAATCGATGTCGCCGCATGCGCTGCGCCGAACGGATCATATTCGCTCTCTGAGCGCTTGGTGAATCCTGACAGGCCACCGCCCTGGCGCAAAGTGCGCATACGGTCCATCCGGCCAGTGAGAATCTTGTGCGGGTAGCACTGGTGGCCCACGTCCCAGATCAGTTTGTCGCGGGGAGTGTCGAAGATCGCGTGGATCGCCACACTCAGCTCCACCACGCCAAGGCCCGAACCGAGATGCCCGCCGGTCACGGACACGACATCAATGACCTCTTCACGCACTTCATTTGCGAGCTGTTTCAATTCGGCACGCGACAACCCCCGCAGCCCGGAGGGAAGGTCAATCCTGTCGAGGAGGCGGTTAGGGCGCTCAGAGGCCATGGGTGCGGGTTTCGTTTCCGGTTCTTCGATAGTTTTCAGCGCGGCCGGTTAAGAACATACTCGACCGAATGCCGCAGAATAGTTGCTTTGTCACGAAAAATTGCGAGATGTTCCTTCGCCTGTGCGGCGAGGAGGCGCACCCGTTCACGCGCGCCGGCGACGCCCAGCAGGGTCACGAAATTGGCTTTTCCGGCAGGCGCATCGCTGCGTAGCGGCTTGCCGACCACGGATTCCTCGCCCTCGGCATCGAGAATATCGTCAGCAATCTGATAGGCGAGGCCAAGATCGTTGGAAAACCCGGCAAGCGCATTGCGCTCCGGCTCTCGCGCTCGCCCGATAATGGCGCCGGCCTCTGTCGCGTACGAAATCAGTGCACCTGTCTTAAGGCGTTGCATGCGCGTGATGGTGTTCAGGTCGCGGGGCGAGTCGGCTCCCAGCATGTCGATCATCTGTCCCCCAACCATTCCGCGCGCGCCCGCCGCATCGGCAAGACGCTCGATCAGCATGACCCGGATCGCGGGCTCATCATGCGTCTCATTCGATGCAAGGATCTTGAAGGCGAGTGTCAGCAGCGCATCGCCGGCGAGGACGGCAGTTGCCTCATCGAATGCCTTGTGGACGGTCGGCTGGCCTCGCCGGAAATCATCATCATCCATGCACGGCAGGTCGTCATGGACCAGTGAATAGCAATGCACGCATTCGAGAGCGGCGGCCGTGCGCAAGAGTGATTTTTCAGGCGCCCCGAACATGGCGCCGGTCTCCAGTACAAAGAAGGGGCGCATCCGCTTGCCATTGGCCAGCGCTGCATGGCGCATGGCGCGCATCAGGTTCGCCTCCGGGCCGCTGGCTGGCGGGATCAGCTGGTCAAGCGCAACCGTGATCTTGTCGGCGACCTCCTTTAGCTTCTGCTCGAAATTGGTTACCTCGACCATCGCGTCCGGGTCCCTAATCGAAGCTGGCCGGTTCGGTGTTTGGGCCGTTGGCCCCCTGGACGATCTGCTCGACCTTCAGCTCAGCCGATTTCAGCCGCGCCTCGCATTGGGCTTTAAGCGCGGCGCCCCTCTCGTAAAGGGCAATCGACTTCTCAAGCTCGACATCCCCGCCTTCGAGCTGGCGCACGATGGTCTCGAGTTCAGCCAGTGCTTCCTCAAAGGAAAGCTTGTCCACGGGCTTCGGTTTTGTCTCTGCCATACAGCTGCAGCCTCCGGGCGTTCGGATGACACTAGTGCCGCTCTGGCGCGGTCACAACCCAAATGCAATCACCGGCGGCGATAGGCATAAACCCGGAAGCTCCAGTAGCGGTCGCCGCCATCCTTGACGCATTGCCAGCCCAGTCGCCGAAGTTCTTCCCGCAGCATCCGGTTGAACCAGCCATGCGCGGCAAGGTAGACCTTGCCCGCTTCAGACGCCTCGTGCAGCCGCGCTGCCGCCTCGCGCGCGCGGATCCGGGCGCGGGAGACGCTTTCCCCATCGAGCGCATGGCCAGCAAGCCAGGCCGTTCGCGCGAGCACATTCCAGGTTTTTGGCAGGGCGCGCACGCCGGCAATCGTTGGCGGAGGCAGGGGGGCTTCATTGAATAGCGGGTCATGGATGGCCGGCTTGTGCGGTATGGCCAGAGCAGCCGTCTCCTGTGCGCGGCGCCGGCCGGACGCGAAAACAACGGCCGCATCGGCCACACTGGCTTTCAGGGCATCAGGCGCTTCCTGTCCCGGCGCCAGGGCCCCTTCCTCATATCGCGCCCACCAGTCGACATAGCCCCGCCAGCCGATACGCGGTCCCGCCCGCCGGTCGAGAGCCGGCCGTCCATGACGGGAAATGATGATCGGGCCGCGGACCGGTTTCTCCGGTGTCTTGTCTGACATCGTCGATCGGTTCCCGCTGGCCCGTTTAACCCGCCACCGCACTAACGGTGTTGGCCGAAAGCGGCAAGGCTGGCGATGTGTCCCGGGGAAGGCCTGTCAAAGGCCGCGCCAGACGCGTGACTTGCAGGGTTCGTCATCTTCCAGCTTGCAGCGGTGGAACGACAGGAGCACCGTATCGGCCCGCCCGATCAGGTGGTCGAGGGGCACGAAGCCGATCGTGGCGTTGTCCTTGGATACACGCAGCGGGCAACCTGTCCGGTCCACAACCCCGTTCACTGCGGGGCAATGGCTGGAATAGCGTGGATCGTCCTCACGGCTGTCCAGCGAATTGCTGCGATTGTCGCCCATCAGGAATAGGTGCCCCTCCGGCACGATGTAAAGCGGCGTATCGGGGACCGGCTGGCCGCCGAGGCCGCGATGGGTCAGCCAGCTGCGGCCGCCGATCGTCTCGCGCCATTCCTGCGCCGAGACTGTCCGGTCCGAGGCATGCGGGCGATAGCGCACCGAGCGGACGAAATCGGACTGGACAGGCTCGTCATTGATGTAAAGCTGCTCCTGTCGGAGCTGGACCCGGTCGCCGGGCAGGCCAATGACCCGCTTGATCATGACCCTTTCGGAATGCGGGTGCTCGAAGACGACAACCTGTCCGCGCTCGGGCGTTCCGGGGAAAAACCGTCCGTCTCCCAGGGGCAGGTAACGCCCGATACTGAGCGGAAACGAATAGCGCCCGTAACCATAAGCGAATTTCGCGACCGCAACCCGGTCACTGACCTCCAGCGATGGCACCATGCTTTCGGACGGGATCACCCGCTGCTCATAGATCAGGCCTGTGAACAGCAGGAAGACGGGCGCAACGATGGCAATCGTCGCCCCCCATTCCCGCAATTCGCGTTTGACCTTGGCCCAGAGGCCCGGCGAAGCGCTTTGCGCGGCAGGTGTGTCTGTCCCGCTGTCCATGATGCCCTGATGCTCAATCCGGCCCGTCTTAGACGAAGTGGGACGCGATTGCGAAGGTGAAAACCATGCTGGAACTGCGTTTCCTTGGCGACGCTGCAGAGCAAGGCGCGGGCATCAGGCCACAAGCGCGTAGCGGTTAATGCCCAGACCGTCAGGCTCTGCTGCGACCTCGCCGCGGCTGCGCAGGTAATTGAGATGGGCGATCGCTTCGCCTGTCGCCATGCCGATCTCGTCATCGGCAATACTGCGGCCAAAGATCGCCACGAACGTATCCAGCACACCGCAGGGGCCGCTCGCCAGCTTCCGCCGCAGGCGCTCAAGGGCGGTCTCATGCCCGTCGATCAATTGGCGAAGGCGGGTGTGCACGCCCGTAAACGGCTCGTTATGCGCGGGCAGGACAAAGGTATCCCCGGGAATGACACCCAAGAGTTTCTCGCAGCTCTCAAGCCAGTCCGCCAGCGGGTTGGCCTCCGGTTCGGTCGGATGGACCGACACATTCGATGAGATCCGCGGCAGGATCTGGTCGCCGGATATCAAGAGCCCGAGCGCCGGGCAGTAAAGGCAGGCATGTTCCGGCGAATGCCCGCTCCCCGTGATGACCTGCCAGCTCTGTCCCGCCATCTCGAACCGGTCTCCGTCGGACAGCCGCCGGTAGGAATCCGGCATCTGGCTAACCCCCCGGCCGAAGCCGCCGAAGCGGGCCTTGTAGTTTTCGATGGCAGCCTCCGGCCATCCGGCGCGGCGATAGAAATCGATGCCTGCTTCCGGCGCGGCCCGGCCGGTGTCGGCCACCAGCATGCGGCAGGTGATGTATTCGAGCCTGCTCATCCACAGCTCAGCCCCGTATTTGTGGCAGAGCCATCCGGCGCTGCCGACATGGTCAGGGTGCATATGCGTGATGATCACGCGTTTCAGGGGCTTGTCCGGCGTCAGGCGGGACGCCAGAAGCTGCTTCCAGGCATCCCGCGTCTCGGTCAGCGGCAGGCCGGTATCCACGATGGTCCAGCCATCGCCATCATCGATCAGCCAGAGATTGATGAACTTCAGCGAGAAGGGCAGGGGCATCCGCACCCATTCAACGCCAGGCGCCAGCGTAATCGCCTCGCCTGTCGGGGGTGTTGTCTCGCCAAGCGGGAAAGTCAGGCCCTTGCGATGCGTCGCGCGGCTTTCAAATCCATCCATCAGCCGAGGATAACGCAGGCCTTCGGGGCGTCGAGCCATAACCCGGCGGCAGGGCCTAGCGGATCGGCGTCCTCGGGCGCGGGGCGATCTTGGTGCGCCGGAACTTCTCGCCCTTGAGCGGGGACGGGCGGGGCGCACCAGGCTTTGCCTCCGGCGCTTTGCGTCCCCGGTCTTCACGCGCCGGCCTGTCCGGACGCGGCCTGTCCGGACGCGGCCTGTCCGCACGCGCTTTTGTCGGGCTTGGCGTCATCAGGCCGGTTCGCTCGGCCTCTGTAAGCGGGCGCCAGTGCCCTTCAGGCAGGTCTCCCAGTGCAAGATTGCCGATGCGCACCCGCAGGAGGTCCGTCACCCGTAACTCGACAAGATCACACATCCGGCGGATCTGGCGCTTGCGGCCTTCGGTCAGGATGAAACACAGGCCTTGCGGGCCGGTTTTGGAGACTCGAGCCGGCCTGAGCTTTCGCCCGTCGAGTTCGAGACCGTGGCGAAGCAGGGCGATCTTTTCAGGCGTGATCTCACCGCGCACGCGCACCCGGTATTCCTTTTCCGTGCGGCTGTCAGGACCGATCAGGGCTTTGGCCAGCACCCCATCCTCGGAGAGGACCAGGAGCCCCCGGGAATCCTTGTCCAGCCGGCCCAGCGGCGCCAGCCTTGCCCCCCGGCCCGGCGGGCGCATGGCGCTGCCATGACGGTTCTCGGCGGTCAGCAGGCGCACGGCAGGGGTCTCGCCGGGCTCGGGCGTGCCGGAAACATAGCCTACGGGCTTGTTGAGCAGGATCGAGACCTGTGCATCGAGCGATTTCGCCGCGCCACGTGTCAGCGCAGCGGTCTCACCGGGGGCAATCCGGTGTCCCGGATCGGTCACGACGGCGCCCTCGATGGTGATCTGGCCGTCCGCGATCAGGGCATCGGCCTCACGCCGGGAGCAGACGCCTTCTGCGGCCAGCCATTTGTTTAGGCGTATGGGCTCGGGCCCGGTATAGCGCTTGGTCCAGCTCATCCCTGCCGCGCCTCAGGAGGGCAGGCCGAACAGCGCATCGCCTGCTTCAAGGAAGCGGCTGCCGCCTTCGGTGATGCCGGGCACGCGGCCCGGTGCCGAAGCGAGCGTGGTTTCGGCATAGAAGCCGGCCAGCGCCAGTTGCCTGGCGCGCAGGGTCAGGTCCTTTCCGCGCGCGGCTATAGCGCCGCGGGTCAGGAAGTGTCCGCCGATGACATCCCCTGCAAGGGCCAGGTAAGCCGTGGCACCGGCGAGGGCACGCTCCTGATGGCTGTCCATGGTTTCGATCATCCACTGGCTCGCCGTCTCCAGCGCCTCTGCGCCCGCTTTCAGGCGGTCAGCGATCTGCACCATCTGCGGATCATTGGTGGACCGTGCCTCACGCACGGTTGCATCGATTTCGGCCAGCATGGCCCGCATCGATTCGCCTTTGGTGCCGGCCAGCTTGCGCCCGGCAAGGTCGATGGCCTGGATACCATTGGTTCCTTCATAGATCGGGGCGATCCGGGCATCCCGGTAAAGCTGGGCGGCCAATGTCTGGTCCATGAACCCCATGCCGCCATGCACCTGCACACCCAGGCTTGCGATCTCGACGCCCATATCGGTGCTCCAGGCCTTGGCAATCGGGGTCAGCAGGTCTTCGCGCAGCTTCGCCGCCGCCCGCGCTTCGGCATCGGGCGCGGCCACGGCAAGGTCGGCCGCCACACCGCAGGCATAACAGATCGCCCGCGCAGCGGCGACACGGGCGCGCATGGTCGTGAGGGTGCGGCGAATGTCGGCATGGTGAAGGATGGGCGCGGGCCCGCTGACGCCATCCGCCTTGCCCTGCTTGCGCTCCTGCGCATAGGCGAAGGCGGCCTGATAGGCCGCCTCACCGACCGCAACCCCCTCCAGGCCGACATTCAGCCGGGCCGAATTCATCATCGTGAACATGCAGGCGAGACCGCGATTCTCTTCGCCGATCAGCCAGCCCTTCGCGCTTTCATATTCCATGACGCAGGTGGGGCTGGCATGAATGCCCATCTTCTTTTCGAGGCTGATACAGGTCACGGCGTTGCGCTGACCGGGTTGGCCATCAGCATTGACCAGGAATTTCGGCACGAGGAACAGGGACACCCCGCGTGAGCCTTCCGGCGCCTCCGGCAGGCGCGCCAGCACGAGGTGTATGATGTTCTCGGCGAGATCATGGTCGCCCCAGGTGATGTAGATTTTCTGGCCGGTAATCGCATAGCTGCCGTCGCCATTCGGAACCGCTCGGGTGCGCAGGGCGCCGACATCGCTGCCCGCCTGAGGCTCGGTGAGGTTCATCGTCCCGGTCCAGCGCCCTTCGATCAGGGCGGGCAGGTAGGTCTGTTTCTGGGCCTCGGTGCCATGTGCGAGCAGGGCCTCGATGGCGCCGAAACTGAGCATCGGGCAAAGGCCGAAGGCCATATTGGCGCCGTGGAACATCTCCATCACAGCGAGGGCGAGCGCCCTGGGCAGCCCCTGGCCCCCCCAGGCTTCGGGTGCGGCAAGGCCCATCCAGCCGCCTTCGCGGAATTTCTCATATGCCTCGGCGAATCCCGGCGCCGCGACAACGCCTGTCTCGGTCAGCTTTGCGCCATGCGCATCCCCCACCGGGTTCAGCGGGGCGAGCACGTCGCGGGCAAGCTTTCCGGCTTCCTCAAGAATTGGAGCAATAAGTTCGGGATCATAGGCCTCAAACCCGGCCAGTCCCTGGAACTGGCCGATATGAGCGATGTCACTGAGGCCGAAGATGATGTCGTCCAGGGGGGCTTCATAAGCCAAAGGTCGATTCTCCATCCTAGATGTGTTGAGGCTGTCACTTTGATAGGTTAACGCTTCACGCGAGAAAACCCCGCCCTAATTAGAGGGCGTATCGAACCGTTCCGAAAAGGAGTTCCCGACATGCGTCTTCTCTTGATCTCTGCCAGCGCCCTCATGCTTGCGGCCTGTGATAACGCCACAGTCACACCGCCGGGCAGCGCCAATGCCTCGCCGACACCCGACGCTGCTCAGCCGGTGGAGGTAACTTATGGATCGGCCGGCACCTACAACCTCGATATCACCCATACCTCGCTGCTCTGGCGGGTCAGCCATTTCGGCCTGTCACATTACACCGCCAACTTTACCGACATTTCCGGCACGCTGGAATTCAACCCGGATGATCCGGCCGCAACCCGGCTGTCCGTGACCATCGATCCGGCCTCCGTGCAGACCAATTATCGCGGCGACTATGCCGGCACACACCCGAACAGCCCGTTCTCCAGCTGGAACGAGGCGCTGGCTCAGGACGAGCGCTGGTTCAATGCCGGCGCGCATCCGCAAATCACCTTCGTCTCGACCAATATCCAGCCGACTGGCCCGGCAACGGGTAGCGTGACGGGAGACCTGACTTTCCTTGGCACGACGCGCCCGGTCACGCTGGACGTGCGCTATAACGGTGTGCAGCAGTTCCAATGGGCGCCGGATGTCGATGTGATCGGTTTCTCGGCAAGGGGAACGCTCAACCGTTCGGATTTCGGGATGACCGCCCTCGCGCCGGCGATTGGCGATGAGGTCGAGATCGTGATCGAGACCGAGTTCCGTAAAGCCCAGGGCTGACAGGTCTGGCCATGAATGGGCCACGCTATACGAGCGTCGCCATCGCGCTGCATTGGGTGATGGCGGCCCTGCTTGTGTTCATGATCTGGCTCGGCTGGAACATGGACGACAATGAAGCGCGCTATCAGCTCCATAAATCGATCGGGATCACGATCCTGTTCC
>DAIRTA010000047.1:0-12822 GCA_036804125.1 Hyphomonas sp.
AGGTTCGGCATTTCGATGGCTTCGGGAATGCGCCCGAAATTCTTGCGGATACGTTTTTTTTCCGTGAAGGACAGTGCCATCCCTGATTCCCAATTCTGTGGGGCCCCGGCCCGATACCAGGGTCCCTGAAAACGCGAGACCGCGGCGGCTCCCCTGAGGGATCCGCCGCGTATCTTTTCGGGCTGCACCTCGCGCTCTGCGCAGCCCGGAGGCGCCCGGAGGCGCCGGAAATTACTTCAGTTCGACCTTCGCGCCAGCGTCTTCGAACTTCTTCTTGATCGCCTCTGCGTCAGCCTTGGCGACGCCCTCCTTGATCGGCTTGGGTGCCCCTTCGACCAGATCCTTCGCCTCTTTCAGGCCAAGCGAGGGAACGACTTCCCGCACCAGCTTGATGACTTCGATCTTCTTCGCGCCGGCTTCCGTCAGCACGACATCGAATTCGGTCTTCTCTTCTGCTGCAGCAGCCGCCGGGGCAGCCCCGCCGGCGGCGGCGGCAACAGCGACCGGAGCGGCGGCAGAGACGCCCCATTTTTCTTCCAGAAGCTTTGAAAGCTCGGCGGCTTCCAGAACGGTCAGGGCCGAGAGGTCTTCAACAATCTTTTCGAGATTGGCCATTTTGGTATGTCCTGTTTGGTTCGGTGGTTTGGTTGGGTCTGTTGGTTACGAAAACGGGTGCCTCAGGCCGCTTCAGCGTCTTTCGACGCATAGGCCGACACCACGCGGGCAAGCTGGCCAGCAGGCGCCTGCAGGACACCGGCGACTTTCGTTGCCGGGGCCTGGATGAGCCCGATGAGCTTGCCGCGAAGCTGGTCGAGAGATGGCAGTTTTGCGAGCGCTTCGACGCCTTTTGCATCCAGCACCTTATCTCCCATCACCGCACCGATGATCACGAGCTTCGCATTCTCGCGCGAGAACTCGTCAGCCGCCTTGGCGGCCGCCACAGGGTCCGGTGAATAGGCAATCGCGACAGGTCCCTGGAACAGGGTCTGGGCCGCGTCGCCGCCTGCCCCGCCGAGCGCGATCTTCGCGAGGCGGTTCTTGACCACTTTGAAGTGCGCGCCATCCTTGCGGAGCATGCCGCGCAGCTTCGTCATTTCCGCGACGGTCAGACCGGTATAGTGCGTCACGATGACGGCACCGGACTCGGCGAAAACCCCTTTGAGGTTTTCGAGAGCCGCATTCTTTCCAGCTTTATCCATTGCGGGTCTCCGATTAAGGCGTCCGGACCATCCAGCCGCCCCTGGTCTCGCCTCCGGCCCTTGCTCTCGGGCCTCGGGCGCCTGCCCAGGGATTGGCTGTCTCCGGCAGCTCTCCCGGGTATGCCCCGAGGAAAGACCGAACCGTATTTACGCCTCACCCCGTCTGCATAGGTGGCCTCTCGGCCCTTGGCTTACCCCTGCGGGTCCGGCCTATGGTCTAGGACAGGAAAACGGGAGACGCCCGATGCACAAAAGGACGCTCCCGTCAAGCCGGCGGGATTAACGCCTTTTCCATGTCACCGCAAGCCCCTGCGGGAATAAATCTGCAGGGCAGGACAAACAAGGCCCGGCGCTGCTCAGCTCGCACCAGCCAGGCTGCGCACTTCCGCTGTATCGACATCCACACCGGCGCCCATCGTCGAAGACAGGGATATCCTCCGCATGAAGGTGCCTTTCGCGCCCGATGGCCGTGCCCGTGACAGGGCTGAGAGGAACGCCTGGACGTTCCGCTCGATATCAGCTTCGGAGAAACTCGCCTTGCCGATACCGGCATGGATGATGCCGGCTTTCTCGACACGGAACTCGACCGAGCCGGATTTGGCATCTTTGACAGCCTGCGCGATGTTGGGCGTGACGGTGCCGACCTTCGGATTGGGCATCAGGCCGCGCGGGCCAAGAACCTTACCGAGGCGGCCGACCAGGCCCATCATGTCCGGTGTTGCGATGACGCGGTCAAAGTCCATGAAACCGCCATTGATCTTCTCGAACAGATCGTCCGCGCCGACGATATCCGCGCCCGCCTTGCGGGCCTCTTCGGCCTTGGCGTCCTTGGCGAAAACCGCGACGCGGATCGTCTTGCCCGTGCCGGCCGGCAGGTTGACGACACCGCGGACCATCTGGTCGGCATATTTCGGGTCGACGCCGAGATTGACGGCGATATCGATGGTTTCATCGAATTTCGCCCGCGCATTGGCTTTCACGAGCTTCACGGCTTCCGAAATCGAATAGAGCTTTCCGGTCTCGACTGACTGCGCAATCGCGCGGAAACGTTTTCCCTGACGTGACATCCGCTTACTCCACTACCTGAAGGCCCATCGCCCGGGCCGAGCCCGCGATGATGTTCGCCGCCGCATCGAGGTCGTTGGCGTTGAGATCGTCCATCTTCACCTTGGCGATTTCCCGCACCTGGGCCATTGTGACCTTGCCGGCCGTGTCATGACCCGGCTTCTTGGATCCTGATGCCGGCTTCTTGCCCAGCTTGAGGCCGGCCGCCTTCTTCAGAAGCACGGAAGCGGGCGGGGTCTTGGTGATGAAGGTGAAGGACTTGTCCTGATAGTATTCGATCACGACCGGGATCGGCAGGCCCTCTTCCATGCCTTGCGTGCGGGCATTGAAGGCCTTGCAGAATTCCATGATGTTGATGCCGCGCTGGCCGAGGGCGGGACCGACCGGCGGTGACGGTGTGGCCTTTCCGGCCGGAATCTGGAGCTTGAGCTGCCCCAAGAGCTTCTTTGCCATTTTGTCCTCACAACTTGGGCGAGGGGCGGTGGTCTTTCGATCCGCCCGGTTGATAACGAGGGCCCGCAGTCTGGCTGGCAGCCTCCTGCGAGAGCGCGGCGTATGAACGAAAGGACCGGCGGGGTCAAGCGGCGCCTTAGCGCGCCCTGCTTTGCCCGCGCGGCTGCCTACATCAGGGCATACCCCCGGGCATTGATGTACTGGCGCAGATCCTGGGCGCGCCGGGTCGGATCCGGGTGGGTTGACATGAATTCCGGTGGGCGCTGGCCCTTGGACTGCGCATCCATCAGCTCCCAGAGGCGCACAGACTGGCGCACATCATACCCGGCATTGTGCATGTAATCGACGCCCAGCCGGTCGGCTTCGAGTTCATGGTTCCGGCTGTAGGGAAGAATGACACCGAATTGCAGCGCCGCCCCGCCGAGTGCGCCAATTGCGGGGCCATAGCCGCGCAGCTCTTCCGACTGGGCGATAGCAATCTGTCCGACGAGCATGCCGGCCTGCGCGGCCATCGCCACCGACAGGCGCTCCGCCGCATGGCGGCCGGTGACATGGCCGACCTCATGGCCGAGCACCGAGCCCAGCTGGTCGTCATTCTCTGTCAGCTCGGTAATCCCGCGGAAAACGCCGACCCGGTTTCCGGGCATCACGAAAGCGTTGACATCATCTGTATCAAAGACCGCAACATCCCATTGCTCATTCTGGCGTCCCGCACCGCGGGCGGTCCGGTTCCAGATATTGAGAACCCGGTTGCGCAGGGTGACGTTCGACGTCTGCGGCGTTTGTGACCGCATGTCGTTCCAGGCGGTCGCGGCCATGCCGGCGATCTGTTGCTCGCCGAAGATGAGGAACTGGCTTCGCCCGGTCTCGGGGTTGGTTTCACAGGCTGAAAGGATCGGCAGGACGCTGCCTGCAGCCAGCCCGGTGATGATGGCGCGGCGCGACATACGCACCCGCGGCGCGCTTGTCAGGATTTCTCCGTCAAAATCAATCCTCTGGACCATCGTACAACCCTCAAGTCTCTTGTGGGGACAAGGTTAATCCGAAATCCCCGAAATGCAATCTTTCTGGGCGGCGCTGAATAGCTAGTGAACGCAGGATGCGTCCGCCTCAGGCGTCGGCAACCTCAGCAACGAGGCTGGCCGCCTGCCCGACCCAACCCTCGCGCACGATCCGGCCGCCAAAATTCAGGTATTGGTCGATCCAGGCAACGTTTTCCGGTGTCCAGGATGCAATCTGGCTGTGGTGGTAGACGCCCAGCTTGTTCAGGAGCTCCTGAATCTTAGGGCCGATGCCGCCGATCTGGGTCAGATCATCCGCTTGCCCGCCCTCGGGTGACGCCAGAGCTGGCGGCCGCAGGGGGCTGACCTCGGCCTCGCCCGTCTCGGCAGCCTCAGCTTCTGCATCAACCTGTGAAAGGTGATCGAGGATGGCCTCGCTCACATGCCGGGTCTCGGCAGGCTGATGCCCGTCCGGTTGGTGGTCCGCGCCGTTCGTAACCGCCGGGTCGTCCCCTTCGAAATAGGCCAGGCGCTTTTCAAGCGCCTTGTTGCGCCAGCGCAGGCTGGCGAGCTCTTCAACGGCATCCTGTTCGCCAGCGGCGGGCTTCGCCGCCGTCAAGGCCATGGCGGAGCGGCTGATCAGGGCATCTTCGAGGGCGCGGACACGCTGGCGCAGATAGTCAGCCCCCCAGGTCAGTTTCGACATCTCGGCAGGCGGCTCTGCCCCAGCAGAGGCAGCCTCGGCGCTCACCCGCTCCAGTTCAGCTTCGAGATACGCAACACGCGTCTCCAGATGCTTCTTCTGCCAGACCAGCTTGTCATCGACTTCAGGCGCCGGGCTTGTGTCCGGCGCGCCCGATTTGAACCGCTCGATCTCTTCGGCCTTGCGCTGGAGTTCTTCTGTAAGCTGAGCAAGCTGTCGTTGCAGCCCGGCATCGGCGGCAGCCGGCTGGCTTCGCTGCGCAGCAAACAGCCTTTCGACCTCCTCTCGCGCTTCGGTGAGTTCAACCCGGGCAATATCCCGGTCGACCTGTGCACGGCGCAGCTTCGATACCAGAAGCCCCCCCCGCACGGACCAACCCAGCACAAGCCCTGCGAACGCTGCGGCCGTAAGTGCAATCCACATATGTGCCAGCAGCCAGGTCATTGCCCTTGTGACTCCAGAACCCGAAACCTTGCGGGCATGCTACTGCGAATGCCCGCTGCCTCTTCATTATCGCCCGATACCCGGCTCGCGCCATAGGCGGTTGCAGCAATGCGCTCCGATGCCATGCCACTGGCCGTCAGGACCTGTGCCAGCCGTTCGGCCCGTGACCGGCTGAGTTCGCGGGCGAGCTCCGGCGCGAGCCGGCCGAGATCTGGCCCCTCAATCTCGATGACAAGGCCCGGATCGCATCGGCCTGCTATGTCAGCAAGGGTATCGAAGGTCGGCGCGGCCTGTCGCGACAGCGTGCCCTGGCGGCCTGAGAAGATCTCGGCCTGGTTAGCGATCGCATCATTCAGCGCCTGCTCGCAGGCAAGTCGGTCAGGCAACGCGGCAGCGGTCTCGTCGGCCGTCGCCAGACGCGCATGCGGCTGGACCAGCAGGATGGAACGGTAGGGCAGGCTAATGGCGGACACATCCTCTTCGAGGAACACGATCGCGCTTGGCGGCGCCGTGCCTTCGACCGTGAAGATCGAAAGCTCTTCGTCGAAGCGCAGCATGCCTTGATCAAACCGGGAAAACTGAGGCAGCAGGGCCTGAACTGCGGCCAGCCAGCCTGAAGGCAGTGGCGCCTCATCGGCCTCCATCTCATCACGTATCCGAACGCCCGCCTGCGCTTCTGCAAGGGCGAGGATGATCCGCCTCTCGGCCTCTGTTCCCACACGTCCGGACATTATCAGCTCATCAGCCCGGCGTTCGGCCATCCAGGCGGGCTGCCCGGTCACCAGAGCCCGCCCACGGAAGGGCGCGGCGACCCCGCCAATGGCAGCCATCACCTGCCGCCGCGCGCTGGTGTCCGCGGCCTCTCCAACCAGAACAAGACTGTGATCGGTCAGCTGCACATAGCCTGAATCGAGACGGTCCAGCTGGCTGAGGGCGAAGCGTGCAACACCCTGCCAATTGCCCGAGGGCGCGCCACCGGCGAGCTGCATCCGGTCATCAACCAGGCCAGGGCTGATGCGCTCCGCCTCGGCCCGGATAGTGTCGCGGACAATGCGTGAGGGAGAATGGCCTGTCAGCACCACCTGCCCGGATTCCATCTTGGTGGCCCGCCAGTCATACGGCGAGATGGGCGGTGCAGCAGACGCCGCGCTCGCGACTTGTGTCACCCCCCCGAATATCAGCCCGCCCAGGCCGCTGCTGCGCAGGACGACATCAGCCGCTTCGGCAATCGCATCCTCGGACGGGGCCGGCCCGGACAGGGTCGCACGCTGCCCGTCAAGGCGCACCACCGCCCAGGCGATCCCGGCCGCCTCCAGGGCTTCGGCCGCACGGGCCTGCAAGGCAGCCTCGAGATTTGCAGCCTTGCCCGGTCCCTGATAGATGCCCCACCAGAAAATTGCAGGCAGGGCGGCAAGCGCGAGCAGGCCGATGAGGCTGTCAAGCAGGCGAACCACGTTCCTGACCTCCTGGAAAAACCTGTGACCAAGGCCGAGGGATGCCCTAATGCCCAGACGACTGCAAGACGAGGGCCACAGGCCGCAGCTGTCTTCCGGACACCAGCCGGAAGCCATCACCAGCCTGTCCAACCCCCTGATCAAGCGCTTGCGCGGGCTTGAGCGCAAGAAAGAGCGCGCCGAAACCGGCCTGTTTCTCGCTGAGGGCGCCCGCATCGTCAGCGAGGGGCTGGCCCGCGGCTGGCAGGCCGAAACGGTTGTCATCGCGGCTGATATGGCCGAACGCCCGCAAATAGCGGCCTTGGGCGAAGCTGCCCGCAAAACCGGCGCGCGGGTTGTCCTTGCGCCAGAACGGCTGATGACGAAGATTACCCAGAAGGATAACGCCCAAAGCGTTGTGGCCGCCTTCCACCAGCGCGTCCTGACGCTTGAGGCCCTGCCCTCTGCGGCCAGCCCTGCCCTTTATGTTGCCCTGTATGAAGTGCGCGATCCGGGCAATCTCGGCACCATCCTGCGCACCGCCGACTGCGCCGGCGCCAGCGGCGTCATTCTCCTTGGCACCTGCTGCGACCCCTACAGCTTCGAGGCCGTCCGCGCCTCCATGGGCTCGCTGTTCAATATGCCCTTCGCGGAGGCGGATTTCGACGGTTTCAATCGCTGGCGCAAGGCCGCCGGCCATAGCCTGACAGCCGCTTCCGTTAACGGCACGGTCCGCCATGACGGGGCCGACTTTACCGGCGGCTCGATCATCCTGATGGGCAATGAACAGGCCGGCTTGCCCGAATGGGCTGAAGCGGCGTGCGATACCCTCGCCCTCATTCCCATGCGCGGCGGCGCCGACAGCCTCAACCTCGCCCAGGCGGCCGCCATCATGATCTACGAAGCCTGGCGCCAGCGCGGTTACGCATGAAAACCGAAACGCGCCTCCTCATAGCCGATGACTGGGAAGACTACGCCCTTCTCGATAGCGGCCATCTGCAGAAGCTCGAACGCTTTGGCGGGCAGACCGTCATCCGCCCCGATCCGCAGGCGTTCTGGGAACCCGCCCGGCCCGTGCAAGGCTGGAAGGCCGATGCCCGTTTTGTCACCAAGGCGCAGGATGAGGACGGCGCCGGCAACTGGGACATCCTCTCCCCCCGCGCCGCCGAGGCCTGGCCCATGCGCTGGAACGGCCTCACCTTCACGGCGCGGCGCGCCGCTTTCCGCCATATGGGGGTGTTCCAGGAGCATTCGGTGCACTGGCGCTTCGCGCAGCAGCAGATCCGCGCTGCTGGCCGGCCCGTCAATGTGCTCAACCTGTTCGGCTATACCGGCCTGATGTCGCTCGCCTGCGCCGCGGCCGGCGCCGAGGTCACCCATCTCGATGCGAGCCCCAAATCCAACGGGTTCGGCAAGGAGAACCAGGCCCTCAGCGGGCTGGAGGACCGCCCGATCCGCTGGATCGCCGATGATGCGATGAAATTCGTTGCCCGCGAGATCCGCCGCGGCCGGCGCTATGACGCCATCGTGCTCGATCCGCCGAAATTCGGCCGCGGCCCGAAGAACGAGACCTGGCGCTTCGAGGACGATTTGCCCGCCCTGCTCGATGGTGTCCGCAGCCTGCTCAGCGAGCGGCCCCTCTTCGTCATCGCCACAGCTTATGCGGTCCGCCTCTCCTATCTCGCCCTCGGCCAGTCCCTCGCCGACCGGCTCAGCCCCCTGGGCGGTGTCATGGAGATGGGCGAGATGGCCCTGCCGCAACAGGGCTCCGACCGCCTCCTGCCGACCGCGCTCTATGCCCGCTGGCGGGCCGCCTGACCCGGCCGCTCCGGCGATACGGAGCCAAAAAAACAGCCCTGAGCCCGGCTCATGTGAGCCGCGACAGCGGCGATACGGAGCCAAATAAAAAAGCAGCCCCGACCCCGGTACATGTGAGGTCCCGCAGGGACCGATACGGAACCCAAAGAAAACAGCCCTGAGCCCGGCTCATGTGAGCGGCGCAGCCGCGATACGGAGCCAAGAAAAAAAGGCGGGGACCGAAATCCCCGCCTTTCCAGATTTTGAGGCTTTCGCCGGCCGCTTAGAAGCGGGCCGTGGCGCCGATCGTCCAGACGCGGCCAAATGTGCCGCGGCCAACAGCGATCTCGGTCGGACCGGGATACCAGTCGAAGGCATTCTGCACGTTTGCGCGGACCGAAAAGCTATCCGTCAGATCATACCGGCCGCCAAGGTTAACCGTCCAGATGTCATCCAGATTCGTGTACGGATTGCCGTTCTGGTCAATGAACTGGAGTGGTTCCCGTGAAAAGACATCGCGCATACCACTACCTTGGTAATTGACATCGACGTAGGTCGTCAGCCGGTCGATATTATGGGTGACCGAGATGTCGCCCCGCCATTTCGGATTGTTCTGCTGGCCGACCGTATCGTTGAAGTCCACGCCCGTATTGGAGACAGAGTCCGTCTGGACGTTATAGGCCCGGACAAGGAAATTAAACGAACCGAGATCGCGGTCTCCGGTCACCATATTGAGCAGCGGCACGCTGGATACCTCATTGGTGTAGCGTGCGGCCAGCTCGACCACATCGAATTCCCGCAGGGCGGCGTTCACGAAGCCCGAAGTGAAGGCATCGATGGCTGGCAGCTGGAAGTCCGGGCCACGCACGAACTGGTTGCAGAACCGGTTCGGGAAGTCCGTCGCATCATAGCAGGCCTCCATGATGTTCGTCAGCGTGAAGGTCGTGATCGCATCCTCGATATCGATCTTCGTATAGTCCGCCGAGAAGGTGAAACCCGGAAGGAAGCGGGGCTGGACCACCACACCGAAGTTCACAGACGTCGCCTGCTCGTTCTGGAGGTCCGGGTTGCCACCGGTTGTGCCGCGCCTGGAGGCGTTCTGAGCCAAACTGACGAAGGTTGTCGGAATCCCCTCAGCGGCGCAGTTGGCTGCCCTCACGGCCGGACGAGGGCCGAGGGTCAGCCTTGATGTGTCGCAAGGATCCGCCGCAAACTGCGAGGTGAGCGAAGCCGGCAGGAACAGTTCCTGAACAGCCGGCGCCCGCACGGTCTTGGCATAATTGGCTCGGAAACGGATGTCCTCGATCGGCACATAGTTGGCACCAACCGCCCAGGCTTCGTCTGCTCCGGAGCGGTCATTGTTCAGCTTCCGATAGGAGGACTCGATATTCACATCCTGAATAAGCGGAATGCCCATATCCTGCGATATGATCGGGATCAGGGTCTCAGCATAGACGTCCCATGACCGGTATCCGCCCTCTGCACCAGAGGTGATGCCGTTCGGCGTCACGGCCAGAGTTGCAGCGCCATCTACCCGAGAACGGGCAAACTCGCTGCGGTTCTCGAAGCCGACAGCGAAACCAACAGGCCCCGCAGGTAACTCGAGAATGTTTTCCGTGCTGAGATAGCCGGAGACGATTTCCTGCTCCAGTTCAGAGAAGCGCATCAGGTTGACCAGGATATAGTCGACCGATTCCTGAGTTGGCATGCCGAAAGGATTAAACGGTGCGCAGGTGCCGCGGATACCTAGCAGCGACTCGGTAGCTACGACGCCAGGAATCTGGGCCCTGAGGTTTGCGTCGTAACCCGCTTCATAATTGAAACGGCAGTCCAACTGACCGGTATCGGGATTGATGCCGACATCAATCGCCGCAAACCAGCGATGGGTGCTTGGCTCCAGACGGTTCGAGAAAATGGTTGACCGGCCAAGCTGGTAATTGGCTTCCCAGCCCCACTCTCTGCCCAGGACTTCGAAATTGCCATCAAAGCCGAAATGGTAGCTCTCGACATTGTTCTCGTTGGTCACGTCACGCGCGCCAAGGTCGAGCCAGGCTTTGTGAATGTAGAAGTTGGCCGAGCCGTCAGGGTTGCGAGTCGATTGGGCGATACATGCGTCTTGACCGGGACCGGGAGGGAGCGTCCCACAACGGGCGAGGCTGGCATCTGCTGCCGCCTCGATCGATGCTGCCGCCTCAGGTGTGACCCAGGGATTGGCCGTGTTGAAGAACATCGCAGCAGATGTTCCGCCGAACGCTCCGGAGCTGTACCAAGTCTGGAAGCCGGGGTTCGAGGACGTCACCCGGTTACGGAAGATGGTCGTGCGGAAATTGATGTCAGGGGTCAGCTCATAGGTTCCGACAAGGGCCGTGTTGAACCGCTGATAGCCTTCCTGCGTGGTATTGGTCAGGCCGAGATCGAGGCCATCGCCGCCGGAGGCCCAGACTGCGTTGGCCGTCGGGACCCCGCGGTCGAACGGAATCACGGAGCCGTCCCTGCCAAACTGGATGAACTGCAGAGGCCCCCACTGCCCGGTACCCGTGTTTGTCACAGCAACCGGTCCGGGCGAGATCAGGCCGCCCGTGGAGAGGATTCCCGCGCGAGGGCTAGGAATCAAACGTACCTGACCGGGCACAGGATTTCCATTGGCATCAAGTACGCGATCGGCCGCAAGCGGCGTAAAGCTGCCCCATTGCTCGTTCCGGCTCGGCACGGCCGCACGCGGAATCGTTGGCAGGTCGTTGAACTCGAGAGCCATGACGACATTGCCCCGGCCATTGTCGAAATTGCCGCCCATCAGGCCGCGCACCGAGTATTCCTCGGCATAATGGTCGAACAGGCCGCCGAAGGTGCGGTAATCTGCGGAGATTTCGAGGCCTTCATAGTCGCGCTTCAGGATGAAGTTGACGACACCGGCCACGGCGTCCGCGCCGTAAACGGCGGCGCCGCCGACCTTCACAACCTCGACCCGGTCAACCAGTCCCTGCGGCAGGTTGTTGAGGTCGACCTGGCTGCCCGGTCCGACGGCCGCGCCGGTCGGAGAGTTCGAGGACACGAAACGGCGGCCATCGATCAGGGTCAGCGTCCGCTGGGAGCCGAGATTGAACAGGCTGACGACGTTCTGACCGACACCCGCATCACCCGCGCCGGTATTGTTGGGCAGGCGGGGCGTGATGCCGACAACGCCGGGGATCTGGATGACGGCATCGGCGGCGTTGGTCAGCGCGCGAAGCTCGACATATTCAGAATCGATGACTTCGGCGGGCTGGGTCAGGTCGAAGCCGGTACGGGCGATCCGCGAACCGGTGATGACGACGGTCTGCTGACGCGCTTCGGCATCGGTCATGTCAGATGCCGCGATCGGCGTGATCGGCGCATCCTCTTCCTGGGCAACAGCCGAACCAAGACCGACAGCTACGAATGCGCCGGCAAGCACCGACGACGCCAGAAGGCGGCTTCTCCAATTGAATTCGCTCACAAGATACTCCCTCTTGAAACAGATCCCGCGCCCCGCGGGCGACCGCCGCCATCATGGCAGCGGAATTACATGGCAGTAACGTGTCGGTTGTCATTTTAGTCAATCAGCCTAACGGCGTGTTGCAACAGAAATCGCGCGGAGTGTGACTGAAAGGCATCAGTCTTTTGCCATGGCCGTAATCCGGGCATGACTGTGCCGCGCTTGACGGCCTATGGCCGCAATGGCTTACCTCACCGGGCGCCCGCGCCGGACCTTAAGGATTTCCGGCCGCGTGATTGAGTGAGGAGTGAGGCATGTACAGGGTTGTGATCGCTGCCAGCGCGGCATTTGGCCTGCTGTCCCTGCCTGCGGCGTTCGCCGAATCCACGAGCCGGATCACCGATAAGGTGTATCGCTGCGCGGATATCGCCTCGGATGCGGAACGGCTCGCCTGTTATGACATCGCCGTTGCGGAACTCCGCGGCGCCGAGGAATCCGGCGCAGTCCGCACGATTGCCGCCGAAGACATCGAGAAGATCGAGCGCGAAAGCTTCGGCTTCTCGTTGCCGAGTATCCGGCTCGCCTTGCGCGGAAGCGGAACAGACAGACAGTCCGAAACGAGTGAAAGGGCCGAACGGGTCGAGCGCTCCGAAATCAACGAGGTGACCCTGCCGGTCGCCCGCATCTCGTCCCACCCTACCTCTCGTCGCCTGACAATCGTCCTGCAGGATGGCCAGACCTGGGAGCAGATAGATACGCGGCGCCTGCCCGCACGCACGCTGCGTAATCCCGGGGAGGCCCGTATCCGCCGGGCGGCCCTTGGCAGCTTTGTCATGACGATCGACGACAGTGTGGCGATCCGGGTCAAGCGAATAGGCTGAGCGCCTAGGCCAGCATGATGCTCAGGATTACGAGCCCGGTCGCGAGGCTCGACATCACAAGGATCCCCGCAATGAGCAGAACCGCCGCCCGTAGTCCCGAGGCAATCCAGCCCGTGCCGTAGACGACCCGCAGCATCCGCCAGAGATAGGCGAGCAGGACAAGGATGACCGCGCCCGACGCCCAGCCCGCCACTGCCGGGACCAGGGAGGCGGCGAGGATCACGAGCGTCGTGAACACATAGACAAAGGTCTGGAAATGCAGGCCGGTGACGATGTGGTCATACAGGAAGAAATCTCGGCGCCAGACATAGCTCAACGCAAGCATGAGCGAAAAGATCGGCAGGAAGAGCAGCGTGAAGCGCGGCGCCCATTCCTTGAGGCGCGCGCCGAAT
>DAIRTA010000048.1:0-12780 GCA_036804125.1 Hyphomonas sp.
TCCTCGGTGGCCAGGCCCGCGCAGCCGGAATTGACCGCCGCCCCGCGCACGAAATCACCGCCCGCCACGATCCGCGCCGCACAGGCCCAATTGGCATACACCGCCTCGCCCGGCATCAGCCGCAGGGCATTGTCGGCATCCTCGACCACGAGATTGCCGGCGGCCTGCGAGGTGAAGCGGATGCGGCTGCGCAGGAAATGCGCCCGCGCCCGATCGGCTTCCATTCCCGCTTTCGCCACGCCAGCAGCAGACTGCTGGGTCAGCTCCAGCACCTTTCCGATGCGCGTTAAGGCCGCCTGGGTATTCTGCCGGCGGGTATAAAGTTCGGCCAGCTGCAGCGGCGGGCCGACAAGCAGGGGCGCAGCAATCTCGGCCGCCAGCAGGTTGTTTTCCTGATCCGGGCCGAGACCGATCAGCGCGCGCGCAATCGCATCGCGCCGGTTCTGGGGCAGGGCGCCGACCTGCCCGCGGAAGGCGTCGCGCTCGGCCTGGTTCGCCGGCACCGTCCAGGACGCCCCGGCCGGAAGGTTCAGTGCCGCCTTGATCACGGCCAGATTGACAGTCTTCAGCTCCTCCGAAGCGCCGCCCCCGACGCCGAGCACACCGGCCAGCGGCTCGAGGATCTCGAACTGGTTGCCGCCCGCGCTCAGCGCCTGGCGGAAATCGCCGGCCGCAAGCTCGCGCAGTTGCGCGGCTTCGGCATTGCCGGCGCCGCCGGGCCGCGTGCCGAGGAAGCCCGCCCAGTTGGACCGGGCCAGGCCCGACTGCACATAGGCCTGCGCGAGGCCCGCCTGGTCGCTGCCGGCTGCCGTGATGGCGGCGGCAAAGGTGCTGACGGCCGAAGCATAATCGCTGCGCCGGCTTGCCTCATCGCGGCTGCCCATCCCGCCGAGCGCGGCAAAGGCCTTGCCCTTGCCCATCAGCGCCGGGAGGCTGTTCGGGTTCACCCGCAGGGCCTGGTCATAGAAGCTGATCGCATTGGCCAGTTGCCCGGCACTTGCCCCCTCAGGGGCCGCGTCTCCGCCAAGGGCCAGCGCGAGGTTCTCCGCGCGCGCCTTGGCGGCGGCTTCCTGCGGCAGGTCGCGACCGGATTCGGCCGCCTGGGAATAGGCCGCCAGCGCGCTCGCCTGTGCATTCGGGCGGCGGCTATGTCTTAGGAGGTCGCCGCGCAGCATATGGTAATTACTGGCTGCCGCGCCGGGGGTGAGGTTCAGGAAGCCCTGATCCGCCTCCAGCCGGGCCAGTGCCGCCTCGGCGCAGTCGCCCGCATTGGCGCAGGGAACCGCTGTGCCTGGCGGCACGCGATTGCCCGCATGCGCCTCGGCCAGGTCCCGGTGAACCTGCCCGTGAAGCATCGTCCGGCGATAGATGAAATCGCTGCGCAGGGCTGGCCAGTCGCGTTCGCGGACGAGGGGAGGCCGATCTTTACTGTCACTGATACCGCGAATCTCGTCCCTGTAATTTCTGAAAGTCAGGGTGCTTATTTCGCTGTTGGGCAGGTCGCCCAGCGACTGGCCAAGATGACCGGCCGCGCGGGCCAGCCGCGCCACATCGCCGTCGCCCTGAAAGGCGTTGAATTCGCCCTGCGCCGCATTGAAATAGGCGCGTGCCGCTTGTCTGCGGCTGTCGCGCCCGCGGGCTATATCGGCGCAGGTCTGCGCGGTGCTCGCCGCAGTGCCGCCGACCGGCTGGAAGCCGATGCAGGCCGCCACGGAAGGCGCCTGCGCCAGGGCAAAAGGTGCCGCCAGGCTGAACATCAGCGCGCTCGCCGCCATCCGCCAGGGCGCCTGAATTTTGGTTGTAAGCATCATTCCGGCGTCCCCTTCTCGCCTTAACTGACACGAACATTAGAGGACGAATTCGCCTATGCGTAAAGGGAAAATTTACCGTTTGAGCCGCTGCGGCAAGTCCGCGCGACCCCCGGATGACGCCCGCTGCCTGCTGCCGTCACACCGGCGTAAAACGACATCCCGCCCGATGGAGCCCTTCGTGCAGGCCGGCTTCAGCCGCCGATGGTGTAGACCAGGCTGAAACGGGTCGCCGTGTCGGTGTCCGTGAAACCCGGTGGCGGGTCGGTTTCGTAGCGCACGTCTACCGAGACCCGCGCCGACAGCGCGCTGTTGAGCGAGGCTGTCAGGCTCAGCAGGTTGCCGATCTGGGTCGATTCCTCGGCAGTGATCAGGCTCGTCTCGTTGCGCAGCCGCACATTCTCGTTGAACAGGTAGGAATATTTCGACGCGGCGATCAGCGAGAAGCTTTCCTCCGTCCGCGCCGGTATCACGATGTCGTCCGGCACGCCGGGCTCGGTCCGGCTGCGCAGGCGGTCGATCTTGAGGCCTGGGCCGCCGCGTACCGTCCAGCTCGCCCGCTCGCCCGCAAGCAGCTCATAGCCGAGCCCGCCGCCGATGAAGCTGCGGCTGTCGAAGCCGGAAAACTCGTCGATTTCGTGCGAGGCCCGGCCGAAGCCGAACAGGCGCTCATTGATGAACCGGTCGGTCTGGCCAGCCAGGAAGACGCGGTTCTTGGTGTCGGTCCCATCGGTGCGGCCATAATCGGCCGACGCCTCGACCCCGGCGCGCCAGAGCTGTGTCGCGCGGGTCAGCGTCACGCCGAGGCCGAGATCGCGTGTCTCGGTATTGCCGGTGGTATAGCCGGCCGTCAGGGCGCCCTCGCCGCGCCACACCCCGTCGGGCGCGGGCTCATCAGCCAGGGCAGCGCCCGCGCCAAGGCAGAGGACCGAACCGGCGAGCAGGGTTTTGAATGGGCGCATCGGCAGGCTCCTTCTTGCACTTTCCGGCAGGACTTAAAGCGTGCGGGGTTAAGTGCACGTAACCGGGCCGGCTGGCGCTGCGCCGCACCGCCCGCTGTTGCCCATCGGCAACAGGGGGGCTCTCAGAAGGAGAAATCCGGCAGCGAGTCGAAGGCTTTCTTCAGCGCCTCGCCCCAGCCGGTCGAGATCAGGTTCAGATACGGATCATCCCCCTCGATCCGCAGCGAGGTGCCCAGCCTGAGCGCATCGGTCTCGATGATCTGCAGGTCGAAAGGCGGGCCGACCGAGAGGTTCGCCTTCATCGTCGAGTCGAAAGAGACCAGCAGCAGCTTGACCGCATCCTCGAACCCCATGTCCGGGTCGAAGGCGCGCACCAGTATGGGCCGGCCATATTTCGTCTCGCCGATCTGGAAGAACGGCGTCTCATCGCACGCCTCGATGAAATTGCCCTCCGGATAGATCATGAACAGGCGCGGATCGATGCCCTTGATCTGCCCGCCGAGGATCAGCGTCGAATTGAACGCCGCATCCGCTTTCTGCCCGCCCGGCGCATGGCGCTGGATGGCGTCACGCAGCGTCTCGCCGACGATCCGGGCGACCTGGAACATGCTCGGCGCCTCGAGGATCGAGGGCCGGCGGTCTTCGGGCGCCTTGGTGCGCTCCTCCAGCAGGCTGACCACCGCCTGGGTCGTGGCGAGATTGCCCGCCGTCATCAGCACGATCGCCCGCTCGCCGGGGATTTCCCAGGTGAACAGCTTGCGGAACTTGGAAATGTTGTCGACGCCCGCATTGGTGCGGGTATCGGACATGAAGACAAGGCCGCGTTTCAGCCTCAGGCCCACACAATAGGTCATGCTCGCGCCCTCGTCCGCCCCGCCCGCTTATTGCTGCTGAACTTCGATGGCGACATTCAGCGAGTCGCGGGAATCGCCAAAGCGCAGCCCTTTTACAGGCGCCGCATCGGCATAATCCAGCCCGGTCGCCACCCGCACATAGCGCTCGTCCGGCGAGATCGCGTTCGAGACATCGAACCCGACCCAGCCCAGCCCGTCGACATGCGCCTCGGCCCAGGCATGGCCGGCGTCCTGCTGCGGGCGCCCGTCCATCAGCAGGTAGCCGCCGACATAGCGCGCCGGGAAGCCGAGCAGGCGGGCGCCCGCAATGAAGGCATGGGCATGGTCCTGGCAGACCCCCTTGCCGCCTTCCATCGCCATCTCCGCCGTGGTCGCCGCATCGGTGGCGCCGATCTCATAGGCGATCGCCTCATGCACCCGCGCCGACAGGGCGTGCAGGCGCGCGATCTCGGCGCCCTCATCCGGGACGCTGCGCGCCAGCTTGCGCAGGAGCGGGCCGGGGCGGGTCAGCGGCGTGGTGCGCCGGAACAGCCAGAGCGGGGTGTGGCCGGAATGCGCGCCGGACACGCCGGCCATGTCCCTGACCTCCACCTCGCCGCCGCAGGTGATCGTCAGCTCGTGCGAGTCCGCGGCCAGCCGGACAAGCTGCACCCGGTTGGCGTTATGGTCATCGAACTCGGCCTCGACCGAGCCGCCGGCCACCTCCAGCGTCCAGCGTTGCACCGTCTGCCCCGGCCGCTGTTTCGGCGTCTGGCGCAGGTGCACGAGGCCATAGTCCGGCGCCGGGTCGAAGCCGTACCGCGTGACATGGCGGATCAGCAGGCGTTTCGTCGCGGCCTTACTCATAGAAGCGGAAATCCTTCTCGATCTGGCGGGCCAGCGCGGCGTTATTGTTGATGAAGCGGACCAGGAATTCATGCAGGCCGGACTCGAATATCTCCTCGATGCTCGTCTCCTCCAGCCCGTCGCGCATCGCACTCGCCATGTCGAGGCTGGCCGAGCGCTGGCCATAATTGTTCGACAGGTAGCTCATATTGGTGGCGAGCTTGCGCAGGCAATAGAGCAGCGAGCGCGGCAGGCGCGGATCGAGGATCAGGAAATCGGCAATCATCACCGGGCGGATCTCGCCGCCATACAGCCAGCGGAAGGCCCGCTCGGCCGAGGCCGAACGCAGGATCGTCTCCCACTGCACATTGTCGATGGCCGAACCGACCAGCGAGACCGAGGGCAGCAGCACATAGTATTTCACATCAAGGATACGCGCGATATTGTCGGCCCGTTCGCTGAAGGTGCCGGCGCGTGCGAAATTGTAGATCTCGTTGCGCAGCATCGTGCCATGCATCGCCCCGCGCACGAGGGCGCTCTGCTGGCGGATCACCGCGAGGGTATCAGGCAGCTCCATCTCGCGCAGCGGGCGCGCGAGCAGGGCCTTCAGCGTGATCCAGGTCTCGTTGACCGCCTCGAAAACTTCCCGCGTCAGGGCCGTGCGCACCAGCCGCGCATTGTTGCGCGCAGCTTCCGTCACCGAGATCACGCTTGACGGGTTCGTCCGGTCCCGGATGAGAAAGTTCATCACCTCGCGCGCCTCGAAGGTGCCCCCGCCCGCGAGGAAGGCCTCGCGCGCCGAGGCGGCATCGATGATCGAGGCCCATTCCTCGGCCGCGTCGGTGGAGCGTGTCATCGCGATGCGGAAGCCGGCATCGACCAGCCGGGCGGTATTCTCGCTGCGCTCGAGATAGCGGAACATCCAGAACAGGCCACGTGCGGTCTTGCCGAGCATATCGCGTCAGTCCTCCAGCACCCAGGTGTCCTTGGTGCCCCCGCCCTGGCTGGAATTGACAACCAGGGAGCCCTTCTTCAGCGCCACCCGCGTCAGCCCGCCGGGCGTGATCTCGATGCCGTTCGGCGAGACGAGCACGAAGGGGCGCAGGTCGACATGCCGCGGCGCGAGCCCGGCTTTCGTCAGGATCGGGACAGTCGACAGCGCCAGCGTCGGCTGCGCGATGTAATTGCCGGGCCGGGCCTTCAGCTTGTCGCGGAAGGTGGCAAGCTCCTTCTTGCTGGCGGCCGGACCGATCAGCATGCCATAGCCGCCTGATCCGTGCACCTCCTTCACGACCAGCTCATCGAGATGCTCCAGGACATAAGCCAGCGAGTCCGCCTCCGAGCAGCGCCAGGTCGGCACATTCTTCAGGATCGGCTTCTCCCCGGTATAGAAGCTGATGATATCCGGCATGTAGGAATAGATCGCCTTGTCATCGGCAATCCCGGTGCCCGGCGCATTGGCGATGGTGATCCCGCCGGAGCGGTAGATGTCGAGGATGCCGGGCACGCCGAGCAGGGAGTCGGCGCGGAAGTTCAGCGGGTCGAGATAATCGTCATCGACGCGCCGGTAGATCACGTCCACCGGCTGGTAGCCGCGCGTGGTGCGCATGGCGATGCGCCCGTTCTCGATCCGCAGGTCGCTGCCCTCGACCAGCTCGGCGCCCATCTCGTCGGCCAGGAAGGCGTGCTCGAAATAGGCCGAATTGTGTATCCCCGGGGTCAGCACCGCCACCACCGGCTTGCCCGTGCAGGCGGCCGGTGCGCAGGCCGACAGCGAACGGCGCAGCAGGTTCGGGTAATCGTTCACAGGCCGCACACGGATCTGCGTGAACAGCTCCGGGAACATCTGCAGCATCGTCTCGCGGTTCTCCAGCATGTAGGAGACCCCGGACGGCGTGCGGGCATTGTCCTCCAGCACATGGAAATCATTCTCGCCGGTGCGCACGAGGTCGACGCCGACAATATGCGTGTAGACATCGCCCGGCGGCGCCACGCCGATCATCTTTGGCTGGAAGGCCTCGTTCGCCTCGATCAGCTCCACCGGCACCCGCCCCGCGCGCAGGATCTCCTGGCGGTGGTAGAGGTCATGCAGGAAGGCATTGATCGCGCGCACCCGCTGTTCGATGCCGCGCGTCAGCCGGTTCCATTCGCGCGCCGAGAGGATCCGCGGCACGATGTCGAACGGGATCAGCCGCTCATCGGCCTCCGGCGTGTTGTAGACATTGAAGGTGATGCCGGTGCGCCGGAAGAAGGCTTCCGCCTCGCGGGCTTTCCGGTTCAGCCTTTCGCGCGCCTCGCCGTCAAACCAGGTGCAATACTCCTGATAGGGTCGGCGCGGCCCGGCCGGGCCCTCCATCTCGTTGAAAACCGGGGGAGTTTCACTCATTGCCCCACCTTTACCGCCGTTTCGCTCAGGCTCAATGCCGGATCGCCCCAGCCGGGAACTTGCCCCCGGCCTGCCCAAGCCCTGTTCAGCCCGCGTCGGAAGTTGCCAGCGTGCGGGCGCCCTTCGCATCGGCAATCGGCTGGAACAGCCGCCGGTAGGCGCCGGGTGTCAGGCCGGTCATGCGCTTGAACAGGCGGCGGAAGAAGGCCGGATTGGTGTAGCCGACCTCGGCGCCAATCTCCTCGGCCGGGGCGGAGCCATTCTCAAGTAGTTGTTTGGCCGCTTCGATCCGCAGGTTCTGGACATATTCCATCAGGCTCGTGCCCGTGGCGGTCTTGAAGCGCCGCTTCAGGCTGCGCTCCGGGATGGCGCCTTGCGCCACAACGCCGGATACCGCTCCCGCCTCGCGGAAATGCTCGCTCAGCCACGCCTCCGCCTTGCGCACCACGGAATCGGCATGTGGCTGGCGGCGCACGAGGCTGGCATAGGGCAGCTGGCCTTCGCCATGCCATTTCAGCAGGTAGACCTTGGCGATGCGCAGCGCCTCGCCGGGGCTGGCATGGCGAGAGATGATGTGGATGGCAAGGTCATGCCAGGACGTTGTCCCGCCGGCGGTAACGATCCGTCCGGTCCTGTCGGCCATCACGAGGTTCGGGGCCGGGTTGAATTTCACTTCCGGAAAGCGCGTGCGGAACAGGTCCTGATAGCCCCAGTGCGAGGTCGCCTCACGCCCGTCGAGCAGCCCGGCCGCGGCCAGCAGCACCGAGCCCGAACAGGCTGAATAGATCATGCTCTGGTCCCGGTAGCACTGGCGCAGCCAGGCCTTCACCTCCGGATAATCCGCCTCAAGACAATCTGTTGGCGCGAGCCACAGCTCGGGAACGATCACGATGGCCGGTGAGCGGGCCTCCTCTATCGTCAGCTCGGGGCTGACCGGGATCCCGTTGCCGCACCGGAACGGCGCGCGGCTGGTCGAGACGATACGCGGGCGGATCAGTTGCGGCCCGGCCTCCTCGCCGACCAGCTCGTCCCAGAGCGTGCCGGTCGCTGCCAGCACGTCCACCATGCCGTAAAGCGCTGAGCCTGCCGTCTGCGGCAGGGCCAGCAGCAGGGCTTCGATCGGGGTCTCCGCCGGAGGCATGGCAGGCATCCGCTTCTGGCACGAAAGGATCGTATCTGGCCAAATTCGCTCTGATCCCCCGCCTTGTCGAGGGCTAATTTCGTCTGCGTCGGCGCCATCTGGCGCTGGCAGGCAAACAGTCCAGACCCAAGGAGACGACCATGACCCCCATGTCCGCAATGGCCGAGACGGCCAATATCTGCAACGGCCTCGATATCGATGCCGCCGTCGCAACCGTCGATGCGATCAAGGCTGATACCAGCCTCGGCCGCTTCGAGTTCCGGGCTCGCAACACCTGGATCAATGGCGGCGAGAACCGCTCCTCGATCCGCGATTTCTATGGTGCCGGCCAGGAAGACACCTCGCGCACGGCGCCCTTCGAGTTCACCAATGGCGAGCCGCCAGTGCTGCTCGGCAACAATGAAGGCGCCAACCCGGTCGAGTTCCTGCTGCATGCCCTTGCCGGCTGCGTGACAACGACCTTCGTCCTGCACGCGGCGGTGCGCGGCATCACTATCCGCTCGCTCTCCACCGAGCTTGCCGGGGAGCTCGATGCCCGGGGCCTGCTCGGCCTCGATGACAGCGTGGCCCCCGGATACAAGAGTATCCGTATCCGGATGAGGGTCGATGCCGATTGTGCGGAAGACGAGCTGAACGACCTTCTCGCCTATGCGCAGGAGCATTCGCCCGTCTGCAACACGATCTGCCGGCCGGTGCCGGTCGTCATCGAGCGTGCCCGCGCGGCCTGAGACACGGCGCTATACCGCCGGCCTCACGGGGCCGGCGGTACCAGCGGCCAGAACATCGGGATCACGAAGGCGGCAACCACCAGCATGACGAGGTTCAGCGGCAGGCCGACCTTGACGAAATCGATGAACTTGTAGCCGCCCGCCCGGTAGACGAGCGTGTTGGTCTGGTAGCCGATCGGGGTCGCGAAGCTCGCGCTTGCGGCGAACATCACCGCCACGACCAGCGGGCGCGGATCGATGCCGATCTGGTGGCCGAGTCCGATGGCGATCGGCGTGATCAGGATCGCCGCGGCATTGTTGGAGATGATCTCGGTCAGCAGCGAGGTGATGGCATAGATCAGGATCAGCACCGCCAGCGGCCCGGCCGCCCCGGCCAGCATCCCGAACTGGTTGACGATCAGCGCCGCCGCCCCGGTCTTCTCCATGGCGATGCCGAGCGCCAGCATGCCGAAGATCAGCATCAGGATGTCCCAGCGGATCGACTGGTAGGCTTCCAGGTGATCGAGGCAGCCGAAGGCAACGACGGCGGTCGCCGCAATCAGGGCGAGGCCGGCAATCGGCATCAGATCGATGGCGGCAAGGCCCATCACGAACAGCACGGCAGCGATGGCGATCGGCGCCTTGTCGCGCCGGATCGCGCGGTCGGAAGTCTCGGTCAGGTTGTTCAGCAGGCCCTCATCGAAGATCGCGCGCATGCCCCGGTGCGGCCCTTCCAGCAGCACGGTATCGCCGACCTCGAAGCGCAGCTCGTCGATCCGCCGGGCCATGTTCTCGCCGCGCCGGTGGATGGCGATCACATACACGCCATACAGGCGGGCGAGGCCGAGCCCGGCAAGGCGGCGCCCGATCAGGCGCGATTGCGGCCCGATCACGCCTTCCATGATGGTCGTCTCCGTCGTCTCGACCGGCTCGAACGCATCCGGCCGGCCGGCCTGCGTGCCGATGGCGACATTGCCGGCCTCCTTCAGCGTCAGCATCTCGGAGACCGAGCAGCGCAGGACGACACGGTCGCCGGCGCGCAGGGTCAGGGTCTTGAGGTCGCGCCGCAGCGAGGTGTTCTCGCGGAACACGTCCACCACCGTGAAGCCCTTTTCCGGGCTGAAGCCGGTTTCGCTGATCGTGCGCCCGACAAGGTCGGAGCCGAGCGGGATCAGGATCTGCGCGAGGAAGCGGCGCTCTTTCTGATCGGGCAGGAGCTCCGACAGGATTTCCCGCTTCGGCAGCAGGAACTGCCCGATCAGGATGAAATACAGCGCCCCTGCGGCGGCAAACATCAGCCCCGCCCCGGTGATCTCGAACATGCCGAAGGGGGCGAGGCCCTGGCGCTGGCCAACGCCATCCACCAGCAGGTTGGTCGAGGTGCCGATCAGCGTCGTCGTGCCGCCGAGGATCGAGGCGAAGGAGAGCGGGATCAGCAGCTTGGAGGGCGGGATATTGACGGCCCGCGCCAGCCGGATCGCGACCGGGATCAGGATGATCACGACCGGCGTGTTATTGATGAAGGCCGACATCACCGTGACGATGCCGAGCAGGGCGAGGATCGCCACCAGGCCCGAGCTTTTCTCCGCCAGCCACATGATGTTGCGGCCCGCCGCATCGATCACCCCTGTGCGCTCCAGGGCCGCCGACAGCACGAACATTGCCGCCACCGTCACCGGCGCCTGGTTGCTGAATACCGAGACGGTGTCCTGCACGGTCAGGATGCCGGTCAGCATGAGGGCGCCCATGGCGAGCAGCGCGACGACATCCGCCGGCAGGCGTTCGCGCACGAATCCGAAGAAGACGATCCCGACCAGGATCAGGACGAAAACGATCTGGAAGGTGGCGCTTTCGAAGAAAGGGGCGAGCATCCGGGTTCCGTCTGGCCGAGTCGGAGCATGAAACCCGGTTTAGGTTTCCGGCGCAACTCACCGTGACGGTTTACTCTTCCGCCATTTCGCCCAGAAGACTGATGATGTCGTTGACTTCGCGCAGCTGGCGAAACGCTGTAGTCCGCCGCAACAGCGGCCCGGCACCCGCGGCGCGGGCGCTTTCGTGCAGCCATTGCAGCGATTCCTCGGCCCGGCGGGAGATATGCCGCAGCCGCGGGCGTTGGAGCACCAGCAGGATATCGCTGCTGGCCGAGCAGAAGGCCTCTCGCCCCGCAGGATAGGCCGCGAAGAATTCGCTCAGCGGGCTCATCAAGGCGTCCTGCACGTCCTCGAAATAGATCCGCCTCAGCTGGTCCGGCACGAAGCGCATGGCCTGGCAGCTGATCCAGTCATGGATGACCTGGAGATCCTCGCCCTCGACATCGCTGTTGCGTGGCCACTTGGCCTGGTTCAGCATCAGCCCGCCTTCCTCTTCGGGCCGCACATCGATCAGGAAGCGCAGCCCGTCAGGCCGTTCGGCCTCATAGATGTAACAGGTCCCGTTGAGGATCATCATCGCGTAACTGCGCAGGCAGTTATCATGCCGCGCGGCAACCGCCTCGATGTCCTGCGGCCGGTGGACAAGGCGCATCCGGTAGCCGCGGAACCTCGCTTCAGGCACCGCTTCAAACGCGGCCTGCTGGCAGCGCCACAGATGCTCATGCACGATCTGGCGTATCCACTGCACGGCGGCGTTGAGCAGGCGCAGGAACCCGCTTTGCGGCGACAGCCCGGGCGGCAGGCCGGGTGTGCCCGACAGCTCTGGATGTTCGGCATAGAACCGGCAGGCCAGCGCCAGGTCGAACATGTCCGGGCCGAGATGGCGGTCCAGCGGTGCCATGTCGAGTGCCCAGGCGAAGATGCCCTCGTCCTGATAGCGGACAAGATGGAATACCGACTGCAACCAGCTGCGCTGCCTGAAAGCGCCCTCGGGCAGCAGCCGGGGCAGCTTGGCCTCGGCCGGATTGCGCGGGGCGTATCCGAGTTCCACCGGCACGGTCAGGTCGCAATTGGCCGCCGTCACCCGGCGCATCCAGTAGGGAATATCGAGGATTTGCGCGACTTCCCGGCGGCGCTGGCCCGCCCGCACGGCCGCCTCGGCGGCCCGCACGCGCTCGGCCCCCCCGCGCCCGGTGGCGATGGCCACCGCCGCTGCCGGGAAGGAGATGACCAGGTCGGCGCAGGCTGGATGGCGCGTGGCAAAGCAGCGGAGCGGCCCGCGCAGCTCCGGCTTGAACGCCGCCACCGGGTCCGGCGCGGGCAGCGTTTCGGCTTCAGGCTCAACCCGCTTGCGAAGGGCAGCACTCATCTCGGGGACCTCCTCTTGCGCCGGGGGCTGACCGGCCGCGCCACTCTTCCACAGCGCGCCTGAACAGGTCCAAACAAAGGTTTTTGGACAGATTTTTTGGGGATGGCCCGGCGCGGCAGTTGCCCGCAAAATTTGGCGATGCAGAACCGCACAGCGATGCTTATATGCTTACCGCTGGAGGGCATTGACAGACGCCGTGGGAGACCCGTTCGCATGCCATCCGAAAGCCCGAGCCCTGATATCCGAGCGATGACATCGGCCCTGCGACTCAGCCGCCTGCTGGTCATTTCCGGCAACCGCATCTTCATGACCCTGATCGGGGAGAAAGTTGCGGCCGCCCCGGTACTGCACAAGGACGACCGCTCCCGCCTCAAGGGGTATGTCACGCTCCTGACGCGGCCTGACCTGCTCTGGCTGTACGAGCTGATCTGGGCCGAATCCGACTATGCCCCGGCCAGCGTGCGCCTGTCCCAGATCCGCCGCCGCTGCGATATTCCCGGCGTGCTGACCAAGGCAGCGCTCGCCAAGCTGATCGCCGCCGGCAGCCATGGCGGCGGGCCGGCCGCGCCGAGCCGCCAGCAGCAGGGCGAAGCGGAGCGCTTCGTCGATGCCTGCCATGCCTTCGGGCTGGTGGAATATACCGAGCGGCCGAACCGCCAGGTGAAACCCTTCCGGGGCACCCAGCGTCTGGCCGAGCTGCTCGCCGAATATGAAGAACTCCTGCAGGAAGCCTTCGCCGACATGGCCCTGCAGGCCAGCGGGTCAGGGTTCGCCGGATGATGTGGCGCTTTCTCCTGCCGCTGTTGCGGGCAGGGAGTCCGCCTCCGCCTCCCGGCAGCTTTGATGTGAACCGGTTT
>DAIRTA010000049.1:0-4811 GCA_036804125.1 Hyphomonas sp.
GCGGAGCACGGGCTCCGGCGCTCACACGCCCCTATGCGGCGCCGGCCGGTCGCAGGCGGTTCCGCCGCGTCGGCCTCGCGCTGCTTGCGGCCTCGCTCTGCGCCTGCCTTTCGGTCTCGCTCATCGGCTTCGTCGTTCTGTCCGTCCTTGAGATGGTCGCCGGGATAACAGGCTTCAGCCGCGCGCTGGCGGGCGGCACGGGCTTTTCCGGCGGGATGCGCACGGCGCTGGAGCTGGCGACCGTGAACTTCCTCATTTTCTTCATAACGGTGCCGGCCGCCGCCCTCGCGCTGGGGCTTTCGGCGGGCCGGTTTCCCGGCCGCGGCATACTGGGTTTGACCCCCTATCTGCGCTGGGGCGGAATCTGGGGCGCGATCCTCGTCGGCGGAACCACGGGCCTGATCGGCGGTTTTTCCGGGCTCCTGTCCGCCATGGGCGCGCTTATCACCGGCGGCCTCGTCGGCACCGCCGCCGGTATTTTCTGCGGCTATCTCATGCATGCCATCATCCAGCCGGAGCGTCAGGCCGGCGAGATGGATATCAGCGTCTTCTGAACGGCTTGACGCGGGCGCCAAAACCGCCGAACCCGCAAGGCATGAGCGACCCTGTCAGCATCTGGACCGATGGCGCCTGCAGCGGCAATCCCGGCCCCGGCGGCTGGGGCGCCGTGATCGAATGGAACGGCCACCGCAAGGAACTCTATGGGGGCGATCCTCAGACCACGAACAACCGGATGGAAATGATGGCCGTCATCGAGGCCCTGAACGCGCTGAAGCGGCCATCGCGCATCATGCTGCATGTCGACTCCACCTATGTGAAGGACGGCATCACCAAATGGCTGGCCGGCTGGAAGCGGAATGGCTGGAAGACAGCGAGCAAGCAGCCGGTCAAGAACCAGGACCTGTGGGTCGCGCTGGAGGCAGCCTGCGCACGCCACGACATTACCTGGAAATGGGTGAAGGGCCATGCCGGGGACCCGAACAATGAGCGCGCCGATGAACTCGCCCGTCAGGGAACGGATGAGGCACGTGCGCCGGCTTCCCGGAAGTGAAAGGACCGTCCGGCGGCACACGGATCGCAGCTATCCACTGAATGATTTTATTCCTTCTCTGCCCACGAAGGCCGCATGCTTGGGGTCAATCGCCCAGATGAGGTTCGATATCGAGCAGGTCCCCCGGCCGGCAATCCAGCGCATGACACAACTTCTCGAGCGTTTCGAACCTAACACCCTTCACCTTGCCTGACCGCAGAAGCGAGAGGTTCGTTTCGCTGATACCGATCTCGTTTGCGAGATCCCGTGCCTTCATCTTGCGTCGCGCCAGCATGACATCAAGGGTGACGATGATCGCCATGGCTAGACCATCTGGTCGTTTTCCGCCTTGATGTCGGCGGCGATGGAGAAGGTTCTGCCGAAAAGCCGGACGGCAAGACCGACAAGTACGAGCACAATAAGGATGTAGCTTGCGCCGATATCCTCAGCCTGGCTGCCGGACATGTAACGTATCGTCGGCGTGACAAAGAGCGCCGCCATCGCGCTTGCGATAAGCCAGTCTCCAACTCGGGTAAGGCTTTTGCCATTCCGAGGAGTGAAGATTTCTCCACGTGAGAACTGAACGAACAGGCCGCGCGCCGTGTACACAGCGCATAGCGCGAAGATCACCGGCAGAAAGCCTATCATCGCGTCGCCAAAGGCAAGTGCGCTCTCGAGCGCATCCCTGTCAGGCGTCACGAGCGAGGCGCCAAATCGCTTCAGCGGCACATAAGAAACGTCGGCAAACAGCCAAAGCGCTGCAATCCAGAACGCCCACGCGAAAATCATCGCCAGATTGCGACTGTGCTTTTCGATCGACCCTGTGTCGAGTTGCCTAAACATCTTTACCCCTACATAGAAAAATTTATGTGAAACATAAAGAGTTTTATGTTTAAGTCAATGGGGAGATGAATTACTGGCCATAACAATCAGCACATCTCGCCTCGGGGACAAGAATGCTGGATCATAGGAATAGGGATTCCGGCAACTGCTCAAAGCTCAGCCATTCAGGCCGGCAATAGGGGATCGTCGCTGTTGGCCGGGTCGTTTACGGGCCGGGGCGGAGTGGTCAGGCCGCCTCGGCCGGGATCTTTTCCGGTTTCGGATCGCGCAGCACATAGCCGCGGCCCCAGACGGTTTCGATATAATGGTTGCCGCCGGTCGCCTGCTGAAGCTTCTTGCGCAGCTTGCAGATGAACACGTCGATGATCTTCAGTTCCGGCTCCTCGAGCCCGCCATACAGGTGGTTGAGGAACATTTCCTTGGTCAGCGTCGTGCCCTTGCGCAGCGAGAGAAGCTCGAACATCGCATATTCCTTGCCCGTCAGGTGCACGCGCTCGCCCTCGACCTCGACCGTCTTGGCATCGAGATTGACGAGGATTTCCCCGGTGCGGATGACGCTTTCGGCGTGGCCCTTGGAGCGGCGGACAATCGCGGTAATGCGGGCGATCAGCTCGTCCTTGTTGAACGGCTTGGTCAGGTAGTCATCAGCGCCATAGCCCAGCGTGCGGACTTTCGCATCGATATCGGGATTGCCCGACAGGATCATGACCGGCGTGTTGACGCGGCTCATCCGCAGCTGTTTCAGCACCTCAAAGCCGGTGATGTCGGGCAGCGTCAGGTCGAGCAGGATCATGTCATACTCATAGACCTTGCCGAGATCGACTCCGTCCTCGCCCTGATCTGTCGTGTACACATTAAACCCTGCCGATTTGAGCATCAGCTCAATCGACTTGGCCAGGGCCCGGTCATCTTCAATAAGCAGGACGCGCATCGCTCGTCTCCCGAATCGTCTAACAGCTTTGGTAGCCGGTTTGGTTTATCATGTGAATCCTTGCATGATTGTGTTAACAGGTTTTAAAAAACCGTTCCAATGCAGGACTTACTCTTTACTTTCTTCAGCACGGGTCAGTTACCAGCCTCAAGCTGGGGCTGCCCCATCAGCATCTGGGAAATCGCAATCACATCCTGAACGGGCTGCGCCTGCGGATCGGTGGAAATCAATGTCTTCTGGCGGCGGATGGCATCGCGCACCTTGGGGTCGCGCATGACGATGCCGCCCAGGCGCGGGCGGAAGCCGAGGAAAGTGTTGCAGGCGCGGGCAATGGCTTCATAGGTGCGCTGGCCGGCGGCGCGCGTATCGGCCTGGTTGATGGCGATCAGCGGCTCGACATTCGGCGCATAGCCGCGCAGCACCTTGATGAAGGCATAGGCGTCGGTCATCGAGGACGGATCATCCGTGATCACGATCAGCGCCTTGTCGCCGGAGCGCGCAAGCCGCATGCAGCTCGCCTCGATACCGGCGCCGAGATCGAGCACCACGAAATCATATTGCAGCGCCAGCGCCGACAGCCCGGCGGCGAGGCGCGAGACCTCCTCGGCCGGAAGCTCCGCGAGGGCACCTGAACCGGAGCGGCCGGGCAGCACGTCGAAACCCTCACCGTCGGCCCCGCCATCGACAGCGATGACGGCGTCCTGAAGCTCGACCCATCCGGCGGCGACAGCGGCCAGGTCAGTCTCAGGCGCAATGCCCAGCTGGACATCGACATTGGCAAGGCCGAGGTCGCCATCGACGAGGAGTGTGCGCTTGCCGGATTTGGCAAGGGCGGAAGCAAGGGTGATGGCCATGAAGGTCTTGCCCACACCGCCCTTGCCGCTGGCAACGGTGATGATGGAGCCAGGCGCCATGCGGGGCGGCGGGCGGACCTGCGGCCGGGTCTGGGATCTGCGAAGCGCGAAATTCATCGGATCAGGCTGCTCCTTTAAGCGCGATGACATCTCCGCGGGCTTCCTCGATCAGAAGCGCGGCGAGCCGTGACGGGGCCGCCGGGACGAGCCCGCCCCCGATGAACGGCGTGAAGGCAAGATGCGAGAAGGCAATTCCCGCAGAGGTGATGGCCGCGACGGCGCCGCCCCGGCGCCGGACAACGTCCAGCTTGGTCAGGATTGCGCGGCGCACCCCGGCCCGGAAATAGGCGCGGGCCGCTTCGGCGAGATCGTCCGGATGCCCCTCAGCCGACAAGACCAAAACGGGCTCGGCGCGGATCGCGGCGACAAGATCGCCCAGGCTGGCGAGGTCCTCGCCCTCAAACGGATTGATCGGCGGCAGGTCGATGACGCAGCGCCGGTCCTCGCCGCGCAGCGTGCGCAGGGTGGCGAACAGCGCATCGGGCGTATCGGCCACGCGGATCTGGTGGCGCTCAAGCTCGAGATAGGCGGCCAGCTGCTCACCGCCGGCCGAGCCGTCGAGATCAGCGGCCAGCGGCACGACCTCGCCGCGGGCAACGGCGGCCCGGCGGGTCAGCTTGGCGGCGGTTGCCGTGCGGCCATGACCGGGCGGGCCGACCAGCAGTATGTCGCGGTCAAGGCGCACCGGCAGCGGGTCGCACACGGCGAGGCGCGACAGCCCCTCGGCCATGGCATCCTCGGGCGTGGCATAGGCGCCGGGCTCGCGCCCGGCCCCTTCCTGGGCGACACGCTCGGCAAAACGCTGGGGCGCGCCATGCCAGAGCAGCGCATCGCGTACACGCGCATACATCGGGTTCTCGAAACCGCGGCCATGGCCGAGGCCGCGGGCATCGCGCAGGTATAGCGGCTCATTGCCGGCGGCGGCCGCGCCGGTGCGGTCCGTGGCAGCGCGCACCTCGACCCCGCCCTCGATCTCGCGCTCGGACAGGATGACGGCATCCTCGCCCATTTCCGCAAAGATCATCGCCCTGGCAGCATCCAGATTTTCAGCGGCGAACATCTTCATGCGCATAGGGCGGCGTCCTCAACACTC
>DAIRTA010000049.1:4911-9916 GCA_036804125.1 Hyphomonas sp.
CCAGATTTTCAGCGGCGAACATCTTCATGCGCATAGGGCGGCGTCCTCAACACTCTTGCCGTCGCGTCGCAGCGATAGGCCTTAAGCCATCGTTTGCGGCGCAGACGCATATTTCCAAGGCCAATTAAGCGGCCGAAAGGGTTAACAAGGTATGACCCGCGGTTAGTTTTTGTTCGTCCCGTCAGGTTCTGGAAGGCGTTGCCCCGAGACGCCGGGAGCTTAAGATCAGGCCGGACAGCCAGACAGGAGCCTTTTCGATGCATTTCGGCGAATTCATTGCACTCCTGGGGCTTGGCTTCGGGATTGCGCTGGGACTGGGCGGGCTGGTCTCCCCGAACTGGGCCTCCGGTGTGGTGCGGCTGAAGGCCGATCCGGACAAACCCGGCGGCTATTCGGAATTCCGCGGCACCTATGGCGGCTTCTTCCTGCTTCTCCACTTCACAGCCCTGCTGCTGGTGCTGCAGATGGCCGCCGGGCCGCCGGTCCTGACGGTGGCTGCGACCCTGCCGCTGGCGGCGGCCTGGCTTGGCGCGGCCGCGGGGCGGGTCGTCGCGCTCGTCTATGACGCGGACAAGCTGCGCGGGGCGAAAATCATCCCGGTCTGGATGGCCGCCGAGGCGGCGACCGGCCTTGCGATTGCGGCCCCGCTCCTGCAATTCGTGTTCTGAGGCGCCAACAGCGAAAGCCAGCCCCCCATGACGGCCCCCGGCCCCATTCCGCCGCAAGGCGAGCGGATCGCGAAATACCTTGCCCGCGCCGGCATTGCCTCGCGCCGCGAGATCGAACGCCTGATCGAAGCGGGCGAGGTCAGCGTGAATGGCAAGGTGCTGTCCTCGCCGGCCGTGAAAGTGACGGGGCGCGAGCGCATCAAGGTGCGCGGCCGGCCGGTGAGCGCGCCGGAGGCGACGCGGCTGTGGCGTTATCACAAGCCGGCGGGGCTGATCACCACGACCAGCGACCCGGCCGGGCGGCGCACGATCTTTGATGAATTGCCGAAATCCCTGCCCCGGCTGATGACGGTCGGCCGGCTCGACCTGACAACCGAGGGCCTCCTGCTGCTGACCAATGATGGCGAGCTGGCGCGCTATCTGGAGCTGCCGGCCTCGGGCCTTGAGCGCACCTACCGCGTGCGGGCGCATGGCACGGTGACACCCGACAAGCTGGCGACCCTGAAGGCGGGAATCCGCGTGGACGGGATAAGCTACCAGCCGATCCTCGCAGTGCTCGACCGCGAGACCGGCGCGAATGCCTGGCTGACCGTGACCCTGACCGAGGGCAAGAAGCGCGAGGTGCGCCGGGCGCTGGAAGCGGTGGGGCTGACCGTCAACCGGCTGATCCGTGTGCGCTATGGCCCGTTCGAGCTCGGCGCGCTGAAGCCCGGCCAGGTCGAGGAAGTGGGCGCAGAGGCGCTGGACGAGGCGCTGCGCGGCTTCGGGCGGCCGGCCCCGCAGAAACGACCGCCACCGCCAAAGCGCCGCGCGCGCAAGCCTGCCCCTGAGGCAGACCTTGGCAGCCGTCGCCCCGCGCGTAAGATGGCCAGACGTCCCAAATCTCCACGCCAGACCTGATTTCCGGAGGACGCCCTAATGGCTGATACTGAAACGCTGACCGCACCGCCCGAAACCAAGATGGACCCGGCGCGGCGCATGAGCCCGGCCGCGGCGGAGACCTGTGACCTGATCGTGACGCCGGCCGTCTATGCCGACCCGCCCGCGCTGGATGCGGCTTTCCGGCGCCTGCGGGCAGAGGACCCGGTCGCCTGGTGCGAGCCGGAAGGCTTCCGCCCGTTCTGGGCGCTGACGAAGCATGCCGACATCATGGAAGTCTCGCGCCAGAATGCGCTGTTCACCAATGGGCAGCGCGAGATCCTGTCGCTGCACGAGGCCGAGAAGGGCGTCTATGCGCGCTTTGGCGGGCCGCACCTCCTGAAAACCCTTGTCCAGCTTGACGACCCCCTGCACTACAAGCTGCGCCATCTCACCCTCGACTGGTTCACGCCGCAGAATGTGAAAAAGCGGCAGGACGCCGTCCGCGCCATTGCCAAGCAATATGTGGACAAGATGGAAGACCTCGGCGGGGAATGTGACTTCCAGCGCGACATTGCGCTGTATTATCCGCTGCGCGTGATCATGCAGATCCTGGGTGTTCCGGAATCGGACGAGCCGATGATGCTGAAGCTGACCCAGGAAATCTTCGGCGCGCAGGACGAGGACCTCGCGCGCAACAAGGAGATCCTGGAGAAGCGCGATATCGAGGCGGGCCTTGCTTCCATCCAACAGACGCTCGCCGAATTCTTCATGTATTTCATGGCGATCACGGCCGACCGGCGGGCCACTCCGAAGGATGATGTCTCCACCGTCATCGCCAATGGCATGGTCGATGGCGAGCCGATCGGCCAGCTCGAGGCGATGAGCTATTACATCATCGTTGCGGCGGCGGGACACGACACGACCAGCGCCTCGACCGGCGGGGGCATCCTGGCGATGCTGCAGAACCCGGCTGAGCTGAAAAAGATGATGGATGACCCGGCGGCGATGTCCCGAACGGCGGTTGACGAGGCCATCCGCTGGACCACCCCGGTGAAACATTTCATGCGCACCGCGCAGGACGACTATACCCTCCGGGACCGGACAATCCTGAAGGGTGAGAGCCTCTTCCTCTGCTACCCGTCCGGCAACCGCGACGAGGAGGTTTTCGACGACCCGTTCAGCTTCCGCGCCGACCGCACGCCCAACAAGCTGATCTCGTTCGGCCATGGCGGGCATATGTGCCTCGGCATGCACCTGGCGCGACTCGAAATGCAGGCGATCTATGAAGAACTCTTCACCCGGCTGAAATCCATCGAGCTTGCCGGCGAGCCGAGCTTCATCAAGGCGAACTTTGTCGGGGGCCCGAAATCGATCCCCGTGCGGTATAAATTCTGAAGCGCCGGGCGCGGTCCGCGCCATTCGCTTCGCCACAATACGAGGCAGACCCATGACGCTGGTGAATGTGACCGAGACCTATCAGGTCGAGAGCCCGCCAAAAGAACCGAAGCATGGCAAGGCCTTTGCCCTGGCGCCGCCGGCGGACCTGACCGATCCGGAAGTGTTCTCGCGCCATGGCGGCTATACCTTCGAGGCCTTTGCCAGAATGCGGCAGGAGGCGCCGGTGATGTGGCACCCCGAGACGCTCGGCGCGGGCTTCTGGGCGGTGACCTCTTTCGAGCTTGTGAAGAAAGTCGAACTCGACCCCGCCACCTTCTCTTCGCAGAAAGGCGGTATCCTGATGAATTACGGCATGGAGGGCGTGCCGCGCCATCCGCTGCTGCATGCTTCATCGCTGAATTCGCTGATCAATCTCGACCGGCCCTATCATACGCCCCTGCGCATGGAGCACATGGCCTATTTCCGCGCCGATTTCGTCGCGGAGCTGAGAAAGCGGGTCGATGCGGAAGTCACCCGCCTGCTTGATGCGATGGAGCGGCAGGGGCCGGTCGTCGACATGGTCGAGATGTTCTCGGCCGAGCTGCCACTGTTCACCCTGTCTGAAATCCTCGGCATTCCGGCCGCTGACCGGCCAAAGCTGATCCACTGGATGCATTTTCTCGAGCGCACGCAATACCAGGCGCAGCAGGAGGGCCTCGGCAATGTGACGCCCGAGCAGATCATGGAATTCATGAGCGAAATCCAGGCGATGTTCGAGTTCGGTCGCCACCTGCTGGCCGAGCGGAAGAAAAATCCGAAGGCGGACCTCCTTTCGGCGATCGCCAATGTCGAGATCGACGGCCAGCCCCTGAGCCCGGAATTCCTTGATGGCTCATGGCTGCTGATCGTCTTTGCCGGGAACGATACCACCCGAAACTCGCTGTCCGGCACGATGCGGCTGGTCACGCAGTTTCCTGAAGTCCGTGAACAGCTGAAGGAGAAACCGGAGCGGTATCCGAACTTCGTGCATGAAGCGATCCGGATGGTCACGCCGGTGACGTATATGCGGCGAACGGCAACGCACGATACCGAACTCGGCGGGCAGATGATCGGCGAGGGCGAAAAGGTGGTCATGTATTACCCGGCCGCCAATCGTGACCCGGAGAAGTTCCCCGACCCCGACCGCTTCGATATCGACCGGGCGAATGCGAAGGAGCACCTCTCCTTCGGGCAGGGCCCGCATGTCTGCCTCGGCCAGCGCGTCGCCAACATGCAGCTGGAGGCGGCTTACCGCCAGATTTTCGCGCGCTTCCCGAATGTGCGCTGGACCGGCGAGCAGACGCTGGCGCCGAACAATTTCGTCCATGCCATCTCGTCGCTCATGGTTGATCTTGCGAGCTGAACGCGGGATTGCTGGCTTGGCTTTAGGAGGGACAGCAGATGGCCGATTTTCTGGTGAAACGCGACGCGCTCGGCGAAACCCGCTGGCAGGAGGCTGAACAGACCCCGCTCGGCGAGGGCGAGGCGCGCCTGCGCGTCGATGCGTTCGCCCTGACGGCCAATAATGTCACCTATGCCGCGTTTGGCGAAGCGATGCGCTATTGGGATTTCTTTCCCGCCGCCGAGGCCGGATGGGGGCGGGTGCCGGTCTGGGGTTTTGCGACAGTGGCCGAGTCGCGTGCCAGCGGCGTGGAGACGGGCGTGAAAGTCTATGGATACCTTCCGATATCGGAACACTTCACGGTGAAGCCCGGCCGGATCAGCGCCAGTAGTTTCATGGATATCGCGCCGCACCGCCAGGGGCTCGCGCCGATCTACAACACCTATGTCTTCACCGGGGCCGACCCGACCTATGAGCCGGCCCATGAAGCCCAGCAGATGCTGTTCCGGCCCCTGTTCACGACCGGATGGATGATCGATGACTGCCTGATGGAGGCGGGTGAGGCCGTTCCCGAGACGGTGGTCGTCTCGAGCGCCTCATGCAAGACCGCGCTCGCCCTGGCGCACTGCCTCAAGGCGCGTCCGGGCGTGGAGACCGTCGCCCTCACCTCGCCCGGCAACCGGGATTATGTCGCCGGGACGGGGCTTTACAGCCGGGT
>DAIRTA010000049.1:10016-12638 GCA_036804125.1 Hyphomonas sp.
GCGCTGAAGGATTTCTACACAGCGAGCGGCCAGTATATCGAGCCGGTGCGCCGGCAGGGCCGGGACGCCATCAACCAGTCCTGGGCCGAAACACTGAACGGCCAGCGCCCGGCCCGCGAGGGGCTGATCCTCGCTTACTGACCGTTGCCGGGCGGCTGGTCGAGAACACGGAACTCGATGCGCCGGTTGCGGGCCTGCGCCTCGGGCGAGCGCCCTGTCTCAATCGGGCGGGCCGACCCATAGCCGATCGCGACAAGCTGCTCTGCGGGCACGCCGCGCGCGCTCATATAGCGCAGGACTTCATCAGCGCGCTGCTGCGAGAGGAGGCGGTTATACTCCGGCGATCCTGATGAATCCGAATGGCCGCCGATCTCGATGGGAAAGCTGCTGCACAGGGTGGCTGCGCCGGTCACCGCATCGAGGAGCCGGGCACTGACGGGCGAGATATCGGCGCGGTCGGACTGGAACAGGATGGTGCGGCCCTGCATGGCCTGTTCGAAAGCGGCCTGACAGCGCGCCATCGTTACCTCGCCCCGGGCGAGATCCGCAATGGCCTCGCCGGGCCCTGACTCACTGCTGTCGGCCAGCGTGATCGCATCAACGACCAGGAGACCGGCCGGAGCGGCTTCGCCCGCTGCCTGCAGGGCGGATTCCGCGAAAGCCATCCCCCGGCGCTTGGTATCGGCCTCCGGCGCAAGGCCGGTCACGGCCGCGACCCGGTCACGGACCGTCAGCCCCATCCAGCCAAAACCTTCCCCCGCAAAGCGGGCCATGACCGCATCGGCCCAGGCGGGATTGGCAAAGGGGGCGGGCGCCGCCTCCATCGGCACACGCGAGACAAGAATCCGCCCGCCAATGATCTGATAGGTGCCGTCAGTCAGCTCGACACAGTCAGCCATCTGGGCTGCAGGCGCCACATCAGCGGGCGCGGCCTCACGCGTACAGGCGGCCAGGCTTCCTGAAGCCATGAGCAGGGCGAGCGCGCCGGCGCTCTTAAGGTTAATCATGACAAGCCTCATGATGACGGATGGTCAGCTATTCCGGCCTGTCTTGCAAGAACCCTGCCTGTCGCGGCAGCCGGGCGGCGCCGGCGGGCCTCGAGATCAGGGCGCCTTGTGGACGACGCCGCCTTTCATGACGAAATCAACCGCCTCGAGCACCCGGATGTCGCGCAGGGGATCGCGCCGCACGGCGACGATATCGGCGAACTTGCCGGGCTCGAGGGTGCCGATATCGGCTTCCATCCGGATATGCTCGGAGGCGATGACCGTGGCGGCGCGGATAGCCTCCTCAGGCGTGTAGCCGGCCTCGACCATCAGCGCGAATTCGCGGGCATTGCCGCCATGCTCGGAGACGCCCGTATCGGTGCCATAGGCGACACGCACGCCGCCTTCGCGCGCGCGGCGCAGCATGTCGAGCATGAGCGGGCCGACCGTCGCGGCCTTGGCGCGCGAGGGCGCGGGCAGCCAGGGCTCATTGGTCCAGCCCGTGACCGTCACGCCGGCGAGCACGGTCGGCACCAGCGTCGCATTGTTCTGCCGGAACAGGGCGATGGTTTCCGCATCCAGATAGGTGCCATGCTCGATGGCATCGACCCCGGCGCGCAGGGCCGCCTCGATGCCGCCCTTGCCATGGGCGTGGGCGGTGACACGGCGGTCCATCGCATGGGCGGCCTCGACGATGGCGCGGAGTTCTGCGTCCGAGAATTGCTGCTCAAGGCCCGCCGCCGTGTTGGACAGGACACCGCCGGTCGCGGTGATCTTGATGAGATCGGCGCCTTCCTTGATCTGCTGGCGCACGGCCCGGCGGCAATCATCGGCGCCATTGCAGATATTGGCCCCGGTGAAGCGGGCCATGACCTCGGCTGACCAGCCATTGATATCGCCATGGCCGCCGGTGACGGCCACCGAGCGGCCGGAGGCGCGGATGCGCGGACCGGCGACAGCATCCCGCGCGATGGCATCGCGCAGGCCGAAGACGGCGTTGTTGTTGCCGCCGACATCCTGCACGGCCGTGAAGCCGGCCTGAAGTGTGCGCTGGGCAAAGATGACGCCGTCAAAGGCGGTGTCGACCTCGGAATTCTCGAACATCCGGTAGCGGCTCATCGGCCCCTGTTCGTTCGTGATGTGGACATGGCTGTCGATCAGCCCGGGGATGACATAGGCATTGCGCAGGTCGATCACGGGGTGGCGCGCAGGGCGTGTGTAGCCGGCCGTAACAGAAACGATGCGCCCGCCTTCGACGAGGATCGTCTGCTGCCGGAGATAGCCCTCGCCGGGCTTGGCGAGCAGGTGGCCGGCATGAATGACGGCGTCCTGCGCATGAGCGGCGGTCGCCAAGCCCAGGGCGATAGCCCCAAGGCCGGCCGTTAGCAGTCTGAGCATTTTCATCTCCCCGTTATTTTCAGGACCCAGCCTAGCCGGATGCGCAAAAGTGACAAGGCCTCTCCTACGGGCAGATCACTCCTCCAGCCGCCCATCCTTGTCGCGCCGTTCAGGGCCATAGACGCGGGCGCGGCCATCGCCAAAGGCGGCGTCGCGGGCGCGCAGCGAGGCCTTGAGGCCCTTCTCCTGCACGGACTTTCGGAAGCCCGCTGCCGCGCGGGTATTGTGCCCGCGCACA
>DAIRTA010000050.1:0-12395 GCA_036804125.1 Hyphomonas sp.
AAGCTGCTCGAAGTGCTGCATGAGCTGGTCGATGCCGGCAATACGGTGGTGGTGATCGAGCATAACCTGGATGTGGTGAAGACCGCCGACTGGGTGCTCGACCTTGGCCCCGAAGGCGGCGATGGCGGGGGCAAACTGGTGGCCGAAGGTACGCCGGAAGACATTGCGGCGAACACCAAGAGCCATACCGGCCGTTTCCTTGCCGAGACGTTCCGCCGTCAGGACGAGCGCCGCGCCGCCCGTAACCGGCGCAATACCAGACCGAAAGGCAACGTGGGCAAAGCCAGGGCGGCCAAGCCCGATCGTAGAAAGCGGCAACAGACACCTGCCGACGCCAAATAGACGGGTCTGAACCAGCCCTTGTCAGACAAAGGTTTCGGCCACGCTCCCTTGCCCTTGCCAATTGGGGTCGCTTTTCGCTGCGAGGGCCGCTGGGCCAGCGAAGACATGCCCAAATGCTGCGCTAATCATCGACATCATAAAGATGAAGCCGCCGAATATCGCGATTGATACGGGCGATATGAAATCTGCAAGAAGTGTCTCCGTATCCACCCCTGCGCTGATCGAAGGCAAGATCAAGCTAACGGCCATAAAGACGAAGACGAGATAGACAACGAAGAAAACCAGCGCGGCGATCAGGCCAAGCAGCAACCAGGCGCCAATCAGTGTCCCGCTCTTTCCCTTTGTCACCCTCCAGGATTCAAAGAAGCGAATTTGCCTGTCGCGAATCGTCAGCGCCGCGGCCGCTGAGAGGCGCGCAGCGATCCAGATCGCCAGGCCGAAAACGATCAGCCCCATAATCCCGGCAACAAGTATTGCGAGCGCTGGGTTTCCGGAACCGCCGCCGGTAGCCACAGCAGTCACCGCTGAAGGTATAATAATCAGGACAACAGCAGCGATGTAGATCACGATGATCAGGGCAAACCATATCAGGCCCACGACCAGGACGCGGCCCTCATCGGCGCCAAGGCGTAGCCTGAATTCCTCTCCGCGCATATGCCGACGCTGGTTTGCCGCCTCAAACATCATCCAGAGAAGCACGCCGAGCACAATCGAGATCAGGTAACCAAGCATGATCTGGCCCAGTGAGTCCATCATCATGCGGTTTGCAGCCATCGGATCGGAGGCCAAAGCCGGGTTGAAAGATGCCGCCCAGATCGGGGCCATCAGCGGCAGGGTTACCAGCTGAACCGCCAGCGCGGCGGCAGCATAGATGATCACATATCGCCATAAGAAGCCAGGTGGGCCGCCTGTCCGGTTGAAATGGAACATGGCATTGCTGAGATTGAACGGCAGGGACGTCACGGGCAGCCTCTTTGCTCAGCGCATTATCTTCTAGCCTGCGACAAAGCCGACGATCAATCTTGAAAATGTCAGGCTGTCTCGGACTTGAGGCGGCGCCATGCCGCGCAAGCGTAGCCATGTCCAGCAATGAGGAAGGGCATGACGAGCGCCATTCCAACCGCGCCGCGGATGAAGTGCCCGAACGCGCTCTCTGGCAAGGATGGCTGTATCGCGTAATTCAAGGCAATCGCGACTCCAAAAGGCATGACATGTGTCGCGAGGCTCGCTAGCGCGAGCGGCCGCAACTGGCCCTTTGTCAGCGCCCAGCTTCGAAAGACCTGCGCTTTGCCGTCCGAGACCGTTGCCACGCCATAAAGGCTAAGGCGTAAAGCCAGGTAACTCAATGCGGCCGCACCGAGACAACAGACGACAATGTAGACTGTCCCATAGGGAGTAGACATCAGGTCCAAGAAGGCCTGCTGGACGAGCTGGGGCTCCGTGTCACGCTCCAGATTTAACAGACCAGACGCCCGGATAAGAATTCCCGGCAGCACAAGCAGGAAGAACCCGACAAAAAACCCAGCGAAAAGGAAAACAACATAAACAGCAAGATTGGCATGAACGAGGGGCAGGAAGCGTCCCGAACGGTTCCCCAGGAGGGTGCGGTAAAGCTGCAGCGAAAGAAGCACACCGGCGCCAAATACGAGGCAGGCGAAACCAAACGGGATGATCAGATGACCGTCTTCGTGCAAGGCGATCGAATAGAACCCTGCACTCGCGATAAGTAATCCTATCCAGCGGAGATTCGCGGCGCTGGAGCTCACGACTCCCGCCCAAGCCTCAAACACCAATTCCTGTGCCTTAAGCCGCGATTGCACATCATCCTCCTGACCGCGCGGAACTAGTCGCGATAGTGCATTCAGGCAAACGCCATCTTGACGCGGAATGGAGCCTGCTCTCTTTGAATGGGAAGAATGAAGTTGAAACCTGTTCACGTCATCGGCGGCGGCATGGCCGGCTCCGAAGCGGCCTGGCAGATCGCCTCGGTCGGCGTGCCCGTCATCCTGCATGAAATGCGCGGGGTCCGCGGCACAGACGCCCACCAGACAGACAAGCTTGCCGAGCTGGTTTGCTCCAACTCCTTCCGCTCGCACGACCACACGTCGAATGCTGTAGGCGTTCTGCATGAGGAGATGCGCCGGGCGGGCGGGCTCATCATCACGACCGCCAGAGACCATCAGGTGCCGGCCGGCAGCGCACTGGCCGTGGACCGGGAAGGCTTTTCCGAGGCGGTCACGGCGAAGCTTGTGGCCCATCCGCTTGTCACTATCGTGCGCGAGGAAATCCCAGGGCTCCCGCCGGAAGACTGGGACAACGTGATCGTGGCGACGGGGCCGCTCACGTCTTTTGCCCTCGCCGAAGCCATCCGCGCGCATACGGGCGAAACCGATCTTGCTTTCTTCGACGCCATAGCGCCCATCGTCTATTTGGACTCGATCGACATGAACAAGGCCTGGCGCCAGAGCCGCTATGACAAGGCGGGACCTTCGGGCGATACAGCGGCTTATATCAACTGTCCGATGACGGAAGAGCAGTATAACGCCTTCCTTGACGCCCTTCTGGCCGCGCCGAAGACCGAGTTCAAGGACTGGGAGAAAGACACACCCTATTTTGAAGGCTGCCTGCCGATTGAAGTAATGGCGGAGCGCGGGCGAGAAACGCTGCGCTTCGGCCCGATGAAACCGGTGGGCCTCACCAACCCTCACAATCCCACTGTCAAGGCGCATGCCATCGTCCAGCTGCGCCAGGACAATGCGCTCGGCACTCTATGGAACATGGTCGGTTTCCAGACGAAGCTGAAATATGGAGCGCAGACGGAAATTTTCCGGATGATTCCCGGACTTGAGCAGGCAGAGTTCGCCCGGCTCGGCGGCATTCATCGCAACACCTTCCTCAATTCCCCCAAACTGCTTGACCGGCAGCTCCGCATGAAGACGATGCCACGACTTCGCTTTGCGGGACAAGTGACCGGCGTGGAAGGCTATGTCGAGAGTGCGGCCATGGGACTGCTCGCCGGGCGCCTCGCCGCCGCCGAACGGCTCGGCCGCCGCCTTGAGCCACCCCCGCCTACGACGGCTATCGGCGCGCTCGTCAACCACATCACCGGCGGACACCTTTCCCAAGGCCAGACCTTCCAGCCGATGAATGTCAATTTCGGCCTGTTCCCGGATATCGCCGGCTATCCGAAGACGGATGAGCATGGCATGCGCCTGCGCGGCAAGGACAAGGGGCGGGCGAAGAAACGCGCACAGGCGGTCCGTGCGCTGGATGAGTTTGACGCATGGCTGGCCAGACAGGCAACCGTTGCGGCCGGCTGATGCCGACCTGATCGTATTTCACACTTGCCCAGAGTTGATGGCATTCAGGATCGACAGCCGCTTGGAGATCGGGTTGGGTTTGATGCCTTCACAGTACAGCTTGCGCAGACGGAAATGGGCGATGGCCGGGCGGATGGGCTTGGGCGCAGGCGCAACATGCGGCCCGAAAGCCTCGGATGCCTGCCGCCTCGCTGCGGCATAGGCAACGGAAACGCCCTGTATCTCCGCCGCCCAGTTGTGGGCTGGCGTCAAGACATTGGCGGCTGTCATCGCAATCCAAGCCTCAGGCTCTCTGGATCGATCATGGGCCTCAAAAGCAGCCTGATAACCGTCTACGAGTTTGAGGAGGGCCCCAGCTTTCAGGCGTTCCGACCCAATTTCCTCAGCGAGAGCCAGGCAGACATCATGCTGGCGAGGCGCACCACCCTGCTCGATCTCGCTCAGGGCCTCGCGCCACCACTGAAACCGGATCAGGCCCAGCGTTTCTTCGGACACAGCGTCCTGAACGCGGGCCAGCTCATGGGCGAGGGCATATAGCGCGATAAGGGAAGACCGCAATTCAGGCGGTGCAAAGCGGCTCGAAATCCACCGGTCTTCGTCAACGCGCCGGACTCGCCGGTCAATCTCGCGCCACGGCGCACCCTTGAAAGGTCTGGTCTCGTTTGGCATGGGCTCCATATGTGAGATACTGCTGCAAAGCGAAAGATATGAATTCCCGCTAGAGAGGACCTGTTTCCATGGCTTTCACCCTGCCCGATCTCCCGTATGCCCGCACCGCCCTGGCGCCGCACATTTCGGAAGAGACGCTCAACTTTCACTATGGCAAGCATCATCAAGCCTATGTGACCAATCTAAACGGGCTCGTGGCCGGCACCCCGCATGAGGCTGCCGCGCTTGAATCCGTCATCCGGGCGGCCGCCGCAGACAAGGCGAAAGCCGGTATCTTCAACAATGCTGCCCAGATCTGGAACCACACGTTCTACTGGCACTCAATGAAACCCGGCGGTGGCGGCAAGCCGCATGGAAAGGTTGCCGAACTCATCGATCGTGACCTCGGCGGCTACGACAATTTCGTGAAGGAATTCAAGCAGGCGGGGGCTACACAGTTCGGTTCTGGATGGGCCTGGCTTGTATACAAAGGTGGAAAGCTGGCGATCACGAAGACCCCCAACGCTGAAACACCGCTTACGGAAGATGGGGCCATCCCCCTTCTGACGATGGATGTCTGGGAGCATGCCTATTATCTCGACTTCCAGAACCGGCGCCCCGACTATATCGACACATTCATCAACCACCTCATCAACTGGGATTTCGCCAACCAGAACCTTGCCGACGCAGGCGGCTGACGAGGCTGGGCCAGGCAGGCGGTACCGGCTCAGCTGAGTGCTATTGAGGGCGATGCCCACGCCTTGTGAGAAAGTTGTATCAGGTTGCTATCACTTGTGGGTCGGCGCACATGATGACAGTGCACCCTGTAACTATTTTCACTCTCGTCCCTTTCCCAAGGGCCGATTCTGCACTATCTGGGCGCCATGAAACATCCGGGCATGGGATTCGCCCGGCTGCAGGGAGCTGGTCATGGGGATCGGCCGCTGCAGGATCGAGAGCCGCCAATACGGGCGGCCGGGCCATCAAACAGACATCCCGGAGATAGACTTTGACCAATACAGTATTTGCGGATTTCGGCCTCTCGCCCGACATCCTGCGGGCCGTGACAGAGGCCGGCTATACGATACCAACCCCCATCCAAATTGAAGCCATCCCCCACATCGCCGCTGGAGGGGATGTGACCGGCATTGCGCAGACAGGAACGGGCAAGACAGCCGCTTTTGTCCTGCCAATGATACATCGCCTTGCAAAGGGGCGGGCCCGCGCGCGCATGCCGCGCTGCCTTATACTTTGCCCTACGCGCGAACTGGCCGCGCAGGTTGCGGAAAGCTTCGATAAATACGGAAAGTATCTCAAGCTCACCATGGCGCTGCTAATCGGCGGTGTCAGTTTCAAGGATCAGGAATCGGCCCTTCAGCGCGGCGTCGATGTACTGATAGCGACACCCGGACGCCTCATGGACCAGTTCGAACGCGGCAAGCTCTTGCTGATGGGGGTCGAAACCCTGATCATCGACGAGGCCGACCGGATGCTCGACATGGGCTTCATACCGGACATCGAAAAAATCTGCAGCAAGCTTCCACCCCGTCGCCAGACACTTCTCTTTTCGGCAACCATGCCGCCGGAGATCGCGCGGCTTGCAAAGACCTTCCAGATCGACCCCAAGCGCATTGAGGTGTCGCGGCCGGCACAAACAGCCGAGACCATTACACAGCACGTCGTAAAACTGCCAAGCGATGATGGCAAAGCCCGTCGCACGGCGCTTCGCCGCGTGGTCGAGGCCTGCAATGTGAAGAACGGAATCGTATTCTGTAATCGGAAGGTCGAGGTCGACGTTGTAGCAGCCTCATTGACGAAGCATGGTCATGACGCCGCGCCGATACATGGTGACCTTCCCCAGTCCGTGCGCACAGAAACGCTTCAGCGCTTCCGTGACGGCGCACTCAAGCTTCTGGTTGCGTCAGATGTCGCAGCGCGCGGGCTGGACATACCCGACGTTGGTCATGTCTTCTGCTTTGGCCCACCACCGAAGGATGAGGATTATGTCCACCGGATCGGACGAACGGGCCGCGCCGGACGGTCGGGTGAGAGCTATACGCTTGTCTCCCCCGGAGATGAAAAATCCTGGGGCTATGTCCTCAAGATGATCAAGACAGACGTCAAGGACTTCATGCCCGAGGGGTTGCTGGAAGAACTGGCCAACCTGCCGCCGGAAGACAAGCGCAGTCGTGCTGGCGTCCGCGAACGCGGCTCGTCGCATCGCGGGGGGCGCACCCGGCGCGAGCCGGCCCGGGAACGAGCCGGGAAGGATGCAGCCTTGCCGGAGGCTTCCGCAAAAGAGACTCACCCAAAAAAATCATCGAGGCGGGCACGCGGCCCACGCCGGGAGAAAGCACCCGAAAGCGCACAGACTGCCATGGCCTCCGCCGAACGGCACGACGTGCGTCAGCCGGAAAAGAACAAGGGTTTTGGTGATAACGTACCAGCCTTCCTGAAACGCTGAGCAGGAAGCCGGGTGCTGGGCTGGCCCTTCACAATCAGTAGCTTTTGCGCATGTCTTCTCTATGGAGACGCAGTCCGCCCCGGTTCCGTTTGATAGCGGTGAACGATTGTGGATGAGCCAACACTGATCAGGCTTGGGATCTTCTCAGGCGCGTTAGTGGCGCTCCTGATACTCGAAATTGCTTTTCCGGACCGGCCTCGCAACCTTCCCAGACTGAAGCGCTGGGCAACAAATCTGGCACTGGGCGGCGCCAGCACCGTTGCCGTCCGGTTGATGGGCGTGATCACCGTGGCCGGCGCAGCGATGGCCGCCGGATCAATGGGGTTTGGGGCACTCCGCCTGTTGCCGGAGATGCCCCCATTTTTGCTGTTTGCGCTCGCCTTGATCTTGATGGACCTTGCCGTCTGGGCCCAGCATGTTGCCATGCACCGTGTTCCCGCGCTCTGGCGGCTGCACCATGTCCACCATGCAGATCGTGATCTGGATGTCACGAGTGGCTTGCGGTTCCACCCTATCGAAGCTGCGCTATCGATGCTGTGGAAAGCAGCGATCGTCTTCCTGCTTGGTGTCCCCTTGGCGGCCGCCCTGGCGTATGAAATCCTGCTTAGTACGATGGCGCTGTTCACTCACGCCAACATCAGGATACCGCCATTCATAGACCGGTATCTGCGTTGGGTCATGATTACACCAGCCGTGCATCAGATCCATCATTCGATAATCCGTGCCGAGACAGACTCGAATTTCGGTAATGCCTTGTCAGCCTGGGACCGGTTATTCCGAACGTATACAGATGAGCCACAAGGCGGGCGGAACGCTCTTGTATTGGGTCAACCGGATTGTCCTGGCGATCAGTCCGCCCGGCTAGGCCAGGCCCTGACCTCACCTTTCAACCGACGCTGACAGGATCAGCCTTTCACGCCTTGATGCGACCCTTGACCTGAGCCCGGAACTTCTCCCCATACGGCGGCCGCATCATGGCCAGAAGCTCGCTCTTGGTCTGTGTGTAGATGGCCTTCCTGTGGCTGAATTCATAAAAACCATCACGGCCATGATAGGCGCCCATGCCTGAGGGGCCAACCCCGCCAAAGGGCAGATCTTCCTGGGCAACATGGAAGATGACGTCATTGACCGTTACACCACCTGATGTCGTATTGCTCAGCACAATGTCTTTTTCTGCGGAATCGTCACCGAAATAATACAAGCCGAGCGGGCGGGGATGCGCGTTGATGTAAGCGAGGGCATCCCTTGTGTCAGCATAGGACTTAACCGGGAGTATCGGACCGAAGATCTCATCCTGCATGATCTTCATATCGTCGGTAGGATCGATGACCAGGTGCGGCGGCATCTTGTGATGCGGCTGCTGCGTGAAGTTTTCGCCCTTCGGGTTGATCTCGATCACTTCAGCCCCCTTCGCGCGCGCATCGTCGAGATAACCTATGAGACGGTCATAGTGGCGCTGGTTAATGATTGAAGTGTAGTCGGCATTGTCCTTGAGGCCGGATGGGAACATCGTTTCGACTGCACGCGTGGCTGCGGCGGCAAATTCCTGCGTCTTCTCTTTGGGCACGAACGCATAATCCGGCGCCAGACAGATCTGGCCCGCATTGAGGGTCTTGCCTGCCATGATCCGGCTCGCGGCTTTCTGCATGTCGGCAGACCGGCCGAGCACCACAGGGCTCTTGCCGCCCAATTCCAGGGTCAAGGGAACGAGATTATCCGCGGCGGCGCGCATCACATGATGGGCAATCGACGTCGCGCCGGTAAAAAGGATATGATCGAAAGGCAGTTTGGTGAATTCGGCGCCGATCTCCGGCCCGCCGGTTATGACGGCGCATTCCTCCTCGGAATAGTATTTTGCGATCAGCTCTTTCATCAGCGCGGACGTCGCCTCGGTAAATTCAGACGGCTTGATCATGCAGCGATTGCCGGCGGCAAATACGCCGGCCAGCGGGGTGAAGGTCAGATTGACCGGGAAGTTCCATGGGCTGATGACCCCTATAACGCCCTTTGGCTGATAGTGAATCTCGGCTTTGGAGCCGAGCAGACCGAGAGGAAACTCCACCTTCCTTTTGTCCGGGCGCATCCACTTGGCAAGATTCGCCCTGGCAAACTTCAGGGCGCCGATAGAGCCTGCAATATCCGTCAACGCGGACTGGTCTTTCGACCGGTGGCCGAAATCTGCGCACATGGCCTCATTCAACGCCTCGCCATGCGTTACAAGAAGATCAATCGACCGGTCGATCCAATCGACACGCTTTTCGGCCGAAGGGGCCCCTTCGCGGAGGTGAGCTGCTTTCTGCCTTGCAAGCGTCTCGCCCATACCCATGCCGGAATCTGTTTGCAGCGTCATAACGACACCCCTGAATTCTTTAAAACATGGGCTGAGCTTAGCGCATCACGACGTCCTGCCAAACCGTTTCGGGCCGCATTGCCGCCGGGTGAGGCGTTCACGCCATCTTTCTCTCAAGCTATTTACAGCCTGAAATTGCATCGAGGAGACCACCACATGTCCGCATTCAAGAAGATCGCTTATGAGCGGGAGGGTGACGTCGCAGTCATCAGCTTTGACGATGACAAGACCCTCAATGCTTGTGGCGTGGATACCGCAATCGAACTGCTGCATGCCTTTGAACTCGCAGGACAGGAGGCCCGCTGCACCATCCTTACGGGCAAGGGCCGCGGCTTCTGTTCGGGTGCCAATCTTGGCGGCATGGGTGCGGGGCCTCAGATCGCCCACCCCGACTCTCCGCCCGATGCCGGCAAGGCCCTGGACGCATTCTACAACCCGCTTGTGACCATGATCCGCGAACACCCGCACCCCGTGATTACGGCTGTGAATGGCGCTGCGGCAGGCGTCGGCTGCGCCATTGCGCTCATGGGAGACATCGTTCTTGCATCGCGCAGCGCCTATTTCCTGCAGGCTTTCAGACGGATTGGGCTTGTTCCGGATGGTGGCTCGACCTGGCTGCTGGCCCGTACGATCGGCAGGGTCCGGGCCATGGAAATGGCACTCTTCGGCGACAAGGTACCAGCCGAGCAGGCGCAGGCCTGGGGGCTGGTAAACCGGGTTGTGGATGACGGCGAACTGATGACCGTCGCTCGCGATTATGCGGCGAAACTGGCCGAGGGGCCGACCCTCGCGCTCTCATTGACCCGCAAACTCGTCTGGGACGCATGCGACAGTACATATACTGCCGCACTTCACGCCGAACGGGTTGCACAACGAGACGCCGGACGCACTGAGGACTTCCGGGAAGGCGTGACCGCCTTCTTGCAGAAACGGAAAGCGGAATTCCACGGACGATAAACCAAAGATAGCCTATCTTTGCGGCGCCGCTATTAAAGATTGCGAAACCAGCCCTTGTTATTTCTGCGTCCGGACAAGGCAAGGCAGGATCGCTTTGGAATACCGGCTGTTTCATTTCAATTGCAATCGCCTCCTGGGTCCGTTTACGCCGGACAACCCGGCAGTGCAGGCATTTCTATCCGTCCTGCCCAGAATCTTTGCTGACGCAGACTCATTTGACGGACTTTACTGGCATGGGCACGGCGTGCGCTGCCCTGATGGCAGCTGGCGGAGTTTCATAGATACTTTTCCCTATCCTGCTGAGTGGGCCGCGCCGGAGATCTCAACAATGGCGGTGTGGCGTTCGTTCGAGGATCTCAAGACGTTTTCCCATAACGGGCGGACGCATCCGCCGGGCATGCGGCGCTTGCACGACATGATTGACCGCTGCAGCGGCCCCCGTTTTGTCATGTGGTGGGCGCCGCGGAGCGCGCGCTTCACACTCGAAGACGGCTGGAACCGGCTGGTTCATCTGCGCTTTCACGGATCAACCCCGTTCGCGTTCTCGTTAGACGCGCCGGTTGCCCGTCCTTTTGCCGCCTGATCAGCCGGCGCCCGCTCCCTTTGGATTGCGCTTGGCTCTGCCCGATTTTGCCTTCAAGGCGACTTGCACCGCCTTTTCGGCCCACTGGCTTGCGAGTTCCGGTTCATCGAGCGCTGCAACTGGCAGACTGACATATCCCATGTCGACTTGCCTGCCATCTGTTGGCCGAACCCATATGAACGGCTGACCGCCTTCGGCACCGAGCGCCGCTTTCAGTCCGGGGTCGGTCTTCAGATAAACCTGGTCATCCGCCAAAAGGGCGAACATGACGCCGGCATTGTAAACACCTGCGCCGCCGAACATACGCCGGATTGTCACCGGACCCAGCGGGGCGAAAAGCTCGCTCACGAACTCATGGAACGGGTCAGGCGGCTTGGGCACTTCTCTCTCTTAAGCGGCTAATGGTCGTCATCCCGGAACATCCGCAGGATTTCTACGGGATGACGAAAAAGCTGATGTCCTGCGGCTTTAGCGATCACGATACGGGCAGCCCCAGTCGATACACACCCTTGAATGTATCGGGATCTTCGACCGGCTTGCCCTTCCGGTAGATCGTGATCACTCCCGCCTTGTGCTGGCGGATGGCCTCGGCACGCACATCTGGCAATAGCTTGCGCCAATGTTGCTGACTGACAGCCTTTGCCGCCTCTGTCGGGCAGATTGTCTTTCCCGGCCCGCGAGCGCTTGTCAGCATCAGGATGGCTTCCTGAACGGAGGGGACCCTTGTTTCACTCACCAGTCCACCGCCGCATAGGCAAGCTGCTGGAACTGCGGACGTATGGGATAGGCTGATGACGGGATCATCTGCGTCATCTGGATACCGATGAGCTCCTCTACCGGATCAATCCAGAAAAAGGTCGAGGCGAGGCCGCCCCAGCTGAACGTTCCCTCGCTACCCGGCTGCATGGAGGCGACGGGATCGACCAGAACCGATCCGCCAAGGCCGAAGCCATTACCTTCCATGCGGGCCTCGGAAAAGGTCCGGTCGCCCATTGCCTTGATGGTGCTACCCCCCGGCAGATGGTTCTGGCGCATGAATTCCCATGTCTTGGGGCTGATGATACGGGCGCCATCAAGCGTGCCACCGCGAAGCAACATGAGACAGAAACGATGATAGTCACGCATCGTCGACACGAGACCACCACCTGCATTCAGCTGCACCGGCCGTTTTGTATAAGCCTTTGAAGCAGCGCCCCCTTCATCGGATACGCTGATGGCGCCGCTTAATGGGTCCCGCTGATAGCAGGTCATAAGCCGGGGCACCTTGTCCTCTAGAACCCAGAAGTCCGTATCGTGCATTTTCAGGGGCTTGAAAATCCGTTCGCGGAAAAACTCATCGAGCGGTTCGCCGGAGACGATTTCCACGATTGCTCCGAGCGCGTCCGTCGAGTGGCTATACCGCCATTGCGTTCCGGGAGAGAAGGCCAGCGGGAGTGTCGCCATCTGCCGGACCATCTCCTGCAATGTCTGTCCCGGATTGCCGACTTTTTCCCGCCGGTAAAGCGCATCCGTCTCATGTTGCATCAGGAAGCCATAAGTCAGCCCGGATGTGTGCGTGAAAAGATCAAGGACAGTCATTTCCCGGTCAGGCTGACGTGTCTTATAGTCCTTCAGATCGCCCCCATCCCAGACTCGCGCCGCCTTGAACTCGGGAATGTAGCGGCTCACCGGATGATCGAGCCGCAAGCGGCCCTCCTCAAACAACATCATAGCCGCGAGCGAGGTTATCGG
>DAIRTA010000051.1:0-12208 GCA_036804125.1 Hyphomonas sp.
TCAGCTGCGAGATTTCCTCGCGACTATTCGATAAATCCTTGTGCAGCGCCGCATCGGCCCGGCTGTTGGCCCGGGTCTTCAGCCACGTACTGACTACGCCCGCACCGACACTGATCGCGACGATAGCAACGACCATCGAAAAGGGGTCCATCTGTCTTGCCTATTCGCTTTTGCGCTCCGCCAACTCAGGCGAGACGGCGGATATCTTCGGAGAGTTGTCTTTCCTGATCGGTCACGATCCGTTCAAGCACAAGGACGCGCTCTTTCAGCCGCACCATATCAGCACGCATGGCATCGAACTCCTTGTCATCGCCTTTCGTGCGCATCCGCTTTGTCCGGGCCTTCATATGAAGCTCATAGGCCGCATACGCCATGCTCATGGCGACAATAACCACGACCATTGTGAAAACATCCATAGGCATCTCCTCCTTCAGACCCTCTGTTCGACTTTACCCTTGACCGGGTCCGGCCGCTAGCCTTGGCCAAGTCCGTCAATATCCCGTCGCAGCGACCAGTCCCTGTCGGTCAGTATCCGTTCCAGCGCCTCGACCCTCTGGGTCAGCCGGTCGACCTCGTCCGGCTCAGCTTCGGCCCGAAGGGTTGGACGCTGCGCCTGGCTCATGGAGAGCATGGTGAAGGCAAAGACGAGAAAAAGCAGAACGAAAACAAGCGCAGCCATGTCCACCTCCCAATCATATCGAATAACGATATTGTCAGGACAGCGGCCGGATTCAAGCCCCTATGAGGCTCAGGGGGCGAATAATTTACCGGCCGGTCGAGCCAAAGCCGCCTGCGCCGCGCTCGCTCACGGGCAACTGTATCACAGGCTTCCAGTCAAGCCGGGTCACGGGGACCAGAACGAGCTGCGCAATGCGCTCGCCGCGCCGGATCGTGAAGGCGTCGGCGCCGAGATTGATCAGGATCACCTTGATTTCGCCGCGATAGTCGCTGTCGATTGTCCCCGGCGTGTTGAGGCAGGTGATCCCGTGCTTGGCGGCGAGGCCTGATCGCGGCCGGACCTGGATTTCATGACCGTCCGGAATGGCGACCGAGAGACCGGTGGGCACCATGGCTCTCTCACCGGGCGCAAGGGTGAGGGGAGCGTCCTCAGCAACCGCCGCGCGCACATCCATCCCGGCCGAGCCGGCCGTTTCATAAGCTGGAAGCGCAAGCCCTTCAAAATGGGGCAACAGGCAGACATCGACATTAACCGTTTGCATGCCCGCCGCCATGCGGAAACTCATGATAAACGTCAAGCGCCGGGTGATACACGCAAAAGCCGGCTTCAGCCCGAAATCACTCGGCTGCCAGGCGCTCCCCGCTTGCGGAGAGCCACGCGCGGGCAATCTCATCTGCCAGGCGCTGCGCAACGGCCTGTTTGTTCATTCGCGGCCAGGGCTCAGCCTTTTCGGTCGAGATGAGGACAACCTCATTTTCAGCTCCGCCCATGACGTCGCCGGATACATCATTGGCGACGATCCAGTCGCAGCCCTTGCGAACAAGCTTCTCCCGCGCCAGCCTTTCCACATCATGTGTTTCGGCCGCGAAGCCGATGACAAGGTGCGGACGGTTCTTTCGCTTGTGGCTGATCGTGCGCAGGATATCCGGGTTTTCGGCAAGTTCTATGGACGGCGCCCCGCCCTTCTCTTTCAGCTTCAGCTTCTGGTTCGACGGCCTCACCGGGCGCCAGTCCGCAACCGCCGCCACCGAAACGAAAACATCTGCCGGCAGGGCCGCCTCGCAGGCTTTCAGCATTTCACGCGCCGTTTCGACTGTCACGCGGTCCACCCCCTCAGGCGCGGGGAGCAAGACGGGACCGGAGACAAGGGTGACTCTCGCTCCCTCTGCCGCCAGCGCCGCAGCGATGGCATAGCCTTGAAGGCCGGAAGAGTGATTGGAAAGATAACGCACCGGGTCGAGCGGCTCGCGAGTCGGACCGGCCGTGACGAGGGCGTGCAGTCCGGTCAGCCGGCCATTGGCCGACGGGCGCAGCTTCGCCTCGATGTCAGCGACTATCCGCTCAATTTCCGGCAAGCGGCCCGGGCCGAATTCGCCGCAGGCCATCGCGCCGACATCCGGCTCCATCACGCTCACACCATCGCTGCGGAGCCGGGCGATATTGCGGCGTGTCGCCGGATGCTCCCACATCCGGACATTCATCGCCGGGACCATCAGGACCGGCTTGTCGGTCGCCAGTAGCGCGGTTGCGGCAAGGTCGTTGGCCTGGCCCTGCACGGCCCTGGCCATCAGGTCGGCGGTTGCCGGACAAACGACGATCAGATCGGCCGAGCGGGAAAGCTCGATATGGCCCATCTCGGTCTCATCGGTCAGGTCGAAAAGTTCGGTATAGACCTTGTCCCCTGACAAGGCGGCCACGGACAGCGGCGTGATGAAGTGCGCGCCGCCGGCTGTCAGGATGCAACGGCACGCAATCCCTCGCCGGCCAAGCTCGCGAATAAGCTCGAGACTTTTATAGGCAGCAATGCCGCCGCCGATGATCAGCAGGATGCGCGGGCCGTTCATATCAGTCCAGGACGTAGCAGCTATACAGGCCTGTCTAGCGCATAAACCTTGCGCCCGCGCCTTCAAATCACCGCGAGTGGCGCAGGTCCTGTTAAGCTATGCGAAAGACCTGCGCCTCAGCGCACGCGAATTATTCGCGCGGGGCTATCCGTGCTGAAGTCGCGCGCATCAGCCGCGCGCAGGATGCGGGGACGCTGCCGGCTTTCGCGAACACGCACATCATACAATGTCTGTCCGGACATCGCGATCCGCCGGATTTCCACGATCTCATGGCCTCCGCCACAGCGGACATGCGTGATCGTGACCGGCGCGGCCTCTGCAGCGGCAAGTTCGACGGCGGCCTGGAGCGCCTCTCCGCAGGGTGCACCGCGAAGGGCTGCATCGGCTGAGGCCGGCATCGCCATCGCCAGCGCGGCCGTGAGGAATGCAAAAAGTCTTGTCATCGGCGCGTTCCTTCTGAACCTCCAGAGCACAGGTTAAACGCGCGAAAACCTTTCGTTAACTGTTTGCCCCTCTGGCGGGAATACCCGGAACGGACCGGCCCCGCCCCGCGAGGAATTCACGTGTCCGGCCTCAGCCAGCGCCCTGCACGGCCCAGGCTGCGAGCCCGGCCAGAAGCCCAATCAGCCCGAACCATCCCCACCAGGGTGCAAAGCGTGTGCGCGGCTTGTCAAGCGGCGCTGCGTCGAGGCTACGCTCGAACCGGTCCATGACGTCCGGCAGGCGTTTCAGCCGGTTGGTAACCTCGCGGATATTCTCTGCCGCCAGCCGCACCGCGCCTTCAGGCCCAAGATTGCGGCGTATCCAGGCGCCAAGCACCGGCTCGGCCGCTGTCCAGATATTATGGCTGGGATCAATGGTCCGGGCAACGCCTTCGACCTGCACCATGGTCTTCTGCAGGAGCACCAGCTCGGGGCGCAGCGCCATGCCGAAGGTATGCGTATAGTCGAAAAGCTGCAGAAGCACGCGGCCCATGGAGACTTCCTCGGCCGCGCGCCCGAACAGCGGCTCGCCGATGGAGCGCAGAGCTTGCGCAAAGTCCCCGACGGACTGATGCGCCGGGACATAACCCGCTTCGAAATGCACCTCGGCAATGCGGTGATAATCACGCTGGATGAAGCCCCAGAGTATCTCGGCCAGGAAGCGCCGCTCCAATGGGCCGATCCGGCCGATGATGCCGAAATCGACAAGCGCGATCTTCCCGTCCGGCGTCAGGATCGCATTGCCCTCGTGCATGTCCGCGTGAAAGACGCCCTGCTCGACTGCGCTTGCGAGAAATCCCTGGGTGATATCATTTGCGAGCTTCACCCTATCGAGGGCAGGCTGTTCGAGTACGGCCGGGTCCGTCAGCGGTATGCCTTCGATCCATTCGGCCGTGAGCACCCGCTTGCCCGTGCGCTCCCAGTCCACTTCCGGAACCCGGAAGAAACCGGTTTTCTCATAAATGCTGCGCATCTCGTCGGCGCCGCCCGCCTCGAGGCGCATGTCGAGCTCGCGCATCATGGACGCTGCAATCGTCTCCGTGAACGCGATCGGCCTAAGCCGCCGGCTCTCCGCAGAAACCCCTTCGATCGTGCGCGCCGCGCGCCGCATAGCCGACAGTTCGAGTTCGAGCTGGCGTTCGATCCCGGGCCGGAGTATTTTTACCGCGCGGTCGCCATCCGGGAGTTTCATCCGGTGAACCTGGGCGAGCGAAGCGGCGGCTACCGGTTCTGACAAATCGGGGAATAGGCGCGCCGCTTCTTCTGCTCCGAACTCTGCTTCCAGCGCGGCGCGCGCCGCTTTCATCGAAAAAGGCGGCAGTTTGTCCTTCAACCGGGACAGGTCTCCGGCCACCTCCGGCCCGAACACGTCCGGCCGGGTAGCAAGAAACTGTCCGAGCTTGATATAAGCTGGCCCCAGACGCTCCAGGGCGTGCCCGAGCCGTTCGCCAGGGCGGCCCTTTGCCCTCCCGCCGGTCAGGCGCAAGAACCATCCCGCAAACTTGGCCGGCAGCGGCAGTCGGGCCTGATAGGCATGGGGCAGAACAACATCATGACGCGCGAGCGACGTGCCCGCGCGCATCAGGCGGTAATAATCGGAAAGCGCCCTCAGCATGCGCCTAGACTGCCCAGCCAAAATGCAAGGCGGCAATCCCGCCTGAATAATTGGTTATGCTTACTAGGCTGAAACCGGCGCTTTCAATCTCATCCCTGAATGTCTCCTGAGCCGGAAACTGACGGATCGATTCAACAAGATACTGATAGCTCTCCCGGTCCCGGGTCACAAACTCACCAACAGCCGGAATCACCCGGAAACTATAGGCATCATACAGCTCCTTAAGAAGGGGGGCCGTCATGTGGCTGAATTCCAGCACCGCCAGCCGGCCACCCGTTTTCAGGACCCTGCGGAACTCCCGAAGGCCCTGGATCCGATAGGCAAAATTGCGGATGCCAAAGGAGATCGTCACGGCATCGAAGGACTTGTCCGCATAGGGAAGGTTCTGTCCGTCCGCACAGGCCCATTCCAGCCTCTGCCCCCATCGCGCATTGTCCGGCCGGGCACGCCCGGCCTCGAGCATGGCCTCATTGATATCGCTGACGATTGCCGTCGCCTCGCGCGGATCATGCCGCCGCTTTCCGGCGCGGTCCGCCCGCTCCAGGAAGGCGCGGGCCATCTCGCCGGTCCCCCCGGCCACATCGAGCAGGCGCTCACCGGGCTGCGGGTTCACCCGGTTCATCGTGTCGTGCTTCCAGAGGCGATGGACGCCCGCGCTCATCAAATCGTTCATCAGGTCATAGCGCGGCGCGACCGAGCGGAAGACCTGCCCGACGCGCTCGACCTTCTCCGCCTCGGTCACCTCTTCAAAGCCAAAGGAGACCTTGCGTGTATTTTCTCCGGGATCCGGCATAATGCCCCGCTTAACCATCTGATTTATCCTAGCCTATATGCGATAACGATGCCTGAATTGCCCGAAGTCGAGACAGTTCGCCGCGGACTTGCCCCGGCCATGGAAGGCCGCCGCTTCCTGAAAGTCGAGACGCGGCGGGCCGATCTCAGATTTCCGCTCCCGGAAGGCTTTATCGAAAGGATCACCGGGGCCCGGATTGACCGCCTCGCGCGCTACGCGAAATTCCTGGCCGCTAATCTCTCGACTGGCGAAGTTCTTGTCATGCATCTGGGCATGACCGGGCGGCTTACGCTGTCGGGGACCATCCAGGGCCAGTTCCACCATGGCAGCGGCGGATGGCCCGGGCACGACCATGTCATCTTTCACATGCAGGGCGGCACGCGGATCACCTACAATGATCCGCGCCGCTTTGGTTTCATGGAGCTCTGGCCCGCCGCCGATTTCGGGGCTTATCCAAGGTTAACCGGGCTTGGCCCCGAGCCGCTCTCCAACCGTTTTTCGCCCGCCTATCTGGATGAAGTGCTGAAGGGCAAGGCGGCGCCGATCAAGGCCGCGCTGCTCGACCAGAAGGTCGTCGCCGGGCTGGGTAACATATATGTCTGCGAGGCCCTGTTCCGGGCGCGTATTTCACCAAGACGCCTTTCCCGAACCATCCCCGGCCAGCGCGCTGCCCGCCTGGCTCCAGCCATCAATGCCGTGATCACAGAGGCGATCGAGGCGGGCGGCTCATCGATATCGGACTTTGCCGCTGCCGATGGCGCGCTCGGCTATTTCCAGCACCGGTTTGATGTCTATGACCGCGAGCGCGAGCCGTGCAAGACCTGCCACACGCCGATCCGGCGGCTCGTCCAGTCCGGCCGGTCCAGCTTTTACTGTCCGGCCTGCCAGCGCTAAACGCCGGGTCTCAGCCCAATCCGGCGCAAAGGCGAACCAAGCGCACCGGAAACCAGGGCTGCCAGGACAGACGGGGCCGGCCAGACGCGTGAGACGGGCGCCGCAAGCCAGTCCCTCAGCCAGGGCAGGATCGCCGAATCGGACTGGTAAACCGGCGTAAAGACCCAGCTCATCAGCTGGTAGAGACGGACATGGAACGCGCGCATCCGGACGAAATGCGCCAGCGCGGTCTCCGGCTCAACACCCTGCCCGAGGGCGGCGGCCAGTGCATGGGCATCGAGCAGCGCCATGTTGGCGCCCTGCCCCAGCTGCGGGCTCGCGGCATGCCAGCTATCGCCGATATGGACGAGGCGTCCGGATAGGGCGGGCCAGTGGGTGCGGTGGCGGTAACGCGCGAAGGCCAGCTGGTCATGATCCTGGAGCTGATCAAGCAGGATGGCCGTCTCCGGCCAGAGCGCGCGGGCGGAATCCTTCCAGTGCACCAGCGGCGCGTTACGGAACGCCTCGTACTGGTCGGCGCGGATCGACCAGAAATAGGTCAGGCTTTCCGGCTCGCCCGGCATGGCCCGGCCGGACGGCATCACCCCGGCCATACGGCTCGCGGCATGATAGCGCTGCTCCAGCGCCTGCCTGTCGAAAGGACCATCCTCTGGCCAGGGCAGCGTCGCCCACAGCGCGCCATAAGGCAGCTCCTGCCGGGCCGCTGAAGACAGGGGCGAGCGCACACCCAGAGCGTCGACGAGGATATCATACGGCCCATGGGCGTTACCCGCCCCGTCCACGAACAGGCCCGTCTCGCCATTTGCTGCCGTGATCCTTGTGGCTGGAACGATAGAGGCGCCGGCGGCGAGGGCGGCTTCGTAAAGGAGTCCGAAGAGCGAGCTGCGCTGGATTCCAAGGCTGATGAGGCCCTTGCGCAGCGCCGGGAAGCGCACATCCAGCACCCCGCGTCCGTTATCAACCGAGATGCCATGCAAGCGCGTGATAGGTGATCCGAGCGTCTGCGTGTCCTGCCGGAGTCCGAGCGCGCCGAGCACCGCAAGCCCCGTCTCCTGCAACATCAGCCCGGAGCCTACCGGCTTCGGCGTCGCGAACTGGTCGAAAACGGTGCAGTGATGGCCCGCTCGCGCCAGCAGGGCAGAGGCGGCAAGGCCGCCTGTGCCGGCGCCAGCTATACCGATTCGGTAGGACGGACTCATCTGCCTGTTTAGCCCAGCTCCTTGTGCCGCAGGCAAGCCGGAGCAATTGTGGCAGAGTGAAGCGAGAGGGGCAGGACATGGCTCAGGGCGCCGCATTGATCATAGGCGCAGGTGATGCAACTGGCGGCGCGATCGCGCAGGCCTTCGCGCATACGGGGCTGGTGGCCTGCGTCACCCGGCGCCCGCGGAACCTCGACTCCCTCAAGGCCCTGGTCAGCCGGATCGAAGCCGATGGCGGCAAGGCGCACGCCTTTGGTGTCGATGCCCGCGACGAGGCGGCTACAATAGCGCTGGTTGACACAATCGAACGCGAAATCGGGCCTATTGAAGTCTGCGTATTCAATATCGGCGCGAATGTCCGTTTCGGGATCACCGAGACGACCTCCCGTGTCTATCAGAAAGTCTGGGAAATGGCGGCTTATTCCGGCTTCCTCGCCGGGCGGGAAGCCGCACGTGTGATGAGTCCGCGCGGGCGCGGGACCATCATCTTCACCGGAGCCACTGCCGGGATACGCGGCCGGGAAGGCTACTCTGCCTTTGCCGGCGCCAAGCATGCCCTTCGCGCGCTGGCGCAATCCATGGCCCGTGAGCTTGGCCCGCAGGGCATACATGTGGCACATGTCCTGATCGACGGCGCCATTGACAGCCAGTTCATCCGCGAGACTTTGGCCGATGCCGGGCAGCGGCGGGCGCATGACGGCCTTCTGATCCCGGACGAAATTGCGAAGAACTATGTCTGGCTGCACCAGCAGCACCGGTCGGCATGGACCCATGAAATCGACCTCAGGCCATGGAGTGAGCCGTGGTAGACGGGATCAGCGCCGGATACGCGAGCCGGTGGCATTCAGCCGCAAATGCACCCGGCTTGGGGTGAAAGTCAGATGCAGATGGTTGTTGCGCCGGTCAATCTGCATCCTCAGGGCCGACAGGATGTCGAGGCCCAGCACCATGGCTGGGGTCTCATCAAGGCCAAGATCGGCGAAAAAGACCGGATCGGCGACGACGAGATCAACCCATGAATAGTCGAGGCGGCCAAGCTCCAGCCGGCGGGCAGAGGCAACTTCCGCCGGCAGGCCGCCCCCCGTTGCCCCCTGTAGCTGGCGGGTTTTTCTGGCATCCGGTGTCACACGTGCCGCTTGGGCAAACTGGGTATTGATGATGCTAATCGGCGAGCCCGTATCGATCAGGGCTTTGCCAGTCTGGCCGTTTATGACCACGTCGGTGAAAAGCAATCCGCGAACATCGGACAGGGGCATGCGCGTGGATACGCCCGCAACGCGAGGCTGTGGGCGGCCATCGTAAACAGTGAGGCGGCCGTTGGGAAAGTCAAAGTCGAGGACATCGCCCGTAAAGGCCGAGGCCGGCAGGATCGCGCGGGCACCCGGCATGGATTCATGCCCGTTATAGGCCGCCGGTACAGCGTGTAGCTGGACAGACCCCGTCTCTACCCGTCCGAGGTGAATGACCGGAAAGGTCCGTGACCCCAGCAAGCCGAAAACCTCGATATTCTCCGCCAGCGCGGCAGGCGCGGCTATGCCTGCGGCCCGTGCCGTGTTGGCCTCAATCATGGCAAAGGTCGCCGCAGTGTCGATTACCGCGGGCATTTCCGGTTCACCGTTGAGGCTGACCGGGCTGACAATGTAGCCGTCTACATTCCGCACCAATGGGATAGAATGCCGGCTGGATGCGGCCTCAGCCGGCAAGGCTGGGACAAGCATCATTGCGGCTAGCAAGAGACAGAGGCAAAGCTGCGAATTTGCAGCCAGAATGCGCATTTGCAGCGGCTCCCTCATCGCTTCGGCTGGCCGTCAGCCGTCTTTACATCAGCATGCCACACAAGCCCGTTCGCTTCCAGAGGAACGCTCAGATCATGCCCGCATCGGTTGGCAGGCCAAACAGCACCCGGCCGGTCAGCTCAAAAGTAGCCGGAGCGGTAACAATATGTTGCGTGATCGCATGGGCATCCCGGAACCTCCGCTGCAGGTCGCTGGCCTCAAAGAGTGCCGCGCCGCCGCCTAGATCATAAAGCTCCCGGCAAATGCCGGCTCCCGTTCGGGTAACATGGGTACAGGCGAGGCGAAGATCCGCACGCGCCTCGACCGGAATCCCGCCCGGCATCTGTGCGATCTCCCAGACCCGGTCGATCTCAGTGAAAAGATAAGCGCGGGCGGCCCGCCATCGGGCTTCGCAGGCTGAAAAGGCAGCCTGTATGGTCTGGCGCTCGGCAAGCGTCTTGGCGCTGCCCTGGTTTTTCTTGACGGTTGCCAGCTCGCGATAGGCATCGAGCGCGCCGCGCGCATTGCCAAGCGCGACAGCACAGACGCCAAGCGCCAACAGGCCGAAGGCGGGGAATTTGAACAACGCACCGCCCTCGCGCGGTGTATCCGCCACCAGTGATACTGACCGGCCGATCGGTACCCGTATATCCTTTACCTCGATATCGCCGGAGCCCGTTCCCTTCAGGCCCATCACATGCCAGGTGTCATGCAGGATAGCCTCTGAAGCCGGAAAAACCATCATCCGTGCATCCGGCGCGCCCGACGCCAGGCGTTTCATCTCGCCATTTTCCCAGACCGTGCAGCCGCCACAGAGCCAGGAACAGTTGGCCGAGCCCGAGCCCCACTGCCATCGGCCGGTCACACGGTAATGATCGCCCTCGACCACCGCCTTGCCCATCGGGGCGAACACGCCGCCGGTGACAATCATCGGATCGCTGTAGATCTCCGCTGCAAATTCAGGCGCCATATAGGCAGCGTTGAGGGCGGTCGTCGCGCCGATCATCGCACACCAGCCCGCGCTGGCGTTCGCAGCAGCAAGCGTTTCGGTAACCTCTACGATCTGGCGCGGCGAGACTTCGAGACCGCCGAAACGACGCGGCGTGACCATCCTGAAAACGCCGGCCTCAGCCATCTTCCGCGCGAGGTCGGCCGGCAGGCGGCGGGCCTCCTCCATCTCTGCGGCGCGCCTGACAAGTTCCGGAAGGAGCGGCTGGATGGCCGAAAGCGGGTCGGTCAGCGGCAAGGTATCTGGCATGGACGAGAGGCTAACCCCTTTTTCGCGCGGCTCAAAGCTTCAGTTCGGGATGAAGCTTCACCGGCGCCGCATGACGCCAGGACATGACAAGGGCGGAGCGCAGGGTCGCCAGATCGCAGGCCGCCAATCGGATCGAGGTCGCGCCCTTCTCGCCCCATTTATTCGGCACCGGGAAGAAGATCGCCGGTTCCGCCTCGCACAGCATCCGCTGCTCGTCCGGCGTCAGGAACACGTTCGAGAACTCATGATGCGGCGGCAGGGTGCAGAAAATCTTGCCCCTCGGCGCATCGACGCGGAAACTCGTCCAGTCGAAATGCGGGCGCTCGATCGCCCGCGGCAGGGCGAGCGCTTCGGCGCGCAGTTGCTTAGCGACTATCATCGGAACACTTTGGGTTTCTTCTCCTGGAAGCGCCGGCCAGCTTCCTGATAGCGCTGGGCCTTTCCATCCGGCGCGAGAGCGTAAGTACGTTCCCTCAAATACTCCATCAGCCCCTTGCGCTTCCCGGCAGCCTCAAGCTGTTCCGGCGTCAATGTCTCGCCGATCTCGACCCGCAGCGCCTTGCCCATCCGGCGTTTCACCTCTCTGAAGACAAGCGCAAGGCGCAGCTCCAGAGAAAGGTGCGAGGCGATCTGGAAGAGGCGGGAATTCTGGCCATCGAAATAGACCGGCGTGACATGCGCGCGGGCCTGCGTTATGAGCTTCGCCGTGAACGGTTTCCATTCATCATCGACCGCCAACGGATCAAATGGGCGCGGTGTTGTCGCCACCCCGCCGCTGGGGAAAACAATGACGCATCCTCCGTCCCGGACAAAGGCCAGCGCTGCGCGCCGCATGGCAACATTCGCCTCGATGGCATGGCGCGTTATCCCGAAATCGACTGGCAGCAGATAGGGCCGCGCTTCGGGCACGCCATCAAGCACGGAATTCGTCAGAACCTTGAAGTCTGGCCGGCGCAGGCTGATCAGCCAGCTGATGACCAGCCCGTCGAGGACCCCGAAGGGATGGTTTGCCACCACGACCAGCGGCCCCTCGGTAGGAATCTCTGCAAGCCGGCTCGCCGAAAAGCGCACATCGATATCAAGCAGGCGGATAGCTGCCTCGAAGAAGGGCACATCCTTCGCAAGGTGCGTCCTGTAGTGATCATAAAGCGCCTTGATCCTCGGTTGTCCCGACAGGCGTTCGACGGCCTGAACCAGCCGCCGTTTCAGTGGATCCTCGAAATAGGCCGCATAGGAAAGTTCCGGGGGGGGATCAGCCAGGCTCATAGCCGCCACATCCGCGCAAGGTTGTTCTTCTGCATGTCAGACGAGCCGCCAACGATCGGCATGCCGAGGAGATCGCGGACATGGCGCTCAATGTCATAGGCATCCGACAGCCCATACGCTCCCATGACCTGCTGGCAGGCGAGTGCGATCTCGACACCGGTATCGGCGACATAGAGTTTCGCCATTGCCGTCTCCGCTGAACAGGGCTGGCGCTGCCCTGCCAGCCACGCAGCATGATACAGCATATGCCGGCAGGCGGCGAGTTTCGTCCGGGCCATAACGAGTTTGTGCGCGATCGCCTGATGCTTGCTTATGGGTTTGCCGAATTGCACGCGCTCGCCGGCATATTGCCAGGCCTCCTCCAGCGCCGCGCGGGCGAGGCCATAGGCGACCGCCGTGATCT
>DAIRTA010000052.1:0-12022 GCA_036804125.1 Hyphomonas sp.
AACGTATCCGCAAGAATTTCGGGCGCATTCCCGAAGCCATCGAAATGCCGAACCTCATCGAGGTTCAACGCGAATCCTACGAACAGTTTCTTCAGATGCACACGCCGTCCGGCGAGCGGACCGATGACGGTCTCGGCGGTGTGTTCAAGTCGGTTTTCCCGATCATCGATTTTTCAGACCGCGCGCGCCTTGAATATGTGTCCTATGAATTCGAAGCCCCGAAGTTCGATGTCGAAGAATGCATGCAGCGCGACCTGACCTACCAGGCGCCGCTCAAGGTCCGCCTGCAGCTTGTTGTCTTCGACATAGACGAAGAAACCGGCGCGCGGTCGGTCAAGGAGGTCAAGGAGCAGGAATGCTATCTCGGCGATATCCCGCTGATGACCGAAAAGGGAACATTTGTTGTCAACGGCACGGAGCGGGTCATCGTCTCGCAGATGCACCGTTCGCCGGGCGTCTTCTTCGACCATGACAAGGGCAAGACCCATGCTTCGGGCAAGCTGCTTTTCGCTGCCCGGATCATTCCCTATCGCGGGTCCTGGCTTGATTTCGAGTTTGACGCCAAGGATATCCTCAACATCCGGATTGACCGGAAACGCAAGCTGCCGGCCACGACGATGCTGTATGCGCTCGGCTACGACACCGAGCAGATCCTTGACCTGTTCTATACCCGGTCGGTCTACCGGCTCGACAAGAAAGGCTGGATCACCGGATACCGCGCAGATGCCTGGCGCGGGGTAAAACCCGATTTCGACCTGATCGATGCCAAGAAGAAGAAGCCGGTTGCCGAAGCCGGCAAGAAAATCACGGCGCTGAAAGCCAAGCGCATTGAAGAAGGCGGCACACAGGAAATCCTTGTTCCTTCGGAAGCGCTGATCGGGAAGTTCCTGGCGCGCGATGTCGTCAATATGGAAACCGGAGAAATCTTCGGTGAGGCCGGGGACGCCATAGAAGAGGCGATGATCGCGGAGATGCGCGATTATGGTGTCGATGTGCTGGAGATTCTCGATATCGACAGCTCCGGCCGCGGCCCGTGGCTTCGAAACACGCTGAAAGCCGACAAGAATGAAACGCGCTTCGAGGCGCTCTCCGATATCTATCGTGTGATGCGCCCCGGAGAACCGCCGACCCAGGAAGCGGCCGAGGCCCTGTTCGGGCAGCTTTTCTTTGACTCCGAGCGGTATGACCTCTCGCCAGTCGGCCGGGTGAAAATGAACATGCGCCTCACGGTTGCCGTTCGTGAATATCAGGCTGCGGCCGACAATATGCGTGTGCTGCGCGACGACGATATCATCGGGGTCATGAAGGTCATCCTTGATCTGAAGGACGGCAAGGGCGAAGTCGATGACATCGACAACCTCGGCAACCGGCGGGTCCGCTCCGTCGGCGAGCTGATGGAGAACAACTACCGGATCGGCCTTGTGCGCATGGAGCGTGCGATCAAGGAGCGGATGGGCGTCGTCGATATCGACACGGTCATGCCTCACGATCTGATCAACGCAAAGCCGGTGGTCGCTGCGGTCCGGGAATTCTTCGGTTCGTCACAGCTGTCGCAATTCATGGACCAGACCAATCCGCTGTCCGAAATCACGCACAAGCGGCGCCTTTCGGCGCTTGGGCCGGGCGGCCTGACGCGTGAGCGCGCGGGCTTCGAAGTCCGGGACGTCCACCCCACGCATTACGGCCGCATCTGCCCGATCGAGACGCCGGAGGGTCCGAATATCGGGCTGATCAACAGCCTCGCGACACATGCCCGCGTCAACAAGTACGGCTTCATCGAGAGTCCGTATCGCAAGGTCGTAAAAGGGCGGCTCACGGATGAAGTCGTGTATCTCTCCGCAATGGAGGAATCGATCTACAAGATCGCGCAGGCCAACGCGACCGTGAATGCGAAGGGCGAGCTCGTGAATGAGTTCGTCAATGCCCGGGTTGCCGGCGAAGCCACAATGGTGCCGCGCGAGGAAGTCCAGTTCATGGATGTTTCGCCGAAACAGGTTGTTTCGGTGGCGGCATCGCTGATCCCGTTCCTTGAAAACGATGACGCCAACCGCGCCCTGATGGGCTCGAACATGCAGCGCCAGGCTGTGCCGCTCGTGGTCTCCGAAGCGCCATTCGTCGGAACGGGGATGGAGTCGGTTGTCGCCCGCGACAGCCGTGCGGCCATCGTCGCCCGGCGCAGCGGTGTCGTCGAGCAGGTCGATGCCCTGCGTATCGTGGTCCGCGCCACAGAGGACATGGAGGGCGCCAAGTCAGGCGTCGACATCTACCGGCTGGCAAAGTACCGCCGCTCGAACCAGAACTCCTGCATCAATCAGCGCCCGATCGTGAAGGTTGGCGACAACGTGTCCAAGGGTGACATCATTGCTGATGGTCCGTCTACGGATTTGGGTGAGCTTGCGCTGGGCCGGAATGTGCTGGTCGCGTTCATGCCCTGGAATGGCTACAATTTCGAGGACTCCATCCTGATTTCCGAGCGGATCGTCCGTGACGACGTCTTCACCTCGATCCACATCGAGGAATTCGAAGTTGCCGCCCGCGACACGAAGCTGGGCCCCGAGGAAATCACGCGCGACATCCCGAATGTCGGCGAAGAGGCCCTGCGCAACCTTGATGAGGCGGGCATTGTGGCCGTCGGCGCCGAGGTGCGGGCCGGGGATATCCTGGTTGGCAAGGTGACGCCGAAGGGTGAAAGCCCGATGACGCCCGAGGAGAAGCTCCTGCGGGCCATCTTCGGGGAAAAGGCGTCAGACGTGCGCGATACGTCCCTGCGGGTGCCGCCCGGTGATGCCGGCACGGTTGTTGATGTGCGTATCTTCAACCGTCACGGAATCGACAAGGACCAGCGCGCGCTCCAGATCGAGCGGGAGCAGATCGAGCAATTGCAGGAGGACAAGGAGGACGAACAGTCCATCCTTGAGCGGAACACCTATGATCGCCTGCACGAACTGCTGACAGGCAAGGAAGCGGCGGCTGGACCCAAGGGCTTCAAGGCCGGCCGGATCACAGCAGCGGCTCTTGAAGAGCTGTCTAGGCGCCAATGGTGGGACATCGAGCTGAAGTCCGAAAAGGCCCAGGCCGAGCTGGTCTCCCTGAAGGCCCAGTTCGATGCCTCCATCCGCGAGCTGGAAGCGCGCTTCAATGACAAGGTCGAGAAGGTCCAGCGCGGCGACGACCTGCCGCCGGGCGTGATGAAAGTCGTGAAGGTCTTCCTCGCGGTCAAGCGCAAGCTGCAACCCGGCGACAAGATGGCGGGCCGGCATGGCAACAAGGGGGTGATCTCGAAGATCAATCCGATTGAGGACATGCCGTTCCTCGAGGACGGAACCCCGGTCGATATTGTGCTCAATCCGCTTGGCGTTCCGTCGCGCATGAATGTCGGCCAGATCCTCGAGACCCATACAGGCTGGGCTTGCCGCGGGTTGGGGCGGATCATCGACAGGGCGGTTGAGGAATTCCACCAGAAGCATGATGTAAAGGCGCTGAAAAAAGCCCTCGCGGATGCTTACGGAAAAGACCAGGAGCTTCCGGATACCGAGGAAGCCCTTGTCGAGTTGTCCTCGAATCTGCGTAACGGCGTGCCGATCGCGACCCCGGTCTTCGATGGCGCCCGGGAGAGCGATATCAACGACCTGCTGACGCGGGCCGGGCTGGATACTTCCGGCCAGGTCCGCCTTTATGATGGCCGCACTGGCGAGGCCTTCACGCGGCCGGTCACCGTCGGATACAAATACCTGCTGAAGCTGCATCATCTCGTAGATGAGAAGATCCATGCCCGTTCGACCGGCCCCTATTCGCTGGTCACGCAGCAGCCTCTCGGCGGCAAGGCCCAGTTCGGCGGCCAGCGCTTTGGCGAGATGGAGGTCTGGGCACTGGAGGCCTATGGCGCAGCTTACACCCTGCAGGAAATGCTGACCGTCAAGTCGGACGACACGGCAGGCAGGGCAAAGGTCTATGAGGCCATTGTCCGCGGAGACGACACCTTCGAGGCGGGCATTCCTGAGAGCTTCAATGTTCTCATCAAGGAGATGCGCTCGCTCGGACTGAATGTCGAGCTTCTGGAAGAAGACGGGGAAGACGAAAGCATCAGTGAGGGCGCTGCCATTCCCGCCGAGTAGAGTCCGCTTACAGAGTATCCCGGTGCCAGCCCTGCGCTGCACCGGGGCCGCCGGTTAGTTTTTTCAGGGCTGGGGAGCCCCGCGCCCCCCGCTGACAGCCCACCCCAAGGAGCAGAACGAATGCGCCAGGACCTCGCCAACATGTTCAACCAGAATGCGCCCGCCCCGAGTTTCGAGGCGATTCGCATATCGATTGCGAGCCCGGAGAAGATCCGCTCCTGGTCGTCGGGTGAAATCAAGAAGCCTGAGACGATCAACTACCGGACCTTCAAGCCGGAGCGCGATGGCTTGTTCTGTGCCCGGATATTCGGCCCGATCAAGGACTATGAGTGCCTGTGCGGCAAGTACAAGCGCATCAAGTATCGCGGCATCGTCTGCGAGAAATGCGGAGTTGAGGTGACCTTGGCCCGCGTCCGGCGCGAACGCATGGGGCACATAGACCTTGCTGCGCCGGTTGCGCATATCTGGTTCCTCAAATCGCTTCCCTCCCGGATTGCGACACTGGTCGACATGCCGCTCAAGGATGTCGAGCGTGTTCTCTATTTCGAAAACTATGTCGTGATCGAGCCGGGCCTGACCGACCTGGAGCCGCGCCAACTCCTCAGCGAAGAGGAGTATATGGATGCGCAAGACCGGCTCGGAGAAGACGCGTTCACGGCCCTTATCGGCGCTGAGGCCATTCGGGAAATCCTGAAATCGCTCGACTTGCCCGCACTCGCGGACCAGCTTCGCGACGATCTGAAGGAGTCTACATCCGAGCTGAAGACCAAGAAGGCATCGAAGCGCCTCAAAGTGGTCGAGGCTTTCCTCCAGTCACGTGCGCGGCCGGAATGGATGATCATGACCGTGATCCCGGTCATTCCGCCTGACCTGCGCCCACTCGTTCCGCTCGATGGTGGCCGCTTTGCGACCTCTGACCTGAACGACCTCTACCGGCGTGTGATCAACCGGAACAACCGGCTGAAGCGCCTGATGGAGCTGCGCGCCCCCGACATCATCATCCGCAACGAAAAGCGGATGCTGCAGGAATCGGTTGATGCGCTGTTTGATAACGGCCGGCGCGGCCGAACAATTACAGGCACCAACAAGCGCCCGCTGAAATCGATCTCTGACATGCTGAAAGGCAAGCAGGGCCGGTTCCGCCAGAACCTGCTCGGAAAGCGGGTGGATTATTCCGGCCGCTCGGTCATCGTGGTGGGCCCGAACCTCAAGCTGCATGAATGCGGCCTTCCCAAGAAGATGGCGCTCGAGCTGTTCAAGCCCTTCATTTTTGCCCGCCTTGACGCCAAGGGCCTCGCCGGCACCGTAAAGGCCGCCAAGAAGCTGGTCGAGAAAGAGAAGCCGGAAGTCTGGGACATCCTTGACGAAGTCATCCGCGAGCATCCCGTGCTGCTGAACCGGGCGCCAACGCTTCACCGGCTCGGCATCCAGGCCTTCGAGCCCAAGCTTATCGAAGGCAAGGCGATCCAGCTGCATCCACTTGTCTGCGCAGCTTTCAACGCGGATTTCGACGGCGATCAGATGGCCGTGCACGTGCCGCTGAGCCTTGAGGCCCAGCTTGAAGCCCGTGTGCTGATGATGTCGACCAACAACATCCTTTCGCCTGCCAACGGCAAGCCCATCATCGTGCCCAGCCAGGATATCGTTCTCGGTCTCTACTACCTGTCGCTCGACCGCTCAGGCGAACCCGGCGAGGGCATGGCCTTTTCCGATCTTGCCGAGATCGAACGCGCCCTTGATGGCGGACTCATCACGGTTCACAGCAAGATCAAGGCCATGATCGAGGTTGTCGACGAGGCCGGAGTCATGAGGAAGCGGGTCATTGACACAACACCCGGGCGCTACATGGTCGCCAACATCCTGCCCAAGGCGGCTGGAATTGGTCCGGAACTCGTAAATGCCGTTCTGACCAAGAAAGCGATCGGCAGGATCATTGACGAGGTCTACCGCCTCTGCGGCCAGAAGGCCACGGTGATCTTCTGTGACAAGATCATGGAGCTTGGTTTCACCGAAGCGTGCAAAGCCGGGATCTCATTCGGCAAAGACGACATGGTCATTCCGGCTGCCAAGAAAAGGCTGGTTGACGCGACCAAGGAACAGGTGGCCGAATACGAACGCCAGTACGCGGATGGCCTGATCACGCGCGGGGAAAAGTACAACAAGGTTGTCGATGCCTGGTCGACCTGCACTGACAAGGTCGCAGACGCCATGATGGAGTCGGCGTCCGAGGCGCAGGTGTCCAGGGATGGCGGCCGCGAGAAGGTCAACTCGATCTTCATGATGGCTGATTCCGGCGCGCGAGGGTCCAAGAACCAGATGAAGCAGCTCGCCGGTATGCGAGGGCTCATGGCCAAGCCGTCGGGCGACATTATCGAGACGCCGATCATTTCGAACTTCAAGGAAGGCCTGACCGTTCTTGAATACTTCAACTCGACCCACGGCGCGCGGAAGGGTCTTGCCGACACCGCTCTGAAAACGGCGAACTCCGGCTATCTCACACGCCGTCTTGTCGATGTGGCGCAGGACTGCATCATCAACGAGGATGATTGCGGCACTGAACGCGGCATTGACATATACGCCGTTATGGAGGGCGCCGATGTGGTGGTGTCCCTGGCCGAGCGTGTTCTTGGCCGCGTGACCGCGGTCGACCTCAAGGGCGCGGATGGCAAGCTGGTTGCGCCGGCGAACACCTATATCGACGAGGATCTGGCCGGGGCCATCGAGGCGGCCGGTATCGACCGGGTCAAAGTGCGCTCACCGCTGACCTGCGAGACGCGTAACGGTATCTGTGTTCAGTGCTATGGCCGCGACCTCGCCAGGGGAACGGTTGTCAATCGCGGCGAGGCCGTCGGTGTGATTGCTGCGCAGTCTATCGGAGAGCCGGGTACACAGCTCACCATGCGGACGTTCCACATTGGCGGAGCGGCACAGGTAGCCGATCAGTCCTCCATCGAAGCCAGTTTCGAAGGGGCCGTGCGCTTCACGGACGCAGAATTCGTCACCCGAAAAGACAAGACGATTGTCGTGATCGGCCGGCGCATGCAGGTCGAAATCGCTGATGCGCAGGGCCGGACAAGGCAGTCCTTCCGCCCCTCTTACGGCACCCGCCTGATGGTCAAGGAGGGGGCGAAAGTAACCCCCGGCATGCTGCTCGCAGATTGGGATCCTTTCGCCCAGCCGATCATTTCCGAAGTGGGCGGTACTGCGCGGTTCGTGGATCTTGTCGATACCATGACGGTTCGCGAGGAGACTGATGAAGCGACAGGCCTTTCCGCGCGCGTCGTTGTTGATCCGCGCTCGGCTTCCAAGGCGGCGGCGGATCTCAAGCCGGCCATCGAGATTGTTGATTCGAGCGGCAAGGTTGTGAAGTTGCCGAATGGCTCGTCTGCAAGCTACGTCCTGTCAACCGGCGCGATCCTGTCGGTCTCCGATGGTGACAAGATCGAGCCGGGAGACACTCTCGCACGGGTCACCACGGGCGGGGTAAAGGCGAAAGACATCACCGGCGGCTTGCCGCGCGTGGCCGAGTTGTTCGAGGCGCGCCGACCGAAAGATCACGCGATCATTGCCGAGGTCGACGGCCGTGTCGAATATGGCCGCGATTACAAGAACAAGAGGAAAGTCACGATTGTTCCTCTGGAAGAGGGCCGCGAGCCGATCGATTACCTGGTTCCGAAAGGCAAGCACCTTGCCGTTCAGGACGGCGATTTCATCAAACGCGGCGAATACCTCATGGATGGCAATCCGGCACCGCAGGACATCCTGTCCACGCTTGGTGTAGAGGCGCTTGCGAATTACCTCATCGACGAGGTTCAGAAGGTCTACCGGCTGCAGGGTGTTCCGATCAATGACAAGCACATCGAGGTGATTGTCCGGCAGATGCTTCAGAACGTCGAGATTACCGATCCGGGCGACACCAATTTCATTGTCGGTGAGCAGGTCGATCTGATCGATTTCGAGGAAGCTAACGACACGGTTCGCCGGTCACGGAAGAAAGACCAGCGCGAAGCCCAGGGCATGCCCCTGCTTCTCGGTATCACCAAGGCCTCTCTCCAGACCCGCAGCTTCATCTCTGCTGCAGCGTTTCAGGAGACAACGCGCGTTCTCACCGAAGCGGCCATCCAAGGCAAAACGGACACGCTCGAAGGGCTGAAGGAGAATGTGATCGTCGGCCGGCTGATTCCTGCCGGAACCGGCGGGGGCATCAGGCAGTTCCGCCGCGTGGCAGCCGACCGCGACCAGAAGCTGAAAGCCCGCAGGGCTGCGGCCATGGCCCGCGCAGAAGAGGCGGCAAACGCAGCCAAGCCGGCCTTGCCTCCGCCGCAGGGAGAGTAATGCCGGTTTATCCTTAAAACTGAGGGGCCGGCCTTGCGGGCTTGGCAGGCCTCTCAGCTTCACCTATCCCAAGACCATGAAAATTCCCCGCCTGAACCGCTCTGACCAGATCGGCAGCGCTTGTGCGGCAGCCGCGATCCTGCTGATCGCATGGCTGTGCTATTCGAGCTGGGGTTAGCTGCCGGAAAACCGGCATCAAGCCAGCCGCTCCAGAGGACTCGCACCCTTGACGCCGCGTTCCAGCACGTCTACACGCCGCGCATCGTCAGAAAGGCTTCTTGTCAGCATTGGCTGGGGGCCGCACCGGAAGCAGAAATGCCCCGGAAAAACTGACCCCCTAAGTTCACCGCTTCCCGGTTGCCCCTCGTGGCTTCCGGGGCAATTCCCATTAGGCCCCCGGGCCGGACAAAGTACGAAGATACAGAAGGCCCGAATGCCGACAATTCAGCAACTGATCCGCAACCCGCGCGAGCCGAAGCGGACCCGGACAAAGACCCCCGCTCTGAAGGCCTGTCCGCAGCGCCGCGGCGTCTGTACGCGCGTATACACAACGACGCCGAAGAAACCGAACTCGGCGCTTCGCAAGGTTGCCAAGGTCCGCCTGACGTCGGGTTTTGAGTCGCTGTGCTACATTCCCGGCGAGGGGCACAACCTTCAGGAGCACTCCGTTGTGCTGATCCGCGGCGGGCGGGTAAAGGATTTGCCGGGTGTCCGCTACCACATCATTCGCGGCGCGCTCGATACGCAGCCGGTGAAGAACCGCAAGCAGCGCCGTTCGCACTACGGTGCGAAGAAGCCGAAATAAACCGGAGTCACACACCATGTCCCGCCGTCACCGCGCCGAGAAGCGTGAATTCCTTCCGGATCCGAAATACAAGGATGTCGTTGTCTCGAAATTCATGAACCAGATCATGCGCGATGGGAAAAAATCCGTCGCCGAGCGCATCGTTTATGGCGCTTTTGATCTGGTTGAGTCACGGGCCAAGAAAAACCCCGTCGATGTATTCCATGCGGCGCTCGAAACCGTGTCGCCGGCTGTTGAAGTGCGGTCTCGCCGGGTCGGCGGCGCGACATATCAGGTTCCCGTCGAAGTGCGCACAGAGCGTCGCCAGGCCCTTGCCATCCGGTGGCTGGCAGCGGCTGCGGCAGGCAGGAATGAAAACACCATGCGCGAGCGCCTTGCCGGCGAACTCATGGATGCAAGCCAGGGCCGCGGAAACGCCGTCAAGAAGCGTGAAGATACCCATCGCATGGCCGAGGCCAACAAGGCATTTGCCCACTATCGCTGGTAACAGCACCCAGCCCCGGGAAAAGGTCCAGAACAGCCGGGGGCAGCGCCGCCTCCCAGGAACTCGAGACACAAAGGTTGAACTCACATGGCCCGCGAATACCCGCTGGAGCGATATCGCAACTTCGGCATCATGGCTCACATTGATGCCGGGAAGACCACAACGACCGAGCGTATCCTGTATTACACCGGCAAGTCGCACAAGATTGGCGAAGTCCATGACGGCGCCGCGACGATGGACTGGATGGAGCAGGAGCAGGAGCGCGGCATCACGATCACCTCGGCTGCCACGACGACGTTCTGGGAGCGGACAGAGGATGGCACATCCGCGCTGTCCCCGAAATACCGCTTCAATATCATCGACACCCCGGGACACGTGGACTTCACCATCGAAGTCGAGCGCTCGCTTGCCGTACTTGACGGCGCGGTCTGCGTCCTTGATGCCAACGCCGGCGTCGAGCCCCAGACGGAAACGGTCTGGCGCCAGGCGGACCGTTACAAGGTTCCGCGCATCGTTTTTGTCAACAAGATGGACAAGATAGGCGCTGACTTCTTCAATTGTGTCCGCATGATCAAGGATCGGACCGGTGCAATACCGGCGCCGATCCAGCTTCCGATTGGTGCAGAAAACGCACTCGAAGGCCATGTCGACCTTATCACCATGAAGGAATGGGTGTGGGCCGGTGAAGACCTCGGCGCGAGCTGGGAGCTCCGCGAAATACGGGATGACCTGAAGGGTCTCGCTGAAGAATGGCGTGCGAAGCTGATCGAAATCGCTGTCGAGATGGACGATACGGCGATGGAGGCTTATCTCGACGGCGAGGAGCCGGATATCGAGACGCTGAGGGCGCTGATCCGCAAGGGGACGCTGTCCTTGTCCTTCGTGCCCGTGCTGTGCGGGTCCGCATTCAAGAATAAAGGCGTGCAGCCAATGCTGAACGCCGTGGTCGATTTCCTGCCGGGTCCGCTTGATGTGCCGGCCTATATGGGCTTTGCGCCAGGCGACGAGACTGAAACCCGCAATATCGAACGCCGCGCTGATGACGCTCATCCCTTCTCGGGCCTGGCCTTCAAGATCATGAATGACCCCTATATGGGCACCCTCACCTTCACCCGTATCTACTCCGGCACTTTGTCGAAGGGCGATGCCTTCCTGAATTCGACAAAAGGCAAGAAAGAACGTGTCGGCCGCATGGTGATGATGCATGCCAACAAGCAGGATGAGATCACCGAGGCGTTTGCCGGCGATATCGTCGCGCTTGCCGGACTCAAGGAAACGACGACCGGCGATACGGTCTGCGATCCGAACAAGCCGGTCGTTCTTGAAACCATGACCTTCCCCGACCCGGTGATCGAGATCGCCGTCGAGCCGAAGTCCAAGGCTGACCAGGAGAAGATGTCGGTCGGCCTGCAGCGGCTTGCGGCTGAGGATCCATCCTTCCGTGTCGAGACAGATTTTGAATCCGGCCAGACGATCATGAAAGGGATGGGCGAGCTCCACCTCGATATCCTGATTGACCGCCTTCGCCGTGAGTTCAAGGTCGAGGCGAATATCGGCCAGCCACAGGTGGCCTATCGTGAAAAGCTCGGGCGGCCTGCCGAAATCGATTATACTCACAAGAAGCAATCCGGTGGCACCGGCCAGTTTGCACGGATCAAGCTGCAGTTCGAACCGCTCGAGGCGGGGTCCGGCTTCCAGTTCGAAAGCTCGATCGTTGGCGGCGCGGTGCCCAAGGAGTATGTCCCCGGTGTCCAGAAGGGGCTCGAAATGGCCAAGGAGAATGGCCTTCTCGCTGGTTATCCGGTCACGGACTTCAAGGCCAGGCTGGTTGACGGCGCGTTCCACGATGTCGACTCCAGCGTCCTTGCCTTCGAGATTGCCGCGCGGGGTGCGTTCAGGGAGCTGAAAAGCAAAGCGGATCCGCGCCTGATGGAACCGATCATGAAGGTCGAGGTCGTCACCCCTGAAGATTACATGGGCGACGTCATTGGTGATCTGAACTCCCGTCGGGGGCAGATCCAGGGATCGGAAGGCCGCGGCAACGCGACAGCCATCACCGCCATGGTGCCGCTGGTCAACATGTTCGGATATGTCTCGACGCTTCGCGGCATGTCCCAGGGCCGTGCGCAGTTCACAATGATTTTCGATCATTATGATGAGGTGCCGCGCGCGGAAGCGCAGAAGATCATCCAGGAAGTGTCGGGTTCGTGAAGGCCCGTTTATTAGTTCAGGAATAGAGGAGAGGCCCGATGGGCAAGGCAAAGTTTGAGCGGACGAAGCCGC
>DAIRTA010000053.1:0-11760 GCA_036804125.1 Hyphomonas sp.
AAGCATCTAGCCTTCCTTCGCGGCCCGTTCTGAGCCGCTGTCCATCTTGCCCAATTCAGGTGTTGCGCTCCATTGGCGCAACAGCTCCGTTAACCGGTTCATCCCGGAGGCATTCGACCCTTTGATCAAGAGCACATCACCAGCGCGGAGTGCATTTTTCAGGGGATTCCACAACTCCTCCGCTGTCGGAGCGAAGGTGGCGGCAATCCCGGATGGCAGCGCTGCGCCCAGCTCGGCCATCATGTCGCCGGCAAGAAACACGGCCTCTACGCCCGCTTCCGCTACAGGCCCGGCCAGCGCGGCATGTTCAGCAGCGGAGGTCTCGCCGATCTCCCGCATCACGCCGAGCGCGGCAAGGCGCCGCGTCCCCGGACGTTCGGCAAGTCCCGCAAGCGCGGCGCGCATGCTGGCAGGGTTGGCGTTGTAGGCATCGTCAATCAGGGTGATCTCGCCAATCCGCGGCAGGGTGAGCGTCTCGGCGACGCCCCTGCCCGCGGGCGGGGCATATCCCGACAGCGCGTCGGCACACTCCTTGAGGCTCCGCCCGGTCCGGCTGGCTGCAAGCAGGGCGGCTGCGGCGTTGAAGGCCCAATGCTCGCCGACGGCATGGAGCAGGACATTGGCGCGCTGGCCGACGATGTCGACCGTGACCTCGCAATTATGGCCGTCTGTCCGATAGCTGACGATACGGGCGGTCGCCTCATCGCTGCGCCCGAACGTCTCAACACCGGCCGAGGCACAAGCCTGGCGGGCACGTTCGGCAAGGAAGGCGCAGAACGCATCATCGGCTGGCAATACGGCCGTTCCGCCAGCTTCCAGCCCGGCAAAAATATCAGCTTTCTCGGCAGCGATCGCCTCGATCGAACCGAGGCCTTCAAGGTGGGCGGGGGCGATGCAGGTAATGATGGCGATGTGCGGGCGGACCATCTGGCTGCGCGGGGCGATCTCGCCCGGCGTGGACATGCCGATCTCGAACACGGCGCGCTGCGTGGCTTCCGGCATGCGGGCGAGGGTGAGCGGTACGCCCCAGTGATTGTTGAAGCTTTTCTCGCTCCAGTGTGCCGGGCCGAGAACGCGGAAGATGCGGGCAAGCATTTCCTTGACCGATGTCTTGCCGGCCGAGCCCGTCACGGCGACCCGCATGGCGCCGCTGCGGGCACGCGCGGCAAGGCCAAGGTTCTCGAGCGCGTCGAGCGCATCGGCCGCAAGGATATAAGGCCCGCCGGTGACAGGGCGCTCGACGAGTGCGCCGGCCGCCCCTGCCCGGAAGGCCGCCTCGACAAAGTCATGGCCGTCGCGCTGGTCCTTAAGGGCCACGAACAAGTCGCCTGGCTTGAGGGACCGGCTGTCGATTGACACCGTGCCGCTGACAGAAAAGGCCGCGCTCGCCGTGCCCCCGGTTGCGAGCGCGATATCCTGCGACGTCCACAGCGGCGCGCTCATGCCTGCGCCTCCGCGAGGGCGGCGAGCGCCGCTTCATGATCAGAGAAAGGCAGCACCTTGCGGCCGACAATCTGGCCGGTCTCGTGGCCCTTGCCGGCGATGACGAGCGTGTCGCCCTTGCGCAGGCCCGCAATGGCCGTGCGGATGGCTTCGCCGCGATCGGCAATTTCCATCGCTCCCGGCACGGCGGCGAGGATGGCGGCGCGGATCGCCGCAGGGTTCTCTGTACGCGGATTATCATCGGTCACGATCACGGCATCCGCCTGCCGGCCGGCAATCTCCCCCATGAGGGGCCGCTTGCCGGCGTCCCGGTCACCGCCGCAACCGAAGACGACCGTCAGCTTTCCGGCCGTATGTGGACGCACGGCGCGCAGCAGCACATCGAGACCGTCCGGCGTGTGGGCATAATCAACGAGAATGGCGGCGCCATCGGCCGTCTTGCCAACAAGCTCAAGGCGCCCCTTCACCGGCTTCAGGCTGGCGAGGCCTGCCGCGACAGCCGGAAACTCCATGCCGAGAGACAGGCAGAGCGCCGCGGCGGCCAGCGCATTCAGGGCCTGGAACTCGCCGATGAGCGGAAGTTCGACCGGCTTCTGCTCGACATCGCGCCAGTAGAGGAACAGTGTCTGCCCTGTCGATTTCGGCATCAGCTCGTCTATCCACAGGTCCTCTCCGCGCCAGCCAAAGGAGATGATCGGCAGCCCTGCCCCTCGCGCGGCCTCTTCGAAGACCTCACGATGATCGCTGTCGGCATTGACGATGGCCGGCACGCCCTGCGGGGCGAGCGCGCGGAACAGGCGCAGCTTGGCCTCGAGATAGGCCTGCATCGAGGCATGATAGTCGAGATGGTCCTGTGTGAAATTCAGGAAGGCGACGGCTGAGAGGTCGACCCCGTCAAGCCGGTTCTGTTCCAGGCCATGGCTGGAGGCTTCCATCGCACAATGGCTGACGCCGTCAAGAGCGAGGTCGCGCAGGGTCTCGTGGACCGTGACGGGGTCCGGGGTGGTGTGGCCAATCTCGACGCGGCCATGCGGGCCGATGGCGCCCAGTGTTCCCATCGACGCCGCCGGAATGCCTGCCGACGCCCAGATCTGGCGGGCGAAATCGACGGTGGAGGACTTGCCATTGGTGCCGGTCACGGCAACGACGCATTTCGGCTGGCGGGCATAGAACTGCCTTGCCGCCAGCGCGAGGGCGCGCCGCGGGGAATCGGCGATCACATGTGGCACGGGAATCTTCTCGATCCGGCCATCGGAAAGCACAGCAGCGGCGCCGCGCTCGATCGCCTGCGGCACGAAACGGCGGCCATCATGCACGCTGCCTTCAAGGGCCGCGAACAGCCAGCCCGGCTGAACCCTGCGGCTGTCGGCCGTCATGCCGATGATCTCCGTGTCACCCGCTTCTGCGAGGGGGAAGATATCCCTGAGCTTCAAAGCGCACTCCTTTCTGCCGGCAGATCGCCGGGGGGCGGACTGGCCGGGCGGAGATCCTCGAAGCGCGGCGTCAGGCCAAGCAGCGGCGCTGTGCGCTCGACGATCCGGCCCGCAACCGGCGCCGCGTTCGATGCGGCTGTCATGCTGCCGCCAGCATCCGGCTGGGGCTCATCAAGGGTCACAATCAGGGCATATTCCGGGCGGTCGGCAGGAAACACAGCAGCAAAGCTTGCGACATTCCGCTCGCTGTCATAACCGCCTGCAACGGGTTTCTCCGCTGTGCCGGTCTTTCCGGCAATACGGTAGCCCGGTATGTCGGCCTGCTTCCCGGTTCCGCTCACAACAGCCACCCGGAGCATCTCAAGAACCGCCTGCGCGGTCTCGGGAGACATGATCTCGGTCCCGTCTGGACCGGCGATGGCAGGTTCGACCAGCCTCGGCGGAACACGCCGGCCGTCATTGCCGAAGGCGGCGAAAGCGGAGAGGAAGCTCAGGGGCGAGACGGATATCCCGTGGCCATAGGAAACGGTTGCGGCCGTCACCTCATCATAAGCGCGCGGCAGGAGCGGCGCCGCGCTGCCAGGCAGCTCGACCGGCGGGCGCGCTGTCAATCCGGCGCGCTCGAGGAACGCGGCCTGCCGGCGGGTCCCGAGGCGCTGGTTGACCCGAACCGTGCCGATATTGGAACTGGTGGACACGATCTGCGTCAGGCTGGCCTGCTCGCCAATCCAATGCGTATCCTGGATCGTGTGGCGCCCGACGACCAGCGGCTCGGCTACCGGGACGCGCTCGCCCGGGCGGACAACTCCGGCTTCGAGAGCAGCTGCAATCGTCAGCGGCTTGAAGACCGAACCGAGCTCATAGACGGCCCCGATCGCGCGGTTGAGGCGTCCCGGATCAGTCGCCGGCATGTCGCCTGCGCGGTGCGGATCGAAAGCCGGCCAGCTCGCCAGGCCGCGCAGGGCCCCGGTGCGTGTCTCGATCAGGATCGCAGCGCCGCCCTTGATGCCATAATCGATTGCCGCGGCCGCCAGTTCGGCCTCCAGCGCGGCCTGGATGGAAATGTCGAGAGTCAGCCGGAGCGGCGGATGGCCCGACTGCAGCGCCTCGTCAAACTGGCGCTCGATACCGGCGAGCCCCCGGCCATCAATATCGGTATAGCCCAGCACATGACCAGCCAGCGTGCCGCGCGGATAAACCCGCCGCCTTTCCTCCCTGAAGCCGAGGCCTTCCGCCCCGAGTTCCATGATGCGCTCCCGCTGGCGCGGTGTCAGCCCGCGCCGTACCCAGACGAATTCACGGGACTTGTCGGACAGCCGGCGCGTCATCGCATCGGTATCGAGGTCGGGAAACACCTCGGTGAGCCTGGCGGCGACATCGGAGGGTTCCCAGATCACCTGCGGATTGGCCCAGAGGGACAGGGACGGGATCGACTCAGCCAGCAATTCGCCGTTCCTGTCGACAATGTTGGCCCGCTGGCTGGCCCCGTGCTCGCTCGCAGCGACACTCCGCGAGAGACGCGGCGTATCCGGCAGGCCGGCTGCAGCAATATAGGCGCTCCGCCCGGCCATCACCACGAACAGCCCGGCCAGAGCCAGCCCGACCAGCCGGGTACGATCGCGGGCCGCCTCGCTCATGGGGTCTCACCTTCCCCTGTGTCTTCTCCGGCGCCTTCAAAAACTGGCGGCAGGGTTGTCACCGGCGGCCCGATCACAAGGTCGAGATCGTGCTCATAGGTCATCTGGTCCGGCTTCGGCGGCGCCATCCCAAGCTCGCGCCGGGCATACTCCTCGATCCAGTCGCGCCGGCTCATATGGGCCAGCTCGGTCTCGAGAAGGGCGCGCTCCCGCTGGGCCTGCTCGATCTGGGCCTCCACCGCCATCAGTTCGGCCGCCGTATCCCGGGCGCCATACTTGGCCCGATAGAGGCTGAAGATCAGAAGGGCGACAACGAGAAGGCCGAAGAAAAAGGCGCGGCGGCTCATGAGGCGGTCTCCAGGTCAGACAGCGGGGGAAGTCCCATGCCATCGGTTGCCGCATCGCTGATCGCAGCGGCCCAGGTGCGGAGGGCTGCCCGCAGTTTTGCCGACCGTGCGCGCGGATTTCTTTCGATTTCCTTTTCGGCAGGTTGCACGGCCTTGTTTTGCATCAGGGTGAAGGTGGGCGGGGCAGCCTGGCCGGCGCGCGGAAGATAGCGCGAGGCAGGCTCGCTGCTGCCGGGCGCGGCGCGCTCGCGCAGCCACTGCTTGACCAGACGGTCCTCGAGGGAATGGAACGTGACAATCACGAGACGGCCACCCGGCCTGAGTATCCTCTCGGCTGCGCGCAGGCCGCGGGCCAGCTCGCCGAGTTCATCATTGACGTACATGCGCAGGGCCTGAAAGGTCTGCGTCGCCGGATGAATGCGCGCACCGCGCCGCCCGCCAACCGCAGTCTCGACAAGGGCTGCCAGCTCAGCCGTTGTCCGGACCGGCGCCTCGGCACGCCGGGCGGCGATCGCACGGGCGATGCGGCGGGACTGGCGCTCCTCGCCGAGCCGGTAGATCACATCGGCAAGACCGGCCTCGGAGAGGCGGTTCACGACATCGCCCGCCGACGCGCCTGTTGCGCCCATGCGCATGTCCAGGGGGCCATCCTTCTGGAAGGAAAAGCCCCGCGCCGCCTCATCAATCTGGAAACTCGACACGCCGACATCGAAGACAATCCCGTCCGCCTGCGGATATCCGGCATCGGTTGCGAGCCGGTCCAGTTCGCTGAAACGGCCGAGAAGCGGGACCAGCCGCGGATTGACCGCCGCCAGCGACTCAGCGCGCCGGATCGCCTCGAGATCGCGGTCAATACCGAGCACCGTGCAGCGGGCAGCCTCAAGAAGCGCCTGGCTATACCCTCCGCCACCAAACGTTGCGTCAATGATGATATCGCCATCGGCGGGCGCCGCGGCCCCGAGAACTTCTGCGAGCATGACCGGGGTGTGGCCGGATGCGATCCGGGACCGCGCAGCTTCATCGGCAGGCATCATGCGTCCTCCCGTCCCCCGCCGTGCGCCTGATGGCGCCGCCGGACCTTCTGATAGGCGTCATGGAAGGCCCTCAACGTACCCGGATCATTCGCAAGGCTTGTCTGCCGGGCCGCATGCGCCTGATGACGGTCGGGCGCCCAGATCTTGAAGCTCTCGATCGCGCCGGTGAACTTGATCCGATCGGTCAGCCCGGCAGCTGCGCAGAATTCTTCCGGCAAGCGCACGCGGCCGGTCTCATCGATTTTCAGATCGGCTGCCCCGGCAATGACCGTCGTGACGATGGCCTCGCGCACCGGGTCCTGAAGGGGAAGCTCTGAAATCGTTTCAGCGTAGAGCTGCATCAGGGCCTCACCGCCCCCCTCAAGCGCGCCCGACCCATCCGGGGCGACCCAGATGAAGACCCGCGTATTCCCGCCCAGCACCTGACGATAGGCTGCCGGGATCGAAACCCGCCCTTTCGTGTCAATAGCGCCTTCATAGGTGGAGAAAAACACCCGCCAGCCCCTATCCGTCGAAACATATACCCCGCCATGGGAAACCCATGCCAAGTCATGGACTATCATGGGTCAGCATGGGTCTCAATGGGATCACTCTTGCCGAAACAATTTCCACAGCGGATCGTATAAGGAACAAAGAATGACTTTTGGCGGAACCCGGCCCCGGAAACCGGTTCGCATACGGCGCGATGCAACGAAAATGTCACGAGATTCAGGGACTTTCGGCCCTGTGTGGCCATAAGGTCTCAGCCGCGCCGGGAAGTCTGAAATTTTGGTTATCTGCGTTTCAGTCGCGAACCGGACAGAGTAGCGGGCTTCGGAATGGGCGCAACCGGACCCGGCCAGCAACCCGGAAACAGCCGTCCCAAAGCATAAGGAAAATTGATTATTCCGGGGGTCGTCATAGATAGAGGCTATGATGCTCCCGACCCTGCGCCAGCTGCAATTCCTTGTCGCCCTGGGCGATAGCGGCTCGTTTTCCCGCGCCGCTGAGGCATGCCATGTGACCCAGCCCACCCTGTCAGCGGGCATAAAGGACCTTGAAGACCTGTTCGGTGTGCCGCTGGCCGAGCGGGAGGCACGCGGCGCCAGCCTGACCCATGCCGGCGAGATCGCAGCGGCACGGGCCTCTGCCCTGCTGGCGGACGCGCATGCGCTGGTCCAGGCCGTGACCAGTGCCGGCGCCCTTTTCTCCGGCCCGTTTCACCTTGGCGCCATCCCCACCATCGCCCCCTTCATCCTGCCGCGGATCGTCAGTGAACTCACGGCGAGCCACCCTGATCTCAAACTCTATCTGACCGAGGATCGCACCAGCCGGCTGATCGACAAGCTTCGGGCACGGACCCTTGATGCGGCCTTTCTGGCCCTTCCCTGGGAGGCGCCGGGGATTACAAGCCTGCCGCTTTTCGAGGACGAACTCCTGCTCGCCGCCCCGCCGGCACACCCGCTGGCCGCAAAGAACAATTTGTCTGTGGATGACCTTGCCGATGAGGACCTGCTGCTGCTCGAGGACGGGCACTGCCTGCGCGAGCATGCGCTGGCCGCCTGCCGCCTGAAGCCGGGGCCGGGGCGCGAGCAGGTCGCCGCGACCTCCCTTGGCACACTTGTAAACATGGTTGCGGGCGGGCTGGGCATTTCCCTGCTGCCGCGGCTGGCTGTCGATAATGGCCTGATGCTGGGATCGGATGTCCGGGTCAGGGAGTTCATGCGCCCGGTGATCGGCCGCCAGATCGGACTGGCCTGGAAGGCCGGCAGCCCGCGTGAAGGCGAAGCCCGGAAGATTGCCGAGCTGGTGCGCGCATCCTTCGCGCCCGAAAATCAGCGCGCGGCAGGATAGGCGCCTTCCGGGTCAGCCTGTCTCGCGGCTGCCCCTCACTTCAAGCCCGTACTCCCGAACCTTGCGATACAGCGTGGAGCGGCCGATGCCGAGGCGCCGCGAGATCTCGCTCATATGGCCGTCATAGAAGTCGATCGCATACTGAAGGAGGTCGCGTTCGATGTCCTGAAGCGTGCGGAGTTCGCCATCCGCATCAAACACAGAGAGTGGTTCCGGTGCGGTGTCATTCGCCGGAACGGGCGTCACCTGACGCGCCGTACGGGGCGGCTCGGCCGGAAGCATCGCGAGATCGGACGCGAGGCTGCTGATCTGCGGAAAGTCCTGAGGCAGGAGCTCTTCCCCTTCGCACAGGACCACGGCCCGGAAGACCGCATTCTCAAGCTGGCGGACATTGCCCGGCCAGTCATGCGCCGCCAGGAGCCGCAATGTCTCGCGGGCGGCGCCAGTCACCTTGCGCCCCTCGCTTGCGTTGAACCGGGCGATGAAGTGATCGACCAGGGCCGGGATGTCCTCGCGGCGCTCGCGCAGCGCGGGCATCTCGAGAGGCAGAACGTTGAGCCGGTAGAACAGATCCTCGCGGAACGTGCCGTCCGCGACCTGTCTGGCAAGATCGCGGTTGGTGGCCGAAATGATGCGCACATCCACCTTGGTCGGGCGGCGCGAGCCGACGGCATCCACCTCCCCTTCCTGCAGCACGCGAAGAAGCTTCACCTGCGCGTCGAGGGGCAGCTCGCCGACTTCATCGAGGAAGAGCGTGCCGCCATCGGCCTCGACGAACTTGCCCGGTGACTTTGCCACAGCGCCGGTGAAGGCGCCCTTCTCATGGCCGAACAGGATCGACTCGACGAGGTTCTCCGGAATGGCCCCGCAATTGACGGTGACAAAGGCCTTGCCGGCGCGCGGGCCGCCGCCCTGGATGCAGCGCGCCATTACTTCCTTGCCGACGCCGCTTTCGCCCAGGATGAGGACAGGGATATCCGACGCCGAGGCCCGCTCTGCGAGGCGGATCACCTGGCGCATCGCGGGGGCTGATGCGATCATGTCGTCAAAGCGCATGCCGCCTTCCGCCTTACGCGCGAGCCGTTTCACCTCGCCGGTCAGAGTCTGCATCTTCAGGGCATTCCGGATGCTGACAAGCACCCGCTCCGGGCTGGCCGGCTTGACGATGAAATCGACAGCGCCGCGGCGCATGGTCTGGACGATCGTCTCGATACCGCTCGTTGCCGTCAACATGATCACCGGCAGGTCCGGGCGTTTTGCGGTCAGCCGATCCAGCGTTTCCATGCCGGACAGGCCGGGCATCGTCAGATCGAGCAGCACGACATCCAGCGTTTCGCGCGCATCAGCCGCGAGCGCCACGCCGGTTTCGCCGTCAGGCGCCAGCCGGCAGGCAAAGCCGCCGCGCTCGATAGCGGCCTGCAACAGCCGGCGCTGGGTCGGATCGTCATCGATCACGAGAATTGTCTTGGCCATGATAGTCCGGTCCTGTCCGCGCGCGCCCGCTTCCGGCGAGCCGCCTGCCTTTGCCTGTGAGCCGGAAAGGATCACCCACGCTCCGGCCTCTGCCGGCCCGATGTGACACAGAATGGTGGATTTCGGGTTGGGACAGACCTTGTAATTTCAACGAAAATCAACCCAACGGGCACTCAGGCAAAGCTTAATGGACGCTTGCAGGTGTCCTGGCGATTTAACCTTTTGTCTGACTGTAGATATCGCATGGGGCGGACCGTGTAACGTAATCACGTGTCTCTGGTTGCTGTAGGATTTCCAGCAGGAGCGGCTTTCGGCCTGTGTGCTGACCAGTTTGCACCGCTTCCTCGCGAGGATTGTTGGGCGGGTAGAAACCATTAACCTTTGTATGTCACCACTGAGACAGTAGCTTTCGCGGCGGGCCAAAAAATGAAACATCTGCCCCAGTTGTTCAAGCCTCGCGCCGATCAGGCTCCGGCCAATCCGGCAGGATCGCACACGCCCCAGCCGCCGCTTCCGGAAGACCTGGTCAAACGGCTTGCTGAGCTGATCCCGTCGATGCGCGCCTATGCGCGGGGTGTCTGCGGCGAGCGCGCCGCCGCCGACCGGGCGTGCGAGCGGGCACTGATGGCGTTCGCGCAGGCTGCGGCCCCGCCCGCCAATGATGCAGGCCTTCAGACCCGGCTGTTCCGGCAGCTGCGGCAGGACTGCCGGCAGGCGCTCGCCGAGCAGGCAGCGGCCTTGAAGCCCCAGGGCCTGCAAGGCCGTGTGGCAGGCCTTCCGATCGACCTCAGCGAGGCCCTCGCCCTCGTCGGCGGCCTCGGCATGAGCCTGACCGAAGCCGGCGCAATCTGCGACTGCTCCCCGGAGGAGATTGCCCGGCGGCTGGCCGAAGCCCGCACGCGGCTGTCCGGGCGCCAGGCCTAGCGCCGGGCAGGACGGCGAGCGGTCAGCACAGGAAACCCCGGCACGGCATCCATCAGGCGGGCGACGGCGCCCCGGACGGGAGCGTCGCTATGATCCCGAGGATATCGGCGTCCAGCGGCTGGTCGAACTGCAGGCCCGCCCGGTCCTCGATCTGCCAGCGCAGCAGCGCGGCGAACAGGCGCGGGGCATGCGGCTCGGGCAGGTGTACCAGAAGGTAAAGCTGGCGGGGCAAAGGCGTGTGCGGGGCCTGTTCTACCCGGATCCTTGCGCCGAGGCGGGACACATCACGCAGGCGCGCCAGACGGGAATCGGTGAGATCGGCCCAGACGAGCCGGGCCGCGCAATCGGCGGCGAGGCGCGGCTCGAGCCGCGGGGTATTGCCGCGCCCGGCGGGCTTGGTGCGCGAGGGGAAAAGCGTGTCGGTAGTGTCGGCCATGCCATGAGTATGCCTGGCACGGGCGAAGGGTTCCGGCCGGCCCTGCAAAACGGCGCGGGCGGGGCTGGCGGATGACGATGTCCGCAACCTGCTCGGCCTGCTCGCCATTTGCGGCCACCATCCAGAATTCCTCTATGCCCGCCTCGAGATCGTGGACCTCCTGTCGCGCGCGGCCGGCGAACGGGCGCCGAGCGCCATATGGGCCCTGATGGCGCATGTTTGCCCGAACAGGCCCGCCTATCAGCGCTGGACGGACCGGATCGCCCGCGAAACCGGGGGAGCCGTCGAGTATGCCGGCGCCGGGCACGCGCCGGTGTATTTCCGCTGGCAGGAGCACCGGGCACAGGTCTACGAGGCGATCACCGAACTCGCCTCGTCGTATGGCGACCGCGGGATCACGCTGCTGCCCGTGATCGCGTTCCTCGAATCGCGCAGCGGCGATGAAGCCTCCGTGAAAGCGCGGCCGGCAGCAAAGAGGACCTTCGAGGCCCTGTTATCGATGGCCGGGACCGGCGTGACCGTCCCTGTGGGTCAATCCATCTCTGCAGGTCCAGTTGCGGAAGATGACGACGACGAGGACGCCCTCGAGGAGGCCTGAGCCGGGCCCGAGGCCGGACCGCTGAATGTGCCCCCTAACCCCTCAAAATCTTCTCCATCGCCTTGCCCTTGGCGAGTTCGTCGATCAGCTTGTCCATATAGCGGATCTCGCGCATCAGCGGGTCATCCACCTCTTCCACCCGCACGCCGCAGACGACGCCCGTGATCAGCGCCCGCGCCGGATTCATCGCCGGGGCCCCGGCGAAGAACCCCGCCATGTCCACGCCCCGCGCGACCTGCGCCTCCAGCCCGGCCTGTGTGTAACCCGTCTGCCAACGGATGATTTCATCCACCTCCGCCTTGGTGCGCCCCTTGCGCTCGGCCTTGGCCACATAGGCGGGATAGACCTTGTCGAACCCCATCGAGAAAATCCGGTGTTCTGCCATGCCCGCCTCCCTGCCTGCGACGCCCGCGCACTCCACCACACATCTCCGCACAAAACAAGAACACTCTGGACAGCGCCCGCGCCCCGGCCCATATCTGCGGGCCCATGCCCCGCTCCCGCCCCCCTGCCCGCGGCGTCGCCGACGCCTCCGCTGCCTTTGCGCTTGACGGCGCCGCGCTTGACGCGGCCGGCGCGCTGCCCTCCGACCAGTGGACGCC
>DAIRTA010000054.1:0-11697 GCA_036804125.1 Hyphomonas sp.
GCATCGGCAGCGGTGTGCGCGCCGTCCCCGTCACGGCCGAGCAGTCGTCCGTATAGGCCTCAAGAATATGGTCGTCGCCGGCGATATAGGCATCCGCATGCGCGCATAGCGCCGGCATCAGCAGGGCGCGCAGGGCGTGCGCCTTCTCGAACTTCGTGCCGCCGCCCGACCAGAGCGCATGATGGCCGGCCACGATCTTCCAGCGCGCGGTCGAGGCGGCCAGTTCCCGCTCCAGCCAGCCCACCATGTCGCGTTCGGCATCGGTCGCCGGGAGGTAATGATCAGCCCGCGTCTCAACCTCTGACTCGTCACGTGCCTCGCGGCCGTCCGCATCGAGGATGTCTTCATACACGGTTGTGCTCGCCAGCAGCATTTCGGTATCGATGACGAAGATATCGACAAAGCCTTCAAAGCCCGGCGGGGTCGCCTTGTAGAAGATGTTCGGCATGGTGAAGTTCGGATGCTGGTCGAGATATTCGACCTGCGCAAACGTTGCTTCGCGCGAGATGCGCCAGTCATGATTGCCGATCATCGTATAGATCGAGAAATTCTCCGTGCCCGCCCCAAGCTGGCCATAGGGCCGGTCCAGCATGTCCTCGAAACGGCGTGCGTCGCTGACGCCGTCTGCGCCCAGCGTCGCGCCGTCCGGATAGACATTATCGCCCAGCATCAGGGCAAAATCGCAGCCCTGCATCCGGCAGGTTTCATCCGCCGCCATCGCCACCGGCCACAGCCCGCTCTGCGGCATGAACCCGCCCAGCGCTGTCTCGAACACCGGCGGCGCGGGGGTGAACCCCTCAAGGGCCGGATTGCGCTTGAGCCAGTCCTCGGCCTCTGCCGCATAGTATTCATTCAGCGTGCGCGGTGGCAGGTCGTCCTCATCGCGCGGCTCATAGGACGGGATGTATCCGGTATCGCCGATGGCCGCGAAACGTGCGACGCGCGGCTCTGCCGCCGCCGGACCGGTCGAGGCGCAGGCCCCGAGCATCATGCAAAGCGCCAGTGCCGAGATCGAATATCGCATGAATTCCCCCTGATTTACCGCCGCTGGATTCCTCGACGGCACTACAGTGTTCCTATGACAGATTTGTCTCAACGGCCACGCGCCTGCAGGCAAGATCCGGCTCAACGCTCCAGCACGTCGCGCACCCATGGCCCGACGGGCGAGCCGCCGAGCATGGCGAGTTGCGCCGCGTCGCTGGCCTCGTTGACAGCAAGCTGCGGCCGGTTGCCGGGATGCACGGCCAGGCGCAGGGGTCGCGTGCCCCGCGGCATCCGGATCACATCGGCGATGGCATTGGGCACATCCATCGGATCGGTCGTGCCGCCGCCGCCGGCCTCTCCCATCCCCGCCGTAAGCTCGGGATAGGCGCCGAGCAGCTCCGCCGGGGTCCGGTCCCTCAGCGCCGCGGTCAGCGTGTTGCGGTTGCGCCAGATATTCGTCGGATAGCCGCCCGGCTGGATGATCGTGACATCGATCCCGTGCGGGACGAGTTCATAGGCCATGGCCTCGCTCATCGCCTCGAGAGCAAATTTCGTCGGGGAATAATGCCCGGAGCCGGGAATGATCACACGGCCGAGCTGGGAGGAAATCTGCACGATCAGCCCGCTGGCCTGGGCCCGCATGACGGGCAGGACCGCCCGCGCCGTCCGGTGGCAACCATAGACATTCGTCTCGAAGGCCAGCTGCGTCGCCTCCATGTCCTGCACCTCGACCGGCCCGCTGATAGCGATGCCGGCATTATTGACGAGGACATCCATCCGCCCGCCCGACAGGCTGAGCGCCTCGGCGATGCCGGCCTCGACACTCTCATCCGAGGTGACATCGATCTCGATGACATGCAGGGCGAGGCTCTCCGCCGCCGCCAGCGCCCGCAGCGCCTCGGCCTCGGGCCGCGGCAGGTTCCGCATCGTGGCAAACACGGTCGCGCCCGCGCGCGCGAAACTCTCCGCCGCCAGCCGGCCGAAGCCTGAAGAGGTGCCCGTTATCAGGACTGTCTTGCCCGCCAGCGCGTCCACGGGCGCCGTCTCGCCCATCGCCTGCGGCGGCGCACTCATTGCGCCGGCCATCGCCGCGCCGCCGCCCAGCACCTGCCGGCGGCTGACCCTGTATCCCTTCGCCATCCTGGCCTCCCTTGTTGTTATTCCTCTCGGTCGCAGACTAATCCATATCCCCCGCAGGGCAATGCAGGGAGGGCGATTAGGCCGAAACCGGCAGCACCGGCCACATCTCCGCAATCCGGCCCTCTTCATAGACAGCGAGATCACCGAACTGCAGGAAGACCGCCTCGCTCTGGCGCGGGCGCAGGAACACGAAATCATCCGGGCGAATGCCGAGCCCGGCCGGGCCCAGCAGCCAGTCCTGATTGGAGGAGCGCACCGGCGCGCCTTCATCGGTCAGTCCCGGCGGATGAACCGGGTCCGCCATCCAGCGGCCGCCATGGATGAAAACGGTCATCGCCCGCTCGGGCGGCGGCTCGCGAGGCGGCTTTCCGGAATAATCCGCTGCCGGATAAACCGTCCGCTGCACTTTCAGCGCTGGCGTCGCGATGAAAGCTGCAGCTTCCAGCGGCGCGAGCAGGTCTGTATCGAAGCCGGACGGCTTCACCAGCCCCGAACCGAAGGCCACCTCGTTGGCAATCGCCGTATCCCGGTAGAGCCGGTAGGTCGGGCTGCCGCCGGCATTGCGTGTCATCGCCTCGACATGCGCCGCGCCGAAGCGCACTTCGGCCGCCGTCAGCGCAGCCCGGTAGAGGGCCCAGGCCCCGTCGAGCGCGCGCGCCTGCCATCCAGTATCCTCCGGCAGCGACGGAATATGCGGCTCATAGCCCATGAACCCGGACAGGCTGAGGCGCGGGTGCGCCTCGATCAGGTCAAGCGCGCCGTCAAGCTCCGGACCCGGAACGAACCCGCCCCGGTGCATGCCGACATCAAGCTCGAGAGTGATCCGCAGCGCGGCGCCCGCCTGCTCCGCCAGATCGCCATACTGGCGGAGCCGCTCGGGCGTATCGATCAGCCACTGGACTGGCCGGGCTGCGGCCGGGCTGGCGGATTTCAGATAGGCAGCGGCGGCAGCGGCGGGCAGCGGCTTGCCAAGAAGCTGGTCCGCCTCGGGAAACGCCCCGGACACTTGCCCGAGCATGCGGGCATTGAACGTCATCAACCGGTCCGTGCCCGCCTCGGCCATCACATGGCTGAGCAGCGGTATCGAGGGCAGCGACTTCGCCACGATGCGCACCGCCATGCCAGGCGGCAGGTGCCCGGTCATGAGGCCGATATTGCGGGTGAGCCGCCCCCGGTCGATCACGATGACCGGCCAGGCGATGCCGGCCGCATGCAGCGCCGTCTGCAGGCTGTCGAAATACTGAGGCGTCACGGGCAGCAAATCTCCTTCTGGCGTTGCAGAAAGACGAGCGAGGCGCGCAAAGTCAACGCATCCGCGTTGCGCAGGGCCAGGTCATGGAGGAAAGGTGGGGGCTTCTGTTGCCAGGCGCCCCCGGGCCCCGCCTCAGGGTCTGAAACCTGAGGAGTTAAGTCGGATGACTTGTCACCGCTTACGCGGCGAGCAGTTCACCCTCAGCAAAGTTGTCATTTGCAACTATTTGCTTTTGAGCTTCTGACGCAGCTCAAGCGGGCGAAGGCCTCGTCTTTACACGTCCGTCGACACTATTTCGGCCCCGTCAGAAACGGACCATCCTGATCCGCTTGTGGTGGAGCCGCCGGGTACCGCCCCCGGGTCCGAGCCGCTTATTACACGCGCGTTTATCGCCATAGTCCGAAGACACATCTAATATAGGCGATCCCTGCGCGGGATGTAAGCCTCGAAAGCGTTAAGCCTCACCCGCCATTGAAATGGCCGTGGATGCGCACCGCGAGGGCCTCATTGACGCCCTCGACCCCCATCAGGTCCGCCACCTTCGCCCGCGCCACGCCCCGCGCCGAGCCGAAATGGTGCAGCAGCGCCTTCTTCCGCGCCGGGCCGATGCCCTCGATCTCATCCAGCGGTGACCGTGCGGCCTCTGCGGCCCGTTTCTGCCGGTGCGCGCCGATCGCCCAGCGGTGCGCCTCATCGCGCAGCCGCTGCAGGTAATACAGCACCGGCGCATTCTCCGGCAGCTTGAACGGCGCGCGGCCTGGGCGGAAGAACTGCTCGCGCCCGGCATTGCGCTCGACGCCCTTGGCGATCGAAACGAGCGTTACATCCTCCGGCGTCAGGCCAAGCTCGGCCAGCGTCTCCACCGCCGCGCTGAGCTGCCCCAGCCCGCCATCAATCAGCACAAGGTCCGGCCAGTCGGCGAGGTTGCCCGCCTCCTTCTCCTTCAGCGCGCGCGCAAAGCGCCGCCGCATCACCTCGCGCATCATCCCGTAATCATCGCCGGGCGTCAGCTCTGTGTCCTTGATGTTGAACTTCCGGTAGGCCTGCTTGCGGAACCCCTCCGGCCCGGCGACGATCATGCCGCCGACAGCGTTCGTGCCCTGGATGTGCGAGTTGTCATACACCTCGATCCGCTCCGGCGGCGCGGGCAGTTCGAACACTTTCTGCACCTCGGCGAGGAGCCGCTCCTGGCTCGCGCTCTCGGCCAGCTTGCGGGTCAGAGCCTCGCTCGCATTGCGCTCGGCCTGGGTCAGCAGGTCGCGCTTCGCGCCGCGCTCGGGGCGGCGCAGCTCCACCTTCCGCCCGGCTTTCAGCGCCAGAGCCTCGGCAATCAGCGTGGCCTGTTCGGGCCTCTCATTGGTCAGGATCAGGCGCGGCGGCGGGCGCTTGTCATAGAACTGCACGAGGAAGGCGGAGAGGATCTCCTCCGCCGTCTGGTCGCGCTCATGCCGGGGGAAATGCACGCTCGCGCCCCAGTTCTGCCCCGCCCGGATGAAGAAGACCTGCACGCAGGAGACCCCGCCCTCCAGGGCGATGGCAAAGACATCCGCTTCCTCGATGCCGTCCGGATTGACGTCCTGGCTGCCCAGCACATGCGCAATCGCGCGGATCCGGTCGCGCAGCCGGGCGGCCCGCTCGAACTCCATGGCGCCCGCCGCCTCGTCCATCTCGGCGGCCAGCCGCTTCTGCAGGTCCGCGCCCTTGCCGCGCAGGAAATCCGCCGCCTCGTCCGCCAGCGCGGTATAGTCCGCCTCGCTGATCAGCCCCACGCAAGGCGCGGCGCAGCGCTTGATCTGGTGCAGCATGCAGGGCCGCGTGCGGGCCGAATAGACGCTGTCCTCACAGGTGCGCAGCAGGAACGCCTTCTGCAGCGTGTCCAGCGTGCGCATCACTGCCCCGGCGCTGGCGAAGGGGCCGAAATAATCGCCCTCATCCTGCTTGCTGCCGCGATATTTCTTGATCTGCGGCGCCGCATGATTGCGGCGGATGAGGATATAGGGAAACGACTTGTCGTCGCGCAGCAGCACATTGAAACGGGGCTTCAGCGATTTGACGAGGCTCGCCTCCAGCAGCAGCGCCTCGGTCTCGGTCTCGGTGACGACGAATTCCATCGCCCGCGTCAGCGCGATCATCCGCGCGATGCGCTGGGTGTGACCGCCCATGCGCGCATAATTCGACACCCGTGCCTTCAGGTCGCGCGCCTTGCCGACATACAGGACCTCACCCGCCTCGCCGAACATGCGGTAGACGCCCGGCCGGGCCGGCAGGTGTTTCAGGTTCTCCCGGATGACATCGATCCCGCGCAGGGGCGCGGCATCCGGCTGAAGCTCGCTCATGCGTTTAAAGATAGACGGCGCCGCCGCTGGCCGGAAGGCCCTTCTGGCTTTAACCTGTCACAGCCCCGGCAGGCTCACACGGCCGGAGAGCAGCCAGCCCGCCCCGACGCTGCAAACCGCCACGACGATCAGGATACCGGCGAAATGCCGGCCGCTGGCATCGGCTGACGGGTCGCGTGTAAAGTGGCGCAGCGAGAGATAGAACAGGCCCAGCACGAACAGGCATGTTATGATCATGCGCTCGGTCGCGCTGAGCTGCGCAAACTGCAGCACCGCCTCATCCGCGAATCGGCGCATGTCCCGCGCGACATCGGCGGAGACCCGGTCGAAACTGTTTCTCAGGTCCTGCATGTCCATCTTACCGCTCCGGATCACCAAATCCCTCGGCCCCGAATCCACCTTTCAACATAGTCGGTCGCGCTTAGGGCCAGCAAAATACAGACCATGAAGTTTCAGGACCGGCGTTAACGCTCCGCTATCCCCCGGCCGCTGCCGCTTGCCGCGCCGGGGAGGCTTGGATAAGCCACGGTCTCAACAGAGCAGGGCCCTTGCATGTCCCCACCCAGCATCCTCTCCGGCGCCGTCACGCGGGTTAAGCCGTCAGCAACCATCGCGGTGACGACCCGGGCGAGCGCCATGCAGAGGGCAGGCCTTGACGTGATCGGCCTCGGCGCCGGCGAGCCGGATTTCGATACGCCCGAGCCGATCAAGGAGGCCGCCATCCGCGCCATCCGCGAGGGCAAGACCAAATACACCCCCTCCGACGGCATCCCGGAGCTGAAAGAGGCGGTCTGCGCCAAATTCGCCCGTGAGAACGGCCTCAGCTACACCCCGGCCCAGGTCAATGTCTCGCCCGGCGGCAAGGCCGTGATCTTCAACGCCCTGATGGCCACCCTCGATCCTGGCGATGAAGTGATCATCCCGGCGCCCTACTGGGTCAGCTATCCGGAGATGGTGCGCCTCGCCGGGGCAAGCCCTGTCGCCGTGCCCTGCGCGGCATCGGCGGCCTACAAGCTGACCCCGGCCCAGCTCGAGGCCGCCATCACGCCGCGGACAAAATGGCTGATCCTCAACTCGCCCTCCAACCCGACCGGCGCGGCCTATACCGGGGCCGAGCTCAGGGCGCTTGCCGCCGTCCTGCTGCGCCATCCCCATGTCTGGGTGCTGACAGACGACATGTATGAGCATCTCGTCTATGATGGCTTCCATTTTGCCACCATCGCGGCGGCCGAGCCGGCCCTCTATGACCGTACCCTGACGATGAACGGGGTCTCGAAGGCCTATGCCATGACCGGCTGGCGCATCGGCTATGCGGCGGGGCCCGAGCCGCTGATCGCCGCGATGCGCAAGGTCATGGACCAGTCCACCTCCAATCCCTGCTCGATCAGCCAGTGGGCAAGCGTCGCCGCGCTCACCGGCCCGCAGGATTTCCTTGATGGCTTCCGCGCCGCCTACCAGGCCCGGCGCAACACGGTCGTCGCCGCGCTCGGCGCCATGCCGGGGCTCAGCTGCCCGAAACCGGAAGGCGCGTTTTATGTCTATCCCGACTGCTCGGGCCTGATCGGGCGCAAGGCCCCGTCGGGCCGGGTGCTGGAAACCGATGAGGATGTCGCCGCCGAACTCCTTGAGACAGAGAAGGTCGCCGTCGTCTTCGGCGGCGCCTTCGGGCTCGGCCCGGCCTTCCGGATCTCCTATGCCACGTCCGAGGCCGCCCTTGAGGAAGCGATGACCCGCATCGCCCGTTTCTGCGAAAATGTGGCATAGGTTCCGTCAATACCGCCGCCACGCCTCTCCTGTTTGAATCCGGCTTAGGCCGGGCGCATATACAGTGTAGAGGCAATCAGCAGAGAGAGGGCTTTGCCATGGCGATCGATATCGGACTGGACGACACCGCGCGCGAGACCTCGGCCGCCGCCCTGCGCACCCTGCTGGCGGAGACCTATGCGCTGTATTCCAAGACGCATGGTTATCACTGGAACGTCACCGGCCCGCGCTTCAACGAGCTGCATGCGATGTTCATGGCCCAGTATACCGAGCTCTGGGCCGCACTTGACGTGATTGCCGAGAGGATCCGCGCCCTCGGCCATTTCGCGCCGGGCTCCTCGGAGGAGATGATGCAGGGCGCCACCATCCGGCCGGACAATGGTGTTCCCGATGCCGAATCCATGGTGGCCAATCTCGCCAAGGGGCATGAGGCCGTCAGCCGCGCCGCCAAGGCCGGGCTCGCAATGGCCGAGAAACAGGGCGACCCGGTCAGCGCCGACCTGTTCACCCAGCGCGCCGAGATCGCCGAGAAGACCGCCTGGATGCTGCGCGCCAGCCTCTGAAGCGGCGCTGCCTGTTAACCGGGCAGACCCCGGGCCAGCCCCGGCCCGGCGCTTGATCCGCCTGCAAAATCTCCTATGCCTCTGCCTTGTGACCGGGCTCTAGGCAGGGGTATGGGCAGATGATCTATGCGCTGGCGGCCTATATCCTCCTCCAGTTTGCCATCGCCCTCTGGGCCAGCCGGTATATCAGCAATGAAGCCGATTATTTCGTCGCTGGGCGCCGCTTCGGCGTCCTGATGGTCGGGGTTTCCGTATTTGCCACATGGTTCGGGGCAGAGACCGTGATGGGCGCCTCCGGCGCGATCGCCGAGGACGGCCTCGCCGGCGGGCGCGCTGACCCGTTCGGTTATACGATCTGCCTGATCGGCATGGCGCTCTTCCTCGCCTACAAGCTGCGCGAAGCGGGGGTGATGACCTTCCCGGACTATATGCAGCAGCGCTTCGGCCCGCGCGCCGAGGTGCTGGCCGCCCTGCTGACCATCCCGACCTCGATCATCTGGGCTTCGGCGCAGCTCCTCGCCATGGGCCAGATCATCGCTGAAACCGCCGGTATCGCCCTCGGTATGGCACTCCTGGGCGGCGCCATCCTGATCATCGCCTATACCGCCATCGGCGGCCTGCTCGGCGATGCGATGACCGACATGGTGCAGGGCGCGGTGATGATGACCGGCCTCGTCATCCTGCTTGTCGCCCTGCTCGCCTCGGGCGACTTCGCCTTCCGCGACATCTCCGCCGCGCAGCTCGAATGGCGGCTCACCGATGAAGACGGTGTCACCGAAAGCTGGCTCGCCGCGCTCGACACCTGGATGATCCCGATCCTCGGCTCGCTGGTCGCGCAGGAGGCGATCTCGCGCTTTCTCGGCGCACGGACGGCCAGCATCGCCCGCAAGGGCTGCTTCCTCGCCGCCGGGCTCTATCTCGTATTCGGCTCCATCCCGCTCCTGATCGGCCTCCTCGGCCATGCTGCCGGCTTCGAGGCCGCCTCGACCGACGCCTACCTGCCCGAACTCGCCCGCCAGTACCTCTCGCCGGTCCTCTACGTCCTTTTGATGGGCGCCATCATCTCGGCCATTCTCTCGACTGTCGACACCACGCTTCTGGCCGTTTCCGCCATCGCCAGCCGCAATCTCATCGACCGGGTGAGCACCAGCCTGCCGGAGCCGCGCAAGCTGCTGCTCGGCCGCTCGCTCACCCTCCTGTCCGGCATCATCGCCTATGCCATCGCCGCCTCGGGAGAGACCATCAAGGGCCTCGTCGAGATCGCCTCTTCCTTCGGTTCGGCCGGCATTGTCGTCGCCCTGCTGATCGGCCTGCACAGCCGCCATGGCGGTGAGCGCGCGGCCCTTGCCGCGCTGGTCACCGGGGCCATGATGAGCTTTCTCGGTTACGGGGTTCCGGCCTGGGGGGTCGGCCTGTTCAGCGAGACGGCCGCAGACGCGATGCCCGGCTGGACACAGGGCTTCGAGGGCGGGTTCATCTTCTCGGTGCTGGCCGCCATCCTCGCCTATTTCAGCGTGGCGGAGATGGAACGGCGCGGCGTCTTCTCAAGGCAGGAAAAAGGAAGCCCGGCTGCATCTGTCGACGCGCCGGGCTGAAGTGGGGTCCCGAAGGGGGAGGAAACGCCCAATCGGAGGAATGATCGGGTTTATGCCCGGGACCCTTGGCATGCCTGCTAGATAGGCGACGCCCGGTCCAAAGCAACATGCGCGTCAGCAGATCACGCATGCTTTTCCGCATACCTTTCTAAAAATTCATGTTCCCTGACGCATAGGAACGCGGCGCAGGTTCTCGGTCTCCGCCGTCAGGAAGTCACGGAAGGCCCCGACCCGTTTCGAGCGGCGCAAGTCGCTGGGATATATGAAGAAAAGCTCAAAAGCCGGCCCCGTAATCTCCGGCAGGACGCGCACCAGGCGCGGCAGGGTGGCTGCCATGTAATCCGGCAGGTCGGCGATGCCGAGGCCGGCATCGACCGCGCGCATCATCGCGAAAACGTTATTGACCCGCAGCGTCGCCTGGCGCGGGGGCGCGCCATTTCGCCCCACCCGGCTGGCAAAGCTCATTTCGCCCAGCGGCGAGGTCTCGTCGCCATAGGCAATGATCCGGTGCCGGTCGAGATCTTCCGGCGCCCGCGGCACGCCATGCGCCTTGAGATATTCCGGCGCGGCATAGAGATTGGTCGCCACGCTGCCGAGGCGGCGCTGGATCAGGTCGGCCTTTTCCGCCGGCCAGAGCTGGATGGCGCATTCCGCCTCCAGTTTCAGCAGGTCATACTGGCGCTGGTCGTCGAGGCGCAGGTCGAGATGCAGGTCGGGATGGCGCCGCACGAAACTGCCGAGCCGGGGCACCAGCCAGACCGATCCGAACGCCACCGGCGCGCACACGATCAGCTCGCCCTGCGGGGTTTCCTGCTGGTCGCGCAGCGCCGCATTGGCCGAGAGCGCCGCCTGCGCCATTTCCTGGGTGGAGCGGTAGAGCGTATGGCCGCTATCGGTCAGCACGAGGCCGCGGGCATGGCGCTGGAACAGTGACACGCCGAGCTGCTCCTCCAGCGCCGCGATCTGCCGCGACACCGCCGATTGCGACATGCCGAGCCGTTCGCCGGCGAGCGTCAGGCTGCCCGCCTCGGCGGCGGCATGGAACGATCTGAGCTTTCCCCAATCCATCGGCGATGATGTGACGGGTCTTGGCCGCTCCGGCAAGAGGCTGGGGGGCGCTCTCCGCAGCCCTCCATCCGCTCACCCCCGCGAAGGCGGGGGCCTCGCGCCTCATATCCCCACCCGATCCCCGCCTGCGCGGGGATATGCGGACGATTTACTGGCTCACCCAAAGGATACGGGCCAGCCAGGCGATCTCGGACGGCCGGAACGGCCGGTCCGGATAGGCCGGATTGAGCGAAGCCAGCTCGATGACGCGCGCCGTGCGCCGCCGCAGCACCTTCGCCATCACCTCGCCCTCCGCCGTCTTCGCCACCACCCGGTCGCCCGGCTTCACCTCGGCGCCCGGCGCCACGATGATGCGGTCGCCCGCGCGGTAGGCCGGCTCCATCGAATCGCCGGAAATTTCCAGCGCATAGACGGTTTCGTCCCCGAGCCCCGGAAACCGCACCTCATCCCAGCCGGCGCCGACCGGAAAGCCCGCATCATCAAAGAAACCGTCCTGCCCGGCCTGCGCGAAGCCGATCAGCGGCGCCGAGCCGCCCCGGCGCCCTTCCACCAGCGCGGCAAAATCGTCAAACCCCGCGCCCACGGCCTCCAGGACGCGCGCCAGGCTCTCCGTCGTCGGCCAGCGCGGGCGGCCATCGGCGCCCTCGCGCTTCGACGGATTGAAACTTGTCGGATCGAGCCCCGCCCGCCTTGCAAGGCCGGAAGCCGTCAGGCCGTGATGGGCCGCGAGACGGTCGATCCCGCGCCAGATATCCCTGTGCTGCACGCGGCACCTCCACCGGCAAGCTTACGGAATGTATTCCTAGCAGGAATAATTACCCATCGCAATGCCCTCAGAGCCGCCAGAGGCCGCCCGCATGCCCGTCCGGCAGCAGGTGTTTCTGCGCCACCAGGTAAACCCGCGCCTCGCCGATCGCGAACGCCATACACCCTTCCGGAAACACGGCCGAAAACGCCGTATCCAGAATATTGAGGCCGCCCGCAAACGCGCCCAT
>DAIRTA010000055.1:0-11589 GCA_036804125.1 Hyphomonas sp.
GCATGCCGGCCATGCCCTCGCCGCCCTCGCCGCGCTGGAATTCGAGATTCTCAAGGAGGTTCGCAATATCGGCGAGGAGCTGGCGGGCCTGATCCGTCGCGCCGGTCTCGGCCAGGTCCTGCAGCGCATTCAGCATGTCCTCGAAATCCTGCCCGCGCATGCCCGGCAGCTGGGCTGACGCCGCCCCATCCTCCTGGGAGGGCGGCGCCTCTCCGCCGCGGGCGAAGGCTTCGGCCATCTTGGCCGCGAGATATTCATTCGCCGCATCCCGGAAGGCCTGCATCAGGCGGCGGATCTCATCCTCCGATGCGCCGTCACGCAGCGCCCGTTCAAGCGCGCGCCGCGCCGCCTCGAACCGCCTGAGCGCATCCGCCGCACTGCCGAACTCGACCTTCAGCGCCAGCGCCCAGAGAAGCGGTTCGACACTGTCGGCTTCGGCCTTGCTGGCAGCCGTCTCCAGCTGGGCGAGAGCCATCCTCAGCCCCATGAACACCGACAGGCTGTCCGTGAACAGATCGCCCCGATAGGTCAGGGCGTCCAGCATCTGCGCGGCACGTTGCACGCCGGGCGGGGCGGCCTCCAGCCGGCTGGCCGCGGCAAGGTTGACGGAACCGGCCGAGAGGGCCGCTTCGTTCTTTTCTGGCGGGCGGTAATCGCGCGGCTCGCGCAGCACCGTGACGCGAACCTCCTGCGCCGCCCGCGCGACCGGGTCGAGGAAGAGTTTTTCAGGCAGGATGAACGCCACACGCTCGCTCCGCCCCTCCTGCCCGGCCCCATCGGCGGCGACCAGCTGGAGGTCAACCGGCAGGCCGGCCCAGCGATGCCGGGTAAGGTCAAGAACGGTCGTGTCACTGAGGCTCTGTAAACCGGAAACACCGGGAAGCGGCACCGGGACACGATCCTCGGCATCGGGCGCGGCCGGGTGGGGCGTGCGCAGGCGGATCGCAAGATAAACGCCGGTCACGCCATAATCGTCGCTGGCGCTCCAGGTGAACTCCACACGGTCGGCCCCGCTGGGGACCGGAACCGAGACAAATTCGACGACCGGCTCGGCATCGGGCGAAACGAGGAAGCTGAACCGCGCCCGCTCGCCCCACCAGTGCACGCTGGCGGCCCCGTCAGCCAGGAGGCGGGCTCTCACTTCATAGGCGCCGTCCGGGGTCGGCTCGAACGTGACCCGCCGGGCGCGGCGTTCACCGGTCAGCACAAGCCGCGGCGCTGACCGCGCCTGCGCGCGAAGGGTGATTTCCGAGCCGGCCGGAACCCGCACATCCTCGATCCCGCTGCGCAGGAAAATCGGCGCCCGTCCGGTATGTTCCGGCGGCGTGACCCAGGCTTCCACCACCATCTTGTCAGCGCCCACGAGGACACCATAGTCCGGGCTCAGCGCCCGGGTGATGCGTCCCCAGCCCTCCCCTCCGGCAAGAATGGCAAACAGCGCGACCGATACCGGCAGGATGATACGAAGCCGGTAAGGATCGAGGGCGCGCCAGCTTTCGGCAAATCGCGGAACGCGCAGATTGTGCACCTCTGCGGCCAGCCTTTGCCGATGCCGCCGCCAGATCGCCAGGGCTGCCGGCGACGGGCTGGCCGGCTTGTCGGCCAGCGATGAAACCGGGCGGAGTTCGGATTGGGCATCCAGCGCGGTTTCCGCCTCGGACAACGCTCCCGGCCGGTAGCGCCGGACACCGCGCCAGGTCAGATAGGCCAGGCAGGCCAGGATGGCCGGAACAATGAGCGCCGCGGCGTATGGCGGCACACGTTCGAACCCTCCCGCCAGCGCCGCTGCCAGGACGACCAGCGCCAGTACGACAGGCGGCCAGAAAGCCTGCGCAAGCGCCAGCGCCCGCAGCCGCCGCCGGGTCGCGGCGAGCTTCCGCTTGAGCGTGGTCAGGCTTTTGTCGTCAACCAATCCGGTACCGTCTCCAGTGCAACCATTTCCTCGAAATCCGGGCGGCGCCGGACAACCGCATAGCGATCGCCATCGACCATCACTTCCGGCACGAGCGCACGGGCATTGTAGGCCGAAGACAGCACAGCGCCATAGGCGCCTGCAGACATCAGGGCCACAGGCTCGCCCGGCCGCAGCTCCGGAAGGCTGCGGGCCGCGGCAAACTTGTCGGTCGACTCGCAGATCGGGCCCACCACGTCATAGGTCCGTACGGGCCCGCCGGGCCGGGGCTGGCGAAGCGGCAGGATGTCATGATGCGCGCCGTAGAGCGCCGGGCGGATCAGGTCGTTCATGCCCGCATCGAGGATCAGGAAGGTCCGGTCCGGCGCCTCCTTCTCATACAGAACGGTCGCGAGAAGCACCCCGGCATTGCCCGCAATCACCCGGCCCGGCTCGAGGATGACCTCGACATCATGGCCGGATGTCACCTCGGCGATCATCCGCGCATAGGCGTCCGGCGGCGCCGGCGCATCGCCTTCGCGATACGGGATGCCGAGCCCGCCGCCGAGATCGACCCGCCGGATAGCATGGCCTTGTGCCCTCAGGCGCTGGGCGAGACCGATGACCTTTTCAAACGCCTCGCGCATCGGGGCGAGGTCGCCGATCTGGCTGCCGATATGCACGTCCACGCCGGCCACCTCGATGCCGGGCAGACGGCCCGCCTCGGCATAGAGCGCCTCGGCCTCCCGCCAGGGGACACCGAACTTGTCGCCCTGCTTGCCGGTGGAAATATTCGGGTGCCCGCCCGCCGCCACATCCGGATTGACGCGCAGGGCGACCGGCGCGCGCCGGCCCATCGCCGCCGCGATCTCTGACAGGAGGCGCAACTCGCCGGCGCTCTCGACATTGAACTGGTGGATGCCGGCTTCTAGCGCCAGGCGCATCTCATCGGCTGTCTTGCCGACGCCGGAGAACACGATCTTCTGCGGCGCGATCCCCGCCAGCAGCGCCCGGCGCAGCTCGCCCCCGCTGACGACATCGGCCCCGCAGCCCTCCCGCGCCAGGGTCGCCAGCACGGCGAGATTGCCATTCGCCTTGACCGAATAGGCGATCAGCGCGCGCTGGCCGCGAAACGACTCATGAATGACCCGCGCATGGCGGGCGAGCGTGGCTGTCGAATACACATAGCACGGCGTGCCGACCGCCTCGGCGATCGTCTCGAGCGCCACCGCCTCGCAAGACAGGCGCCCGCCGACATAGGAGAAGTGATGCATTTCGCGCGGCCGTCAGGGAATCTCGCCGAGCCGTTCGGCGCCAACACGGCCGGACGGAAGCGGCTGCGGAACCTCCCCGCCCCATTCATTCAATGCCGGGCCATCCTCGGCGGCGGCGTTCTCGGCCGGGGCCGCAGCCGCATCATCCGCCACCGCTGCGGCAGGCGCGGGAATATGATCCGTTACCGGATCCGGTGACACACATCCGGCCAGGCACAGCCCGAAACCCAGGCCGAGGCACAGGCCTGCAGCCGTCCGGCGGATCATGAGGCTGGGCCGCCGAGCAGCTCATCCTCTTCCGGGGCATCGGAAGACCGCTCCGGCAATGGCGGCAGGGCCCGCTCGCCTTCGGCCGGCAATTCGGCCGGCGCGACATCCCGGCCCGGCTGGCCGATGAGCGGGCCGGGACGCTGCAGGTCCCCGGTCAGCCCGCAGCCTGCAACCGACAGACACAAGCCCGCCGCGGCGGCAGCCACAATGCGATTCATCCTCTATCCTCCACTCTCAGGCGCTGGCGCCATTGTGCCACTTGTTCCCGCACCCGAACAGGGCTGGTACCGCCATAAGATGTCCGCGATGAGGCGGACGCCTCAACTGACAGGACTTTAAGGATCTCCGGCGTGATCGCGGCGCATTCGGCCTGCATTTCGGCCAGCGGCACGGCCTCCAGCGCGCAGCCGAGCGCCTCGGCCCGCGCAACGATCCGCCCGGTGACATGGTGCGCCTCGCGGAAGGGCAGGCCGAGCTCGCGGACCAGCCAGTCGGCGAGGTCGGTTGCGGTGGAATACCCTCGGGCCGCTGCTTCGCGCATCACATGCGGATGGAAGCGCGCCGTCCCGATCATGCCGGTCATCGCCCGCAGGCAGAGGTCGAAGCTGTCAAACGCCTCGAAGGTCAGGCGCTTGTCGTCCTGAAGGTCCTTGGCATAGGCGAGCGGCAGCGCCTTGACCGCCCCCTGCAGCGCCAGGAAGGCGGCGGCAAGCTGGCTCGCCTTTGCCCGGATCAGCTCGGCCGCGTCCGGATTGCGTTTCTGCGGCATGATCGAGGAGCCCGTGGACCAGGCATCGCTCAGCGTGGCAAAGCCGAATTGCGGGCTCGTCCACAGCACGATCTCCTCGGCGAGGCGGGAGAGATGCGTGCCCGAAATGGCCAGCACGCTGAGCGCTTCAAGGGCAAAATCGCGCGAGGAGACCGCATCGAGCGAATTCGCCATCGGCCGGAAGAAGCCGAGCGCCTCGGCGGTCATGTCCCGGTCGATCGGGAAGGATGTCCCGGCCAGCGCGGCGGCGCCGAGCGGGCATTCGTTCAGCCGGAAAGCGCAATCGGCGAGCCGGGTTCGATCGCGCTCGAGCATTTCGGCATAGGCGAGCAGGTGATGGCCGAGCGTGACCGGCTGGGCCGTCTGCAGGTGGGTAAAGCCCGGCATGATCGTCTCCGCCTCTTCGCCCGCCCGCTCAACGAGGGCGGCCTGCAGGCCGGTGACCAGATGCTGGCTGTTATCGAGGGCCGAGCGTATCCACAGGCGGAAATCGGTCACGACCTGGTCATTGCGCGAGCGCGCCGTATGCAGCCGGCCGGCCGCCTCGCCGGCAATCTCCTTCAGCCGGGCCTCGATATTCATGTGAATATCCTCAAGCTCGCGGCGGAAGGGGAAGGCCCCGCTGCGCAGCTCGGCGATGACCTGGTCGAGTCCGGCCTGGATCGCTTCATTGTCACCGGCCGTGATGATGCCCATTTCGGCCAGCATGTCGGCATGGGCCCGGCTGCCGGCGACATCCTCTTCGGCCAGGCGCCGGTCAATATCCAGTGAGGTGTTGATGTCCTGCATGATATCTGACGGCATCGCGGCAAAACGCCCGCCCCACATCAACTGGCCTTTCAGGTCCGCCATCGTCATTATCCTCGATCACATCAGGCAGCAGGGCCGCACATGACCCGTATCGCATTCATCGGTCTCTTCTTGTTGGGCCTTGGCGCAATTGTCTATGTGGCGTTCAGCGCCGCAGGCGGCGGTCAGGCCTCCGGACGGCTGGAGGGCTATGCCCGCGACTCCTTGGCCGGCCTCGATTTTTCCCTTTCGGGCAGCCCCGCCCCGGCGGGCGTCTTCAGCCTCAGTGATGGCCGCGAGGCCGGCCTCGATAGCCTGCGCGGCAAGGTCATCCTGGTCAATTACTGGGCCACATGGTGCGCGCCCTGCGAGCGCGAAATGCCCTCGCTTGGCGCCCTGCAGGCGGCGCGCGGCGGGCCGGATTTCGAGGTCGTCGCGATCAGTGTCGATGATGATTCCGAAGCGGAATATGCCGCCCGCCGGCTCGGCGAGCTGGGCGCGGCCAATCTCGTCTTCCGCCATGCCCCGCTTGACCGGGGCGACATCGTTTATGGCGCAGGCGTCCGCGGCTTTCCGACCACGATCATCTATGATCGCGGCGGGCTGGAAGTGGCGCGCCTGTCGGGCGAGGCCGACTGGGCCGCGCTGGAGGCCGTGAATTTCATTGACGCCGTCCTGAAGCAGGAACGCTGAGCGCCCTCAGGAGCGCAGGTGCTTCAGTGTATAGGGCGTGTTCAGCGCGCCGAAGGCGAGAAACAGGACCATGTTGCCGAGTTTCCAGTTGGCCCAGACATCCTCGGCATCCTTGGCGCCGAAGGTCAGCCCCAGGAATTCATAGCTCCCGGCCGGCGCAACCGGTATCCCCGCCATGACCAGCGGCGCGTCGAAACCCGGTGCATACATCCGCCAGAGAAACTCGTTCCACACAGCCATCGCGACAAAGAACAGGCCCCACCGGATGGCCAGCGTGCGCCAGGCAAAATCCGGCAGGTCGAAGACCTTCGCAAACAGCGCCCTCCAGACATTCCGCCCGAAGGCGAGCGGGATGATCGCGACCCCGGCCATGAACAGCTGCTGGATCGTCGGCTTGACATAGATGAACGCCTTTTCCTGCAGGAGGATGCCGATCAGGCCGAAGCCGCCAACGATCAGCGAGGAAAACAGCATCATCTGCGAGATTTCCTCGCCGCGCAGCTTCTGACGGATCAGGAAGCCTGCCATCAGCAGGAGCAGGACGCCCGTCGCCCAGTAGATCGCGCTGTCCTTGTTGATCAGCCCGTCGAGCAGTTCGACCCGCCGGAACACGTTATAAACAAGGACGAACCCGATGACCGGGATGAAATCGGCCCAGACCTGGTTGGCCTTGCCGGCGGCTGTGCCGATGCCGTTCTTGGGAGCTGCTGTGTCGTTCATGTCCGCCTATACGCTTGCCGGAACCAAGAGGTTTACGCCCGCCTGCATAACATCCCTTGGAGGCCGCTGCACGGGCAGAAGCCGCCGGGTCAGGGTTTGACATCATGCCCCCCTCAGGCATCCTCACCTGCGGAGGACACCGCCCATGGCACAGCACGATCTCGTAATCCGCGCCGGCACGATCATCGATGGCTCCGGCGGCCGCGCCTTCGAGGGCGATGTATCCGTCTCCGGCGGCGTGATTACAGGCATCGGAAGGGTAAACGGCCGCGGGGTCGAGGAGATCGATGCGCGCGGCCAGGTCGTGACCCCCGGCTTTGTCGACCTGCACACCCATTATGACGGCCAGGCCGCCTGGGGCGACGCGATCAGCCCGTCTTCCCTGCACGGTGTCACGACCGTGGTCATGGGCAATTGCGGCGTCGGCTTCGCGCCCTGCAAGCGGGAGGACCATGACCGGCTGATCCGGCTGATGGAAGGTGTCGAGGACATCCCCTTCCCCGTGCTCGCCGAGGGCCTGCCCTGGGCCTGGGAGAGCTTCCCGGACTATCTCGATTTCCTCTCGGCCCGCCGCTTCGACACCGACATCGCCGCCCAGCTCCCGCATGCCGCCCTGCGGGTCTTCGTCATGGGGACACGCGGCGCCGATCGCGAGGAGGCGACCCCGGAGGATATTGCGCAGATGCAGGCGCTCGCCCGCGAGGCGATAAACTCGGGCGCGGCGGGATTTTCGACCTCGCGCACGCTTAACCATCGCACCTCGGACGGCCAGCCGACCCCGACCCTCACCGCCTCCGAAGCCGAGCTCACCGGCATCGCCATGGGTCTCGCCGAGGCCGGTCGCGGCGTCCTGCAATTCGTCTCGGACTTCAACGACCCGCAGAAAGAGGCGGCCATGCTACGCCGCATTGTCGAGCGAACGGGCCGGCCGCTGTCTGTCTCCCTCGCCCAGGCCGATGTGGCGCCGGAGGGCTGGCGGCTTCTCCTGTCGGAAATCGAAGACGCCGCCGCGAGCGGCCTGCCGATGCGCGCCCAAGTCGCCCCGCGCCCGGTCGGCCTGCTGCTTGGCCTTGAGCTCACGCTCAATCCCTTCAGCGCCCATCCCGTTTACCGCGAGATAGCCCACCAGCCGCTGGCGGCGCGCGTGGCGGCGCTGCGCGATCCGGATTTCCGCGCCCGCCTTCTCGCCGATGCGCCGCAGACGGACAATCCGTTCCTCAAATCCATGCTGCGCAATTTCGGCAAGATCTTCCAGCTCTCGGACCCGGTGGACTATGAGCCCGGCCCCGAGCACACCCTCGCCGCCATCGCCGCCGCGCGCGGCGTGACACCCGAGGACATCGCGCTCGACCTGATGCTGGAGCGCGAGGGGCGCGGGATGCTCTACCTGCCCTTCCTCAATTATGCGCAGGGCACGCTCGATCCCATCGCCGAGATGATGCAGAGCCCGGCCAGCCTGCCGGGCCTCTCCGATGGCGGCGCCCATGTCGGCATGATCTGCGACGGCTCCTTCACCACCACCATGCTCACCCATTGGGTGCGCGACCGCACGCGCGGGGCGAAACTGCCGGTCGAATTCCTCGTCCACCGCCAGGCCCGCGCCACCGCCGAATGGATCGGCCTCAATGACCGCGGCCTGGTCGCGCCCGGCTACCGCGCCGACCTCAATGTCATCGACCTCGCGAACCTGAAACTCCACCTGCCGGACGTCATCCACGACCTGCCCGCCGGCGGGCGCCGCCTGATGCAGCGCGCTAGCGGCTACACCGCCACTATCCTCAAGGGCGAGATCACCCACCGGGACGGCGAGCCCACGGGCGCCAAGCCGGGGCGCCTTGTCCGCGGCCCGCGCGATGCGCCGCTCAGCGCGGTCGCGGCGGAATAAATTTTGTAAAGGTCACTTGACTAGTCAAGCGACCTTGTCATATAGACAAGGAAACTTGATAGGAGTGACCCCATGACCAAGCAACTCGGATTCCGTACCGCCGGCCGGCGCTACAGATATGTCTTCTGGCCCCTGATGGCCGTCTATGTCGCCGCGCTGTTCGCCGGCACCTACTTCGTGGATGAGGACGCCTCCCCGCTCTGGCTGCGCATCGGTTTTGCCGTCGCCGTCGCCCTGCCGCTGTTCGGCATCCTCTGGGCCATGCTGCGCCTGACGAAGGAGACGGACGAATACACCCGCCTGCGCCAGCTGGAGGCCCTCGCCGAAGCCGGCGCGATCACCATCGGCGCGGTCTTCCTGTTCGGCTTCCTGGAAATCTTCAACGTCATCGGCGATGTGCCGCTTTTCCTGTTCGGCCCGCTCTTCTTCCTGGCCTTCGGCTTTGCCCATTGCCGCCAGCGCTTTGGCCGGACGGTGTGACAGCCATGCACAACATCATCCGTGTGCTGCGCGCCGAGCGCGGCTGGAGCCAGCAGGAACTCGCCGACCGGCTCGACGTCTCCCGCCAGTCGGTCAACGCCATCGAGACCGGGAAATACGACCCGTCCCTCCCCCTCGCCTTCGCCATCGCGCGCCTTTTCGGCCGCAGCATCGAGGACATCTTCGATGACGGGATTGGCGGGGTGGAGGCAGCGGAGTGAGCCTAAAAGCCCCTTCTCCCCCCGGGAGAAGGGGTTTAGGTCAGCCCTTGATCCCCACAAGCGCCTTCGCAAACGCTGCCGCGCTGAACGGCCGCAAGTCCTCGGCCGTCTCGCCAAGGCCGATGAAATGGATCGGCAGCCCGTGCGCCTCGGCGATGGCGACCAGCACGCCGCCCTTGGCCGTGCCATCGAGCTTGGTCATCACGAGGCCGGTCACGCCCGCGGTATGCCGGAACGCCTCGACCTGGGAGAGCGCATTCTGCCCGACGGTCGCATCCAGCACCAGGATCACATCATGCGGCGCCTCCGGATCGACCTTCCGCATCACACGGACGATCTTGCCCAGCTCGGCCATCAGCTCGGCCTTGTTCTGCAGCCGCCCGGCGGTATCGATCAGGACGAGGTCGAGATCCTCCGCCCTCGCCTTTTCCAGCGCGTCATAGACAAGCCCCGCCGGATCGGCGCCCGGCTTGCCGGACAGGACCGGTATCCCCGCCCGCTCGCCCCAGACATTCAGCTGCTCGATCGCCGCCGCCCGGAACGTATCGCCCGCAACCAGCAGGGCCTTCGCCCCCTGATCCTTGAGCTTCGCGGCGATCTTGCCGATCGTCGTCGTCTTGCCGGAGCCATTGACGCCGACAAACAGCACCACCCGCGGGCGCGCCCCGTCGGAAAAATCGACCACCTGCTCGCAGGGCGTGAGGATCGCCTCGATCTCCCCGGCAAGCGCCGCGCGGATCTCCTCGCCGCTGACTTCCCGGTCAAACCGTTCGCGGGCGATCTCCTGCGTCACCCGCGCGGCAACATTCGCGCCGAGGTCGGAGGTTATCAGCAGGTCTTCCAGCTCGCTGAGCGCCGCGTCATCGAGCTTGCGCCGGCCGAGCGCGGCGAGCCCCTCTGTCAGGCGCGCGGTGGAGCGCGCAAGCCCCTGCCCCAGCCTTGAGAACAGCCCCGGATCATTCGCCTCGGCTTCCGCCGCCGCTCTTGCCGCCGCCTCGGCCTCGGCGCGCAGCCGCGCTGCCTCGCGCCGGTCCTCGAGCAGTTTCAGCTCCGCCGCCGCCTTCGCGCGCGCCGCCTCGTCCTCGGCCTCCTGCGCCTCCCGGCGCTGGCGCTCCTCCCAGGCCCGGTTGGCTTCGGCCACGGCGGCCTCGATCTCGGCCTTCTCCCGCGCGGCCGTCTCGCGCGCGGCGATGTCCTCGGCCGAGAGCTCCGGCTCGGCCATTGCCGCCCCGGCGGCCTTGGCCGCGTCCAGCTGCGTCTTCTTGCCGAACCACAGAATCAAGTCAGGCGCTCCCCTGTCAGCCGGCGCCCGTCATGGCCCGTGATCCGCGCGCGCACAAGGCGGCCGGCGCCGGCTTCGTCATCAAGTTCAAGCGGCGTGAAGTCCGCCAGCCGCGCCGCGCGGCCGCTTTCGGCCAGCGCCTCGGCCTCGCGCCCGACATGGCCGGACAGGTGCCGCGCCAGCGCCTCTTCCCCCGCTGCACGCAGGCGCGCCGCCCGCGCCTTGACTGCGCGCCGGTCCACCTGCGGCATCCGCGCCGCCGGCGTGCCCGGCCGCGGGCTGTAGGGAAACACATGCAGGAAAGAGAGCCCGCAATCCGCGACCAGACGCACCGAGTTTTCAAACTGCGCCTCGGTCTCGGTCGGGAAGCCCGCAATGATGTCGGCGCCGAACGCGATGTCAGGGCGCAGGCGCCGCAGCCGCCGGGTCAGCGCGATCGCTTCGGCGCGGCTGTGGCGCCTTTTCATCCGTTTCAGGATGAGGTCATCGCCATGCTGCAGCGACAGGTGCAGGTAGGGCGCCACGCGGGTCTCCTGCATCGCCTCCATCAGCGCCGGGTCGATCTCGATCGCATCGATCGAGGACAGGCGCAGCTGTTTCAGCGCCGGCACGAGCTTCAGGATCCGCTGGACGAGATTGCCGAGCGCAGGCTGGCCCGGCAGGTCGGCGCCCCAGCTGGTCAGGTCCACCCCCGTCAGCACCACCTCATGATGCCCCGTCTCCGCCAGCCCGCGCACCTGCGCCACCACCTCGCCCGCCGGGACCGAGCGCGAATTGCCGCGCCCATACGGGATGATGCAGAAGGTGCAGCGATGGTCGCAGCCATTCTGCACCTGCACATAGGCCCGTGCCCGCCCCTCCATGCCGCCGATCAGATGCGCGGCGGTCTCGCGCACGCTCATGATGTCATTGACGCGGACGTTTTCCGCCCCGCCGAGCAGGCGCCCGGGCGCCCAGGTCTCTGCCTGCATCTTCTCGTGATTGCCGACCACGCGGGCGACCTCCGGCATCCGGGCGAAGCTTTCGGGGTCGATCTGGGCGGCGCAGCCGGTCACGATGATCGGCGCGCCGGGATGGGCCCTGGCCGCCTGCCGGATCGCCTGGCGCGCGCCGCGCACGGCCTCGGACGTCACCGCGCAGGTATTGATGATGACCGCATCGGAGAGCCCTGCCTCCCGCGCATGGGCGCGAATCACCTCCGATTCGTAGGTGTTGAGGCGGCATCCGAGGGTGATCACCGTCGGGCCAGGAGGGGGCGAAGCGGTATCCGGCATCTTTCGCCCCCACATCGCGCCCCGCAGGCCGGGAATCAAGC